>NZ_JACEHK010000003.1 GCF_025377685.1 Anaerobacillus sp. CMMVII | reverse complement strand
TTACAATGATTAGGAGGGAGTGGTACATAAACGAGTTTTACGAGACTAAATTTTACAATGAAGAGAGAAGTCGGTACATAAACGAGTTTTATGAGACTGAATTTTACAATAATTAGGAGAAAGTGGTACATAAACGAGTTTTACGAGACTGAATTTTACAATAATTAGGAGGAGTCGGTATATAAACGAGTTTTACGCGACTAAATTTTACAATAATTAGGAGAAAGTGGTACATAAACGAGTTTTACGAGACTAAATTTTACAATAATTAGGAGAAAACGGCGCATAAACGAGGTTTACGCGACTGGAATTTACAATTAGGAGAAAGTGGTACATAAAAGAGTTTTACGCGACTAAATTTTACAATAATTAAGAGAAAGTGGTACATAACGATACGAGACTAAATTTACAATAATTAGGAGAAGTTGATACATAAAGAGTTTTACGAGACTAAATTTTACAATAATTAGGAGAAAGCGGCACATAAAAGAGTTTTACGAGACTAAATTTACAATAATTAGGAGAAAGTACATAAAAGAGTTTTACGAGACTAAATTTTACAATAATTAGGAGAAAGTGGTACATAAACGAGTTTTACGTGACTGAAATTTACAATAATTAGGAGAAGTTGGTACATAAACGAGTTTTATGCGACTAAATTTTACAATAATTAGGAGAAAGTGGTACATAAACGAGTTTTTCGAGACTAAATTTTACAATAATTAGGAGAAAGTGGCACAAAAGAGTTTTACGAGACTAAATTTTACAATAATTAGGAGTAGTTGGTACATAAACGAGTTTTACGCGACTAAATTTTACAATAATTAGGAGAAGTTGGTACATAAACGAGTTTTACGCGACTAAATTTTACAATAATTAGGAGAAAGTGGTACATAAACGAGTTTTTCGAGACTAAATTTTACAATAATTAGGAGAAAGTGGCACATAAAAGAGTTTTACGAGACTAAATTTTACAATAATTAGGAGAAGTTGGTACATAAACGAGTTTTACGAGACTGAATTTTACAATAATTAGGAGAAAACGGCGGCATAAACGAGTTCTGTGCGACTGATTTCACAAATTACGAGACATTCCATGCAATACCCAAAAACTATCAAGAAACTGTGTGGAAAGATTGAGGGATTATTGACAACGTGGGTAATCGTTTTTCTCAGAGTGACCTTCTCACTTCGAGTCGTGCTCCTTCTTTTTATACTTAAGACATACCATACTAAAGGGGGACATTAACAATGAAAACATCAATGAGATGGTTCACTACGATAGCAGTTTAGCTTTAATATTTTAGCTGCATGTGGTGAGGAAACAGAAACGGGATCAATTCAAGAGAGAAGGTCGAAGGTGCGACCGAAGTTGAAACAGAACCGACTATAGAGGTAGGGGTAGAAGTAGAAGAGAGCTACGTTGTTGTGGTAGCCAACGAAAAAGATGAAACATTATCTCTGATCTATTATCCAGAACAAAGACAAGAAATCATCGAGCTAGATGGTCAGGCTCATAATGTAGAAATCAATGTTGAAACAGAGTTAGTTTGGGTTACGATCAATCCGCCGCATGATGAAAGACGGACATGGACATGGTCATGGACATGATGACAACCTAGAAAAGGTAGTTGCATATGATTTAAATACATTACAGAAGGTAGAGGAGTATGAGGTAGGTAATCACCCTGCCCATGTATCAACGACTCAGGATGGAAATATTGTTGTTGTAAGTAATTCTGGAGATAATACGGTAACCATTATTAATCGTGAGAGTGCTGAATTAGCGACGGTTCCGGTTGGTGAATATCCACATGGTCTTCGCATTTCCGTGGATCAAAAATTTGTTTTTATCGCAAATATGAAAAGTGCTGATATGAGCATTGTTGATCTGGAAACAAAGAAGAAGTAAACCGCGTCGTCGTTGGTAATGGTGCTGTTCAAACAGGGATTTCACATGATGGTCAGTATGCATTTGTTGGTTTGCATTTGGATAATCAACTAGCTGTCGTTGATGTTGCGACACAAGAATTAATGAAGCTAATTGATACTGGTGTGGGGCCAGTGCAAATGTACGCTAGCTACGATAACCGGTATGTGATCGTAGCAAACCAAGGGAGTGAAGATGCTCCGTCAGATACAATTACGATTGTAAGTCTTGAAACCTTAGAAGTTGTTAAAGAAATTCAATTAGGAAAAGGCGCTCATGGCATTGTTATCTCAAAAGATAGCCGCTATGCATTCGTAACAAATATGTTTGAGGATACTGTTTCGGTTGTCGATCTAGAAACTCTGGAAGAAACAACGAGAATTGAAGTAGGTTATTACCCAAATGGAATTTCGATTAACTAGCTAGCCAAAAAATGGTTGTCTCAAAGTTTTATGAGACAACCTTTATTTTTTTCATATTCGCCAAATTATTGTCTTAATTTCTTCAAATTTTCTCGATAAATTTTCGTCTATACTATTAATAGATAGATTTATAAGTTAAAGCTAGGTTTACTAATGATTAATGAAATGAGGGGAAGTAATGAAAAAGATATTCATAGCGTTTGGCGTCATAGCTTTTATTGCGATGGTTGTCGGAATTTCATCATTATTTTTGGCAGATGAGTCGCTCACACATGATGGGCATATACCCGATACAATTGGTGCTTATTATTTAACAAATAAAATTGAAGGCGAAGAAGCAAAACAATCATGAACCAATTACATGGCGATGAAGTTGATCTCGATGAAGCCTATGTACTTGAATACCAAACCCAGAGGGGATCTTACGCAATCGTATGGATTTCAGAAACGAATCTCGTAGAGCTACCGCCAAAGTTATTTGAAGATATGCTTGAATTTGTTGAAAATAGTGAGTTGTACATTAATCATCATGAAAAAGAGATTAGCAATAGGAATGTACAATATGCGTTCGGAACGGAACGAGATAACTACTACTTTGCTACAGAAAATCGTTTGTATGGGTGGCGACTTTTGAAGATAAGAGAGACATTTTTATCAAGAACGCCGTGAAAATATTCTAATAGAGGATACAGGCCTTCGACTTGATCTTTCGTACCGTAGGAGCGACTTTCGAAAGCTTTGGGATGTCCCTAGCTCGAAATTCTAGATAAAAAGATTTGTTTAAAACATTGCCACAGGAATGTATCAATTTATCCAAACTTTCTTGTTAGTTTCTTCACACATTCTCTTTATTCTATTAATAATAAAGTTTCATCATCCATTTTCCCGCCACTAAATTAGTCGCTGATCTATTGGAATTTTGAAATTGGCTTATATAATACAAAATATTGGAGGAGAAGGAATGAAAAACAGAGATAGAATGATTTCAGTACTATTTTTCATTTTTCTACTTATACTACCACTTCAAGTGTTTGCTCATGGTGATGAAGATGATGATGGTCATGATGTTGATAGCGCGCCTTGGCTGTCAGAGAAAAGGGCCATGGTCATGATGACGAAGATGATCATGGTCATGGTCATGGTGATGATGGACATGATCATGAATATGAAGAAACAGGAGCAAACTTGGCTTTGCTTGGAACTTTTGCGGCAATAAATGGTGGCTTTATCGCTTTTGGTGCGGTTCGCAAGTTATATAAAAAAGAAAGTAGCACCATAAGGGTACATAGAGTTTATCTATGTGCCTTTTATTTTAGGCTCTTTTCGTAAACATTGCTCCTGCGGTTACTCGTCGCACAAAAAAACTTGTTGCTTTTACTCTAAAATATCGGAAAAATACCTTAGATGAAGAAATCACCCAATAAATTTATTAAGAAAAGAGCAATACTTACTAAATTAGTGGTGAATTCTTAGTATTTTGTGTAAAAATCCGGCTTTTGTGATTTTACGAAAGCTAATAGCAACAATCTTTTAGAAACGAGCGATTAATTTTAATTACTCTCTAGGTTACATGTATCGTATAACCTCAACCTTATAATGAGTGCTTAAAATTTTTTCGAAAAAAATTTCTCTCCCCCTCAAAAATAAAAAATCTCCCGTATAGATAAACGAGACCAAGAAAATAAGTTAAAGGCAAAGCCATTGAAAGGTGGTGACGCAAAGCTATAGGGACTAAGGGGAAGCCTATGTCAGCCAGTTGCCATAAGATATTCAGTGAATTTGAGGTGGCTTTATGAGTCAAAAGGCAGTACATTTATTTCTCATCATCATTTTCCTAGCTTTAGTAGGTTGTAGCAAAGCAACGGAAGAACAAGTGAATACCAACGACAACGAGCAGGATGCCTCGAATTACTTTTATGAAAATTCCGAGTGGGGTATCTATATTGAAACAGCAGATGGTTGGCAAATTGAGAAAGAGACTGCTAAAAATGTCCAGTTCAACAGCGAGAAGCTAGTGGCAATTATTTCAGTTATTCCTAAAGCTTATAGAGTGTCAGAAATAAAGAAACAGCTACTCGCTGGTGCAGGAGAAGTAACAGTAATCGGTGAAGGTCTGAATTTCATTTCGTGGAAAACGAACAGACAAGGAAAGCATTAGAACTCAAGTATGGGTTGAAGAAAAACCTGATCGGTATGTGATTATTACGGTGTTGACGCCTAATGAAACGTATGAAGCGAACCTAGATAAAATTGAGACTTTTCGTGAAAATATTAAATTTTATTAATGCAACAGGGAGTGGTTAAGAGCATGAAAAAAGTCGTATCAACATTGGTCCTAGTAGGTGGTTTAGCGAGGTGGGGAACGGTATTGGCAAACAATGATAGTAGCTTGGACATTACATCAGATTTATATGAAACAATTGGATTAATTGAACAAGCGACAGCAGACTTAACTGAGGATGAAGTTGAAAAGGTTCTACTTCATGATGAATTTGCTGAAAGACGCCTAATCGTTTTAGAGGAAGTGGCAACTGAAGGTAATGAAGAGGAGATTGAACATTTAGTTACAGATTTTATTGAGGTAGTTACAGCTACTGAAAATGTAACGGCTTCTGCAGAAGAAGCAGGTGAAGACGTAAACGAACTTAGAGAATCATTAATGAAATTATAGAAAAAAGAAGTCAGTTTAATCGCGCTACTAGAGCGTGACCATTTACCAGAGCAAGCGTTGAAGGCTGGGAATTAGAAAAGCCCCTAAAAACCAAGAGCGAGCCATGCTGAAAGCCGGTAAGCGTTGGAAGCAGGAACTAAAGAAAATTAGAAGAGATTACTTAGTGAGAATGAGTTTGTTGAAGCAAAAGAGGATGAAACAGAGCAAAGCGAAAAGCATTTAGAAAAAGCGATTGAAAAGCTGAAAGAAACAATATCAAGCAGACAAAAAAGTGAAAAAAGCATGAGGAACGCTCAGAAAAAGCGATGAAAAAAGCGATGAAAAAAGCAAATGAAAAAGCAGAGAAAGGCTTAAAAAGGCGAATAAAGCTCAAGAAAAAGGAGCTGAAAAAGCAAAACGTGCCGTAGAAAAAGCTAAATGGAAAAACTAACTAACTGAAGATAATCCTTAGCACTCAGTCAATCTCTTTCATCGTTCTTTTTTACTGTTTTTGCAGTGACAATCGTTTGCTTATAAGTATTATTATCTAATATATCACAGTCTCTAGCCTCTTTTTTAAAAATATACGATATGATCATTTTACTTGTTAGGTCGTATCAATAGTTCATTAGCCCTACCTATTTAAAATGTTGGTAATTAAATGTAACAGCCCATTTCACTTGAATTAAATCCTTTATCAAGCGATAGTATTATAGATAGCAATGTCAGTTTGATAAAGGAGGCGTGGGGGATGGAAAACATTGAGGTCATTGAAGCAACACCAGTGCCCAAAATGGAGATGATCTCGTTCGCGAACGATTAATTGCTCATTACAAGCCTTACGTGCTCAATACTGTTGGCCACATTTGTAAGAAGTTTGTGAGCTGAGCGAAGAAGAGGCTAGCATTGGCTTGATTGCTTTAAACAAGGCGATTGATACGTATGATGCAATCAAAGGAAGAACCTTCCTAAATTATGTTTACTTACTTATTAAACGAGACTTGATTGACTTTTTTAGAAAAGAAAGAATGAAAAGCACTTATCGATGAACGAGTATTATGAAGATAACGTTGAATCTCCATTTGAAGTAGAGAAGTCGCTGCAGCAATTCGAAAAAGAAAAACAAACCAACGATCTAGTAGAAGAAATATTGGAATTAAGTATGGCCTTAAGTCAGTATCAAATTAATTTCGAAGACCTTGAAAAGTATTCTCCAAAACACCGAGATACTCGTGAAAATTTAGTTGAGATGGCTGATAGATTCGTAACTGACGATGATTGTGTTGCACAATTTTTACGGAAAAAGCAATTTCCAACAACACTCTTTGTCAAAAATACTGGCTATCGTGCAAAACAATTGAGCGTCATCGAAAATATATAGTAACATTAATATTAGTAAAGCTAAATCCGCAGTGGACACAGTTAGGTCAATTCATTCAAATAGGAGGTGGGAGTTAATGGGGAGGAATAGTACCCAAGGAATCGTTGTAAAAGTTACTGAAGATGCTATTGTGTTGCTTTGTGAAAATGGACTTTTAAAAACGTTTCAAGAGCCTCTCATGCTACACCGCCACTTTGGGTGAACGCGTATATCCATGTGGAAAAAGCAGACGCCATGGCTGAAATATATGTCGGTTGCTGCAGTCTTTTTCTAGCAATTCTAACTTATGCACTATTTCCGTTACAACAGGAGAACTATGCCTATGTTATTGCCATTGACATCAATCCGAGTATTGAGCTAGTCTTAATGAAAAAATGAAAGTTACCGAAACTTCAGGGTATAACGAAGAAGGTGGGGAATTAGTTTCATCGTTAAATATAAAGGGAATTCATTAGAAGTAGCTTTAGAAAAAATCATGGCTTATTCCTTTGAGCAGGGTTACTTAAGTGAGGAAAATAGATACTTAGAAACGGCAGTCGTCACTTTAAATGAAGGGAAAGAAAGGCCGTGTCGAAGAAATCGAGCAATCCATCCTTACATCAATCAATTCTTTAGATGTTGAGGTGCAGCTATCTCAAAATAATCTTGCTACTTATGAGGAAGCAAAAACTAATGAATGTTTCCGTCAACAAGTTAGTTTACCTAAAAAAGCTTGAAAAAGATGGAGTGATCGATACTGCTGAGCAAGGTAAGGTAAAACTGTTTCAGAGTTAAGAAAGATGCAAAAACCTGAACAGAAACCAACACGTAAAAAGGAAAATCCACCAGCTAACAGTAATCGAGACAAGAAAAGGAACATCTCAGTCAACAAAGATAAAAAAGAATCGCAGTCTAACAATGAGAAAAAGATCCCTAAAACGAACAATGGGAAAAATGCCAGTGTTGCAGAAACAAAGGTAAGAGCAACGGTGCTCAAAACAATTCTCACCTTAATAGTAATCGAACTCAAAATCAAGGTAAGGCTGATCAAGTCAATAAAAATCAAGGTAACCAAGGGAAAAAAGTCGGAAAGAATGTACCGAAGAAACCTGTGAATGGACCTCCTAAGAAGAGTCCTGGCAGCCTAAGATAATAAAAAATGAATGCCCAGTTACCAAAGTGGTAACTGGGCATTCATTTTGAAATTATTACAGGGGGATTAAACCAGAAGAATTTGAGATTGTAAATTAAATGAACAAAAGACTGCCTACATTCGTTGCTAATTAAACAACAATTGTGGCAATCTTATTTGATTTTAGAAGTTTTTTAATGCATTTCATCATTCATTATTTACGCAACTACATTTAGACTGATATAGCTCGGTTTAGGTAATTATCAAATTTACTCATTTGAAAACCTTTTCATTTTTAGCAATAATAAGCCTTTAATAAAGAAACGGAAACAAACGAAATCGATTGGCGGGCACCACCCTTGATAGATGTCTCCGTATTTCTCACTTAGCACCTGTTCCTCTAAAGACATTCGATAATGCAAGATACTCCCGAAAACAGGAAAGACAATGAAAACAGCAATGACATTTCCACAGATAAATAAGCACAAACCTAATGTGATGAGGAATAGTCCGACATGAAACGGATGTCTTGCAAACCGATAAGGACCATAACTGATGAGGGGACGGTCTTTATGCGGTTGGATTGTTCTTGTAAAATACTGACGCATGACATAGTAAGCCCAATAACGAATAAAAATGCCTTTTATTAGTAAGACAATGCTTATTTTTTTTATCAATATACTTTCCTCACCAGTATACAAATTCGAAAATGTAATACTAGTAAAAACGCACAATAGAAAGCCAGCTTGTAATAAAGTCAGACTTCCGTCTTTTCCGCTCCGATCCTCCTTTTTCAATTGATCCTTAAATAAAATAAATTGTATCATCCATAGTCCAACAGCGATGGTAAAAATAATAATGTCTCTATCCATATAGTTAATATGCATTATCGTTTCAGTTTTATCCATCCCAGAGAATTTCGAACAACAAAAAATACCCTGCAAAAAACAGAGTATAGTGTAGAGATGTATAATAAAACTTCTAGGAGGAGTGATACTCTTCTCTTCTAGATGGCTTTAATGTAATATTCGCTATGTATGGATAGGCATTTTGATCAAACTGCTCAATGATGTTCATGAATTCGACGATTAAATGACTTTCACTGTTTTTATATTCTTCAAACAGCGCTTCAATTTCCATACGCAAGGTTCCCTGAAAAGCAAAGTTTTGTCGAACAGCTTTAAAAGCTGATTGTTTGTCTTTGCTGGAGGATAAAATGCTTAAAATCATTGAGGCATATATTTTACTATCCTTCATGACGTACCGATCGCTCCCTTTTCGAAACACTTTTTTATTGACAATTAAGTATATAATAGTTTTTAGTATTTAATGTCTAGCTACAGGGGCCCAGCCCCCTCGAGGTCAAATAACCTTCCACCCAAAAGTGAAAAAGCCACTTTGGGGTGAAAGAACATTTGCTAGTCGGGGCTAACGGGCGCCTTCCGCTTTTCAAACTCGCAAGTTCTATTATAACAATAAAAAACAAAATAGGGTTAATTTTACACAAAATATTACTAATTTCTCAGAATTTAGAGTATTATCAATAAAATAAGGACTTGCTATAGGGAGCAAGTCCTTAAATGTTACGAAATCGTATTTCCGTTATAAGGGAACTGATTTGTATATCCTTGGAATTGTTGGTACGTTTGATTGAGCTTCTGCTGATCTGCAGCTTCAAACGAATACCAACCTTTTTTGAACATCAAGTTAAATAACTGACGTTGACAGTCTTGTGTTTCGTTAAAAATTTGATTTAAGTCTTGATACAAGTGTTCATGGCTAGCTTCATTCATAGCAACACTATAGGCACCTGTCAGGTACTTTTCTGTTGCAAGGCAGTCGTTAATAAAATCTCGATCGTTCATTTGTGGTGTTTTTTGTACCTGAGTTTCAGGATTTTGAATCTTCATGTTTTGGTTGTTCATTTCATTTCCTCCTATTGCAATTGGCTTTGCGAAGGTTGATTTGGATTTTGTAAATGACTAATTATTTGTTGGTAATGGCGTTGGTGCATTTGACCAGTTTGTTCTAAGGCCATTTTAATTTCTGGGTCCGTACATTGTTGTGCGAAGAAATGAGCTTTTTTCATTGCTAATAAGTTCCAGCTCAACATATCAGAAATGTAAAATTGGTCTTTTCCTGTGATGATCGTTGGTGGCTGTGGCATAATATTTTGTTGCTGCATCTGATTTGACTGCATTTGTTGTTGCATCTTAGTTACCTCCTTATGAAATGAAAGACTTGCTTTCGCTTTATTGTTTGTAATTGTAAAAGAACTATCCTCGCTATATTTGCAAATGGAGTAAAATGATTTAAATACGTATTAGCGGTGTCGGAGCATTTGGATAAAAAATTCAAAATAAATGAAATTTTTCTGAAGTTTATATTGCACAATTTTGTGAAATCTTTTATAGTTAAAATGTAAACAGGTAGTAAAATTTTATAAAGCATAGTTGTGCAAAATTTTTTCTTCAAAAAATGAATGAGTATTCATTCAAAAGAAAGAAGGAGGTACTTATGATCGGGAGAAATCGGTAAAGTAGCTATTTTAGGATCAGGGGTTATGGGATCTGGTATTGCCGCGCATTTAGCGAACATTGGTATACCAACATTGTTATTAGATATTGTCCCACGTGATCTTACAGAAGAAGAAATGCAAAGAGGGCTTTCCTTACAAGATATGCAAGTGCGTAATCGTTTATCTCATAGTGCGATACAAAAATTATTAAAACAAAAGCCAGCGCCACTTTCTGAAAAAAGCCATATCAACCTCATTGAAGCAGGGAATATGGAAGATGACATGAAGCGTCTGAATGAAGTTGATTGGATTATTGAAGTTGTTGTTGAAAATTTAGAGATTAAAAAGAAAGTCTTTGCCCAGGTCGACGAATACCGTAAACCAGGAAGCATTGTCAGTTCAAATACATCTGGAATTTCCATAGAAGCAATGGCAGAAGGACGTTCCGAAGATTTCCGCAAGCATTTCCTTGGAACTCACTTTTTTAACCCACCTAGATACTTAAAATTACTTGAAGTCATACGTACAAGAGAAACAAGTGAAGAAGTTTTTCAATTCATGAAGCAGTTTGGCGAAGATGTTCTTGGGAAGGGCGTTGTTGAAGCCAAAGACACTCCGAACTTTATTGCGAACCGAATTGGGACCTATGGTTTATTAGTGACTGTGGACCAAATGGTTAAGGGTGGTTACTCGGTAGGAGAAGTTGACTCTGTAACAGGACCTGCCTTAGGAAGACCCAAAAGCGCAACATTCCGCACGTTAGATGTCGTAGGGTTAGATACCTTTTTACACGTAGCAAAAAATGTTTATGACCAAGTTGACGGAGTAGAAAAAACGGTCTTTGATCCTCCACAATTCATGCGTGACATGGCTTTGAAAGGTTGGTTAGGTAGTAAATCTGGTCAAGGTTTTTTCTTAAAGAAAAAAGGAGCAAACGGTAGTGAAATCCTTGAACTAGACTATAACACAATGGAATACGTTCCAGGTAAAAAGCTAAAAGCTCCATCAGTTCAAGCAAGTAAGCAAGCCAAAGGTCGTAGCGAAAAAATGAAAGCGCTTGTATATGCCAAAGATCGTGCCGGCGAACTTGTATGGAACATTTTGAAGCCAGTTCTTATTTATTCTGCTGAAAAGGCAACAGAAATCGCTGATGATATTTTAGCAATCGACCAAGCGATGAAGTGGGGCTTTGGTTGGGAGTTAGGCCCATTCGAAACGTGGGATGCGATTGGCGTTGAAAAATCAGTGCAACGTATGGAGGCAGAAGGTACTGAAGTGCCTGCTTGGGTAAAAGAGATGCTTGAAAAAGGTTATAAATCTTTCTATGAAGGACGAAATCGTTTTTATCATCAGGGAGAATATACGCAAGCGGCAGAAAATCCAAAGGTCATCCATATTAAAACACTTAAGGATAATAACCGTGTGATCAAGAAAACACAGGTGCTTCACTAATTGATCTCGGTGATGACGTAGCCTGCTTAGAATTTACGTCCCCGAATAACTCTATCGGTCTAGACGTATTACAAATGATTAACTACTCGATTACAGAAGTCGAAAAGAATTACAAAGGTCTTGTCATTAACAACCAAGGCAAGAACTTCTGTGTCGGTGCAAACTTAATGATGATTTTTAATGGAAGCACAAGATGATAACTTCTATGAAATTGATATGGTTGTCCGTCAATTCCAAAAAACAATGGCGAATATCCGCTACTCAGCAAAGCCAGTGATTTCTGCACCATTTGGCATGACACTCGGTGGTGGTACAGAAATTTGTTTACCGTCAGCGCGCATTCAAGCGTCTGCTGAAACCTATATGGGATTAGTTGAAGTTGGTGTTGGTCTAATTCCTGGTGGTGGCGGAAACAAAGAACTCTATTTAAGACTTTTAGAAGGCTTACCAGAAGGCGCACAAATTGATTTACAAGCAATTGCCAATCGTACCTTTGAAACATCGCGATGGCAAAGTATCAACATCAGCACACGAAGCAGCAAAACTTGGGTTTATCCGACCGCAAGATGGCATTAGCATGAATGGTGACCACTTGTTACATGATGCTAAGCAGCACGTCCTTCATTTAGCAAACCAAGGCTATCAACCACCACAACGAAGAAAATTCCAGTCGTTGGTGAAAGTGGCTATGCAACCATGCTTTTAGGAGCAAAGACGATGCAATTTGGTGGCATGATTTCTGAACATGATCTAAAGATTGCCCAAAAACTAGCCTTTACGATTGCAGGAGGTAGAGTTCCAAAAGGCACTCTTGTCGATGAACAGTATCTCCTAGATATTGAAAGAGAAGCGTTCTTAAGCCTTCTTGGAGAGCCGAAACTCAACAGCGGATGTCACATATGCTCACAAAAGGGAAACCGTTACGTAACTAATGTGCGAGTTCAAAAAGGAGGGATGATATCGTGAAAGAAGCGGTTATTGTTGCAGGTGCGAGAACACCTGTCGGAAAAGCAAAAAAAGGAACCTTAGCTAGTGTTCGTCCTGATGACTTAGGGGCGTTAACTATTAAAGAAACGCTTAAACGAGCTGGGAATTTTGATCCTAGTAGAATAGATGATGTCATTATTGGTTGTGCAATGCCTGAAGCTGAACAAGGAATGAACATGCCAGAAATATTGCCGCACTTGCAGGTGTGCCAGATACAGTACCAGCGATTACGATTAATCGTTATTGTTCTTCAGGATTACAAAGTATTGCGTACGGAGCAGAGCGAATTATGCTGGGTCATGCAAGTGCCATTTTAGCAGGGGCGCAGAAACGATGACAATGATCCCAATGGGTGGTCACGTGATAGCACCAAATCCAACACTGGTTGAAACAGCTCCGGAATACTATATGGGTATGGGCTTCACCGCTGAGGAAGTGCTCGTAAGTATGAAATCAGTCGCGCTGACCAAGATGCTTTTGCAGTAGAAAGTCACCGCAGGGCAGCCAAGGCTATTGAAGAAGGAAAGTTTGATGATGAAATCGTTCCTGTAGAGGTTACCTTACGTTCTGTAGGTAGTGACAATAAGCTGAAAGAAAAGAAAATCCTATTGCGAAAGATGAAGGAGTTCGAATTGATACGACTCTTGAAGGACTTGCAAAATTACGACCAGCCCTTTCATCCAAAGGAACAGTTAAGCAGGAAATGCTTCACAGATGAGTGACGTGCAGCTTCTGTTCTTGTCATGGATCGTGAAATGGCTGAAGCAGAAGGATTAACTCCTTTAGTGCGCTTCCGTTCCTTTGCAGTAGCAGGTGTCCCCCCACAAATCATGGGGATTGGTCCTGTTGAAGCCATTCCTAAAGCCTTAAAACTTGCAGGCTTAGAGCTATCGGACATTGGTTTGTTTGAACTAAACGAAGCATTCGCTTCCCAAAGTCTACAAGTCATCCGACACTTAAATCTTGATATGAACAAGGTTAATGTAAACGGTGGAGCCATCGCTCTTGGGCATCCACTAGGTTGTACTGGAACAAAACTAACACTTTCATTAATTCACGAAATGAAACGTCGTGGTGAACAATTGTGTGTTGTAACAATGTGTAACATTGTTACAACACCAAATTGTTCACCACGACGTTTCATTTCGTGAATTAATGAAAGTGTTAGTTTTGTTCCAGTACAACCTAGTGGATGCCCAAGAGCGATGGCTCCACCGTTTACATTAACCTTGTTCATATCAAGATTTAAGTGTCGGATGACTTGTAGACTTTGGGAAGCGAATGCTTCGTTTAGTTCAAACAAACCAATGTCCGATAGCTCTAAGCCTGCAAGTTTTAAGGCTTTAGGAATGGCTTCAACAGGACCAATCCCCATGATTTGTGGGGGGACACCTGCTACTGCAAAGGAACGGAAGCGCACTAAAGGAGTTAATCCTTCTGCTTCAGCCATTTCACGATCCATGACAAGAACAGAAGCTGCACCGTCACTCATCTGTGAAGCATTTCCTGCTGTAACTGTTCCTTTTGGATGAAAGGCTGGTCGTAATTTTGCAAGTCCTTCAAGAGTCGTATCAATTCGAACTCCTTCATCTTTCGCAAATAGGATTTTCTTTTCTTTCAGCTTATTGTCACTACCTACAGAACGTAAGGTAACCTCTACAGGAACGATTTCATCATCAAACTTTCCTTCTTCAATAGCCTTGGCTGCCCTGCGGTGACTTTCTACTGCAAAAGCATCTTGGTCAGCGCGACTGATTTCATACTTACGAGCAACTTCCTCAGCGGTGAAGCCCATACCCATATAGTATTCCGGAGCTGTTTCAACCAGTGTTGGATTTGGTGCTATCACGTGACCACCCATTGGGATCATTGTCATCGTTTCTGCGCCCCCTGCTAAAATGGCACTTGCATGACCCAGCATAATTCGCTCTGCTCCGTACGCAATACTTTGTAATCCTGAAGAACAATAACGATTAATCGTAATCGCTGGTACTGTATCTGGCACACCTGCAAGTGCGGCAATATTTCTGGCCATGTTCATTCCTTGTTCAGCTTCAGGCATTGCACAACCAATAATGACATCATCTATTCTACTAGGATCAAAATTCCCAGCTCGTTTAAGCGTTTCTTTAATAGTTAACGCCCCTAAGTCATCAGGACGAACACTAGCTAAGGTTCCTTTTTTTGCTTTTCCGACAGGTGTTCTCGCACCTGCAACAATAACCGCTTCTTTCACGATATCATCCCTCCTTTTTGAACTCGCACATTAGTTACGTAACGGTTTCCCTTTTGTGAGCATATGTGACATCCGCTGTTGAGTTTTCGGCTCTCCAAGAAGGCTTAAGAACGCTTCTCTTTCAATATCTAGGAGATACTGTTCATCGACAAGAGTGCCTTTTGGAACTCTACCTCCTGCAATCGTAAAGGCTAGTTTTTGGGCAATCTTTAGATCATGTTCAGAAATCATGCCACCAAATTGCATCGTCTTTGCTCCTAAAAGCCATGGTTGCATAGCCACTTTCACCAACGATGGCTGGAATTTTCTTTCGTTGTGGTGGTTGATAGCCTTGGTTTGCTAAATGAAGGACGTGCTGCTTAGCATCATGTAACAAGTGGTCACCATTCATGCTAATGCCATCTTGCGGTCGGATAAACCCAAGTTTTGCTGCTTCGTGTGCTGATGTTGATACTTTTGCCATCGCGATTGTTTCAAAGGTACGATTGGCAATTGCTTGTAAATCAATTTGTGCGCCTTCTGGTAAGCCTTCTAAAAGTCTTAAATAGAGTTCTTTGTTTCCGCCACCACCAGGAATTAGACCAACACCAACTTCAACTAATCCCATATAGGTTTCAGCAGACGCTTGAATGCGCGCTGACGGTAAACAAATTTCTGTACCACCACCGAGTGTCATGCCAAATGGTGCAGAAATCACTGGCTTTGCTGAGTAGCGGATATTCGCCATTGTTTTTTGGAATTGACGGACAACCATATCAATTTCATAGAAGTTATCATCTTGTGCTTCCATTAAAATCATCATTAAGTTTGCACCGACACAGAAGTTCTTGCCTTGGTTGTTAATGACAAGACCTTTGTAATTCTTTTCGACTTCTGTAATCGAGTAGTTAATCATTTGTAATACGTCTAGACCGATAGAGTTATTCGGGGACGTAAATTCTAAGCAGGCTACGTCATCACCGAGATCAATTAGTGAAGCACCTGTGTTTTTCTTGATCACACGGTTATTATCCTTAAGTGTTTTAATATGGATGACCTTTGGATTTTCTGCCGCTTGCGTATATTCTCCCTGATGATAAAAACGATTTCGTCCTTCATAGAAAGATTTATAACCTTTTTCAAGCATCTCTTTTACCCAAGCAGGCACTTCAGTACCTTCTGCCTCCATACGTTGCACTGATTTTTCAACGCCAATCGCATCCCACGTTTCGAATGGGCCTAACTCCCAACCAAAGCCCCACTTCATCGCTTGGTCGATTGCTAAAATATCATCAGCGATTTCTGTTGCCTTTTCAGCAGAATAAATAAGAACTGAATGGCTTCAAAATGTTCCATACAAGTTCGCCGGCACGATCTTTGGCATATACAAGCGCTTTCATTTTTTCGCTACGACCTTTGGCTTGCTTACTTGCTTGAACTGATGGAGCTTTTAGCTTTTTACCTGGAACGTATTCCATTGTGTTATAGTCTAGTTCAAGGATTTCACTACCGTTTGCTCCTTTTTTCTTTAAGAAAAAACCTTGACCAGATTTACTACCTAACCAACCTTTCAAAGCCATGTCACGCATGAATTGTGGAGGATCAAAGACCGTTTTTTCTACTCCGTCAACTTGGTCATAAACATTTTTTGCTACGTGTAAAAAGGTATCTAACCCTACGACATCTAACGTGCGGAATGTTGCGCTTTTGGGTCTTCCTAAGGCAGGTCCTGTTACAGAGTCAACTTCTCCTACCGAGTAACCACCCTTAACCATTTGGTCCACAGTCACTAATAAACCATAGGTCCCAATTCGGTTCGCAATAAAGTTCGGAGTGTCTTTGGCTTCAACAACGCCCTTCCCAAGAACATCTTCGCCAAACTGCTTCATGAATTGAAAAACTTCTTCACTTGTTTCTCTTGTACGTATGACTTCAAGTAATTTTAAGTATCTAGGTGGGTTAAAAAAGTGAGTTCCAAGGAAATGCTTGCGGAAATCTTCGGAACGTCCTTCTGCCATTGCTTCTATGGAAATTCCAGATGTATTTGAACTGACAATGCTTCCTGGTTTACGGTATTCGTCGACCTGGGCAAAGACTTTCTTTTTAATCTCTAAATTTTCAACAACAACTTCAATAATCCAATCAACTTCATTCAGACGCTTCATGTCATCTTCCATATTCCCTGCTTCAATGAGGTTGATATGGCTTTTTTCAGAAAGTGGCGCTGGCTTTTGTTTTAATAATTTTTGTATCGCACTATGAGATAAACGATTACGCACTTGCATATCTTGTAAGGAAAGCCCTCTTTGCATTTCTTCTTCTGTAAGATCACGTGGGACAATATCTAATAACAATGTTGGTATACCAATGTTCGCTAAATGCGCGGCAATACCAGATCCCATAACCCCTGATCCTAAAATAGCTACTTTACCGATTCTCCCGATCATAAGTACCTCCTTCTTTCTTTTGAATGAATACTCATTCATTTTTGAAGAAAAAATTTTTGCACAACTATGCTTTATAAAATTTTTACTACCTGTTTACATTTTAACTATAAAAGATTTCACAAAATTGTGCAATATAAACTTCAGAAAAATTTCATTTATTTTGAATTTTTTATCCAAATGCTCCGACACCGCTAATACGTATTTAAATCATTTTTACTCCATTTGCAAAATATAGCGAGGATAGTTCTTTTACAATTACAAACAATAAAGCGAAAGCAAGTCTTTCATTTCATAAGGAGGTAACTAAGATGCAACAACAAATGCAGTCAAATCAGATGCAGCAACAAAATATTATGCCACAGCCACCAACGATCATCACAGGAAAAGACCAATTTTACATTTCTGATATGTTGAGCTGGAACTTATTAGCAATGAAAAAAGCTCATTTCTTCGCACAACAATGTACGGACCCAGAAATTAAAATGGCCTTAGAACAAACTGGTCAAATGCACCAACGCCATTACCAACAAATAATTAGTCATTTACAAAATCCAAATCAACCTTCGCAAAGCCAATTGCAATAGGAGGAAATGAAATGAACAACCAAAACATGAAGATTCAAAATCCTGAAACTCAGGTACAAAAAACACCACAAATGAACGATCGAGATTTTATTAACGACTGCCTTGCAACAGAAAAGTACCTGACAGGTGCCTATAGTGTTGCTATGAATGAAGCTAGCCATGAACACTTGTATCAAGACTTAAATCAAATTTTTAACGAAACACAAGACTGTCAACGTCAGTTATTTAACTTGATGTTCAAAAAAGGTTGGTATTCGTTTGAAGCTGCAGATCAGCAGAAGCTCAATCAAACGTACCAACAATTCCAAGGATATACAAATCAGTTCCCTTATAACGGAAATACGATTTCGTAACATTTTAAGGACTTGCTCCCTATAGCAAGTCCTTATTTTATTGATAATACTCTAAATTCTGAGAAATTAGTAATATTTTTTGTAAAATTAACCCTATTTTTGTTTTTTATTGTTATAATAGAACTTGCGAGTTTGAAAAGCGGAAGGCGCCCGTTTAGCCCCGACTAGCAAATGTTCTTTCACCCCAAAGTGGCTTTTTCACTTTTGGGTGGAAGGTTATTTGACCTCGAGGGGGCTGGGCCCCTGTAGCTAGACATTAAATACTAAAAACTATTATATACTTAATTGTCAATAAAAAAGTGTTTCGAAAAGGGAGCGATCGGTACGTCATGAAGGATAGTAAAATATATGCCTCAATGATTTTAAGCATTTTATCCTCCAGCAAAGACAAACAATCAGCTTTTAAAGCTGTTCGACAAAACTTTGCTTTTCAGGGAACCTTGCGTATGGAAATTGAAGCGCTGTTTGAAGAATATAAAAACAGTGAAAGTCATTTAATCGTCGAATTCATGAACATCATTGAGCAGTTTGATCAAAATGCCTATCCATACATAGCGAATATTACATTAAAGCCATCTAGAAGAGAAGAGTATCACTCCTCCTAGAAGTTTTATTATACATCTCTACACTATACTCTGTTTTTTTGCAGGGTATTTTTTGTTGTTCGAAATTCTCTGGGATGGATAAAAACTGAAACGATAATGCATATTAACTATATGGATAGAGACATTATTATTTTTACCATCGCTGTTGGACTATGGATGATACAATTTATTTTATTTAAGGATCAATTGAAAAAGGAGGATCGGAGCGGAAAAGACGGAAGTCTGACTTTATTACAAGCTGGCTTTCTATTGTGCGTTTTTACTAGTATTACATTTTCGAATTTGTATACTGGTGAGGAAAGTATATTGATAAAAAAAATAAGCATTGTCTTACTAATAAAAGGCATTTTTATTCGTTATTGGGCTTACTATGTCATGCGTCAGTATTTTACAAGAACAATCCAACCGCATAAAGACCGTCCCCTCATCAGTTATGGTCCTTATCGGTTTGCAAGACATCCGTTTCATGTCGGACTATTCCTCATCACATTAGGTTTGTGCTTATTTATCTGTGGAAATGTCATTGCTGTTTTCATTGTCTTTCCTGTTTTCGGGAGTATCTTGCATTATCGAATGTCTTTAGAGGAACAGGTGCTAAGTGAGAAATACGGAGACATCTATCAAGGGTGGTGCCGCCATCGATTTCGTTTGTTTCCGTTTCTTTATTAAAGGCTTATTATTGCTAAAAAATGAAAAGGTTTTCAAATGAGTAAATTTGATAATTACCTAAACCGAGCTATATCAGTCTAAATGTAGTTGCGTAAATAATGAATGATGAAATGCATTAAAAAACTTCTAAAATCAAATAAGATTGCCACAATTGTTGTTTAATTAGCAACGAATGTAGGCAGTCTTTTGTTCATTTAATTTACAATCTCAAATTCTTCTGGTTTAATCCCCCTGTAATAATTTCAAAAATGAATGCCCAGTTACCACTTTGGTAACTGGGCATTCATTTTTTATTATCTTAGGCTGCCAGGACTCTTCTTAGGAGGTCCATTCACAGGTTTCTTCGGTACAATTCTTTCCGACTTTTTTCCCTTGGTTACCTTGATTTTTATTGACTTGATCAGCCTTACCTTGATTTTGAGTTCGATTACTATTAAGGTGAGAATTGTTTTGAGCACCGTTGCTCTTACCTTTGTTTTCTGCAACACTGGCATTTTTCCCATTGTTCGTTTTAGGATCTTTTTTCTCATTGTTAGACTGCGATTCTTTTTTATCTTTGTTTGACTGAGGATGTTCCTTTTCTTTGTCTCGATTACTGTTAGCTGGTGGATTTTCCTTTTTACGTGTTGGTTTCTGTTCAGGTTTTTGCATCTTTCTTAACTCTGAAACAGTTTTACCTTTACCTTGCTCAGCAGTATCGATCACTCCATCTTTTTCAAGCTTTTTTAGGTAAACTAACTTGTTGACGGAAACATTCATAGTTTTTTGCTTCCTCATAAGTAGCAAGATTATTTTGAGATAGCTGCACCTCAACATCTAAAGANTTGATTGATGTAAGGATGGATTGCTCGATTTCTTCGAACACGGCTTCTTTCCCTTCATTTAAAGTGACGACTTGCCGTTTCTAAGTATCTATTTTCCTCACTTAAGTAACCCTGCTCAAAGGAATAAGCCATGATTTTTTCTAAAGCTACTACGTCTAATGAATTCCCTTTTATATTTAACGATGAAAACTAANTCCACACCTTCTTCGTTATACCCTGAAGTTTCGGTAACTTTCATTTTTTCATTTAAGACTAGCTCAATACTCGGATTGATGTCCATGGCAATACATAGGCATAGTTCTCCTGTTGTAACGGAAATAGTGCATAAGTTAGNATNGCTAGAAAAAAGACTTGCAGCAAACCGACATATATTTCAGCCATGGCGTCTGCTTTTCCACATGGATATAGCGTTTCACCCAAAAGTGGCGGGTGTAGCATGAGAGGCTCTTGAAACGTTTTTAAAAGTCCCATTTTCACAAAGCNACACAATAGCATCTTCAGTAACTTTTACAACGATTCCTTGGGTACTATTCCTCCCCATTAACTCCCACCTCCTATTATGAATGAATTGACCTAACTGTGTCCACTGCGGATTTAGCTTTACTAATATTAATGTTACTATATATTTTCGATGACGCTCAATTGTTTTTGCACGATAGCCAGTATTTTTGACAAAGAGTGTTGTTGGAAATTGCTTTTTCCGTAAAAAATTGTGCAACACAATCATCGTCAGTTACGAATCTATCAGCCATCTCAACTAAATTTTCACGAGTACTCTCGGTGTTTTGGAGAATACTTTTCAAGGTCTTCGAAATTAATTTGATACTGACNTAAGGGCCATACTTAATTCCAATATTTCTTCTACTAGATCGTNGNTTGTTTTTCTTTTCGAATTGCTGCAGCGACNTCTCTACTTCAAATGGAGATGTCAACGTTATCTTCATAATACNCGTTCATCGATAAGTGCTTTTCATTCTTTTCTTTCTAAAAAAGTCAATCAAGTCTCGTTTAATAAGTAAGTAAACATAATTTAGGAAGGTTCTTCCCTTTGATGCATCATACGTATCAATCGCCTTGTTTAAAGCAATCAAGCCAATGCTAGCCTCTTCTTCGCTCCAGCTCACAAACTTCTTACAAATGTGGCCAACAGTATTGAGCACGTAAGGCTTGTAATGAGCAATTAATCGTTCGCGAACGAGATCATCTCCATTTTGGGCACTGGTTGTTGCTTCAATGACCTCAATGTTTTCCATCCCCACGCCTCCTTTATCAAACTGACATTGCTATCTATAATACTATCGCTTGATAAAGGATTTAATTCAAGTGAAATGGGCTTTTACATTTAATTACCAACATTTTAAATAGGTAGGGCTAATGAACTATTGATACGACCTAACAATTAAAATGATCATATCGTATATTTTTAAAAAAGAGGCTAGAGACTGTGATATATTAGATAATAATACTTATAAGCAAACGATTGTCACTGCAAAAACAGTAAAAAAGAACGATGAAAGAGATTGACTGAGTGCTAAGGATTATCTTCAGTTAGTTAGTTTTTCCATTTAGCTTTTTCTACGGCACGTTTTGCTTTTTCAGCTCCTTTTTCTTGAGCTTTATTCGCCTTTTTAAGCCTTTCTCTGCTTTTTCATTTGCTTTTTTCATCGCTTTTTTCATCGCTTTTTCTGAGCGTTCCTCAGCTTTTTTCACTTTTTTGTCTGCTTGATATTGTTTCTTTTCAGCTTTTTCAATCGCTTTTTCTAAATGCTTTCGCTTTGCTCTGTTTCATCCTCTTTTGCTTCAACAAACTCATTCTCACTAATAATCTCTTCAATTTTCTTTAGTTCCTGCTTCCAACGCTTACCGGCTTTCAGCATGGCTCGCTCTTGGTTTTTTAGGGCTTTTCTAATTCCAGCCTTCGCTTGCTCTGGTAAATGGTCACGCTCTAGTAGCGCGATTAAATTCTGACTTCTTTTTTCTATAATTTCATTAATGATTTCTCTAAGTTCGTTTACGTCTTCACCTGCTTCTTCTGCAGAAGCCGTTACATTTTCAGTAGCTGTAACTACCTCAATAAAATCTGTAACTAAATGTTCAATCTCCTCTTCATTACCTTCAGTTGCCACTTCCTCTAAAACGATTAGGCGTCTTTCAGCAAATTCATCATGAAGTAGAACCTTTTCAACTTCATCCTCAGTTAAGTCTGCTGTCGCTTGTTCAATTAATCCAATTGTTTCATATAAATCTGATGTAATGTCCAAGCTACTATCATTGTTTGCCAATACCGTTCCNCNCNTCGCTAAACCACCTACTAGGACCAATGTTGATACGACTTTTTTCATGCTCTTAACCACTCCCTGTTGCATTAATAAAATTTAATATTTTCACGAAAAGTCTCAATTTTATCTAGGTTCGCTTCATACGTTTCATTAGGCGTCAACACCGTAATAATCACATACCGATCAGGTTTTTCTTCAACCCATACTTGAGTTCTAATGCTTTCCTTGTCTGTTCGTTTTCCACGAAATGAAATTCAGACCTTCACCGATTACTGTTACTTCTCCTGCACCAGCGAGTAGCTGTTTCTTTATTTCTGACACTCTATAAGCTTTAGGAATAACTGAAATAATTGCCACTAGCTTCTCGCTGTTGAACTGGACATTTTTAGCAGTCTCTTTCTCAATTTGCCAACCATCTGCTGTTTCAATATAGATACCCCACTCGGAATTTTCATAAAAGTAATTCGAGGCATCCTGCTCGTTGTCGTTGGTATTCACTTGTTCTTCCGTTGCTTTGCTACAACCTACTAAAGCTAGGAAAATGATGATGAGAAATAAATGTACTGCCTTTTGACTCATAAAAGCCACCTCAAATTCACTGAATATCTTATGGCAACTGGCTGACATAGGCTTCCCCTTAGTCCCTATAGCTTTGCGTCACCACCTTTCAATGGCTTTGCCTTTAACTTATTTTCTTGGTCTCGTTTATCTATACGGGAGATTTTTTATTTTTGAGGGGGAGAGAAATTTTTTTCGAAAAAATTTTAAGCACTCATTATAAGGTTGAGGTTATACGATACATGTAACCTAGAGAGTAATTAAAATTAATCGCTCGTTTCTAAAAGATTGTTGCTATTAGCTTTCGTAAAAATCACAAAAGCCGGATTTTTACACAAAATACTAAGAATTCACCACTAATTTAGTAAGTATTGCTCTTTTCTTAATAAATTTATTGGGTGATTTCTTCATCTAAGGTATTTTTCCGATATTTTAGAGTAAAAAGCAACAAGTTTTTTTGTGCGACGAGTAACCGCAGGAGCAATGTTTACGAAAAGAGCCTAAAATAAAAGGCACATAGATAAACTCTATGTACCCTTTATGGTGCTACTTTCTTTTTTTATATAACTTGCGAACCGCACCAAAAGCGATAAAGCCACCATTTATTGCCGCAAAAGTTCCAAGCAAAGCCAAGTTTGCTCCTGTTTCTTCATATTCATGATCATGTCCATCATCACCATGACCATGACCATGATCATCTTCGTCATCATGACCATGGCCCTTTTCTCTGACAGCCAAGGCGCGCTATCAACATCATGACCATCATCATCTTCATCACCATGAGCAAACACTTGAAGTGGTAGTATAAGTAGAAAAATGAAAAATAGTACTGAAATCATTCTATCTCTGTTTTTCATTCCTTCTCCTCCAATATTTTGTATTATATAAGCCAATTTCAAAATTCCAATAGATCAGCGACTAATTTAGTGGCGGGAAAATGGATGATGAAACTTTATTATTAATAGAATANANAGAATGTGTGAAGAAACTAACAAGAAAGTTTGGATAAATTGATACATTCCTGTGGCAATGTTTTAAACAAATCTTTTTATCTAGAATTTCGAGCTAGGGACATCCCAAAGCTTTCGAAAGTCGCTCCTACGGTACGAAAGATCAAGTCGAAGGCCTGTATCCTCTATTAGAATATTTTCACGGCGTTCTTGATAAAAATGTCTCTCTTATCTTCAAAAGTCGCCACCCATACAAAACGATTTTCTGTAGCAAAGTAGTAGTTATCTCGTTCCGTTCCGAACGCATATTGTACATTCCTATTGCTAATCTCTTTTTCATGATGATTAATGTACAACTCACTATTTTCAACAAATTCAAGCATATCTTCAAATAACTTTGGCGGTAGCTCTACGAGATTCGTTTCTGAAATCCATACGATTGCGTAAGATCCCCTCTGGGTTTGGTATTCAAGTACATAGGCTTCATCGAGATCAACTTCATCGCCATGTAATTGGTTCATGATTTGTTTTGCTTCTTCGCCTTCAATTTTATTTGTTAAATAATAAGCACCAATTGTATCGGGTATATGCCCATCATGTGTGAGCGACTCATCTGCCAAAAATAATGATGAAATTCCGACAACCATCGCAATAAAAGCTATGACGCCAAACGCTATGAATATCTTTTTCATTACTTCCCCTCATTTCATTAATCATTAGTAAACCTAGCTTTAACTTATAAATCTATCTATTAATAGTATAGACGAAAATTTATCGAGAAAATTTGAAGAAATTAAGACAATAATTTGGCGAATATGAAAAAAATAAAGGTTGTCTCATAAAACTTTGAGACAACCATTTTTTGGCTAGCTAGTTAATCGAAATTCCATTTGGGTAATAACCTACTTCAATTCTCGTTGTTTCTTCCAGAGTTTCTAGATCGACAACCGAAACAGTATCCTCAAACATATTTGTTACGAATGCATAGCGGCTATCTTTTGAGATAACAATGCCATGAGCGCCTTTTCCTAATTGAATTTCTTTAACAACTTCTAAGGTTTCAAGACTTACAATCGTAATTGTATCTGACGGAGCATCTTCACTCCCTTGGTTTGCTACGATCACATACCGGTTATCGTAGCTAGCGTACATTTGCACTGGCCCCACACCAGTATCAATTAGCTTCATTAATTCTTGTGTCGCAACATCAACGACAGCTAGTTGATTATCCAAATGCAAACCAACAAATGCATACTGACCATCATGTGAAATCCCTGTTTGAACAGCACCATTACCAACGACGACGCGGTTTACTTCTTCTTTTGTTTCCAGATCAACAATGCTCATATCAGCACTTTTCATATTTGCGATAAAAACAAATTTTTGATCCACGGAAATGCGAAGACCATGTGGATATTCACCAACCGGAACCGTCGCTAATTCAGCACTCTCACGATTAATAATGGTTACCGTATTATCTCCAGAATTACTTACAACAACAATATTTCCATCCTGAGTCGTTGATACATGGGCAGGGTGATTACCTACCTCATACTCCTCTACCTTCTGTAATGTATTTAAATCATATGCAACTACCTTTTCTAGGTTGTCATCATGTCCATGACCATGTCCATGTCCGTCTTTATCATCATGCGGCGGATTGATCGTAACCCAAACTAACTCTGTTTCAACATTGATTTCTACATTATGAGCCTGACCATCTAGCTCGATGATTTCTTGTCTTTGTTCTGGATAATAGATCAGAGATAATGTTTCATCTTTTTCGTTGGCTACCACAACAACGTAGCTCTCTTCTACTTCTACCCCTACCTCTATAGTCGGTTCTGTTTCAACTTCGGTCGCACCTTCGACCTTCTCTTCTTGAATTGATCCCGTTTCTGTTTCCTCACCACATGCAGCTAAAAGTAATATTAAAGCTAAAACTGCTATCGTAGTGAACCATCTCATTGATGTTTTCATTGTTAATGTCCCCCTTTAGTATGGTATGTCTTAAGTATAAAAAGAAGGAGCACGACTCGAAGTGAGAAAGGTCACTCTGAGAAAAACGATTACCCACGTTGTCAATAATCCCTCAATCTTTCCACACAGTTTCTTGATAGTTTTTGGGTATTGCATGGAATGTCTCGTAATTTGTGAAATCAGTCGCACAGAACTCGTTTATGCCGCCGTTTTCTCCTAATTATTGTAAAATTCAGTCTCGTAAAACTCGTTTATGTACCAACTTCTCCTAATTATTGTAAAATTTAGTCTCGTAAAACTCTTTTATGTGCCACTTTCTCCTAATTATTGTAAAATTTAGTCTCGAAAAACTCGTTTATGTACCACTTTCTCCTAATTATTGTAAAATTTAGTCGCGTAAAACTCGTTTATGTACCAACTTCTCCTAATTATTGTAAAATTTAGTCGCGTAAAACTCGTTTATGTACCAACTACTCCTAATTATTGTAAAATTTAGTCTCGTAAAACTCTTTTATGTGCCACTTTCTCCTAATTATTGTAAAATTTAGTCTCGAAAAACTCGTTTATGTACCACTTTCTCCTAATTATTGTAAAATTTAGTCGCATAAAACTCGTTTATGTACCAACTTCTCCTAATTATTGTAAATTTCAGTCACGTAAAACTCGTTTATGTACCACTTTCTCCTAATTATTGTAAAATTTAGTCTCGTAAAACTCTTTTATGTGCCACTTTCTCCTAATTATTGTAAAATTTAGTCTCGTAAAACTCTTTTATGTGCCGCTTTCTCCTAATTATTGTAAAATTTAGTCTCGTAAAACTCTTTATGTATCAACTTCTCCTAATTATTGTAAAATTTAGTCTCGTATCGTTTATGTACCACTTTCTCTTAATTATTGTAAAATTTAGTCGCGTAAAACTCTTTTATGTACCACTTTCTCCTAATTATTGTAAATTCCAGTCGCGTAAANCTCGTTTATGCGCCGTTTTCTCCTAATTATTGTAAAATTTAGTCTCGTAAAACTCGTTTATGTACCACTTTCTCCTAATTATTGTAAAATTTAGTCGCGTAAAACTCGTTTATATACCGACTCCTCCTAATTATTGTAAAATTCAGTCTCGTAAAACTCGTTTATGTACCACTTTCTCCTAATTATTGTAAAATTCAGTCTCATAAAACTCGTTTATGTACCGACTTCTCCTNNTCATTGTAAAATTTAGTCTCGTAAAACTCGTTTATGTACCACTCCCTCCTAATCATTGTAAAATTCAGTCTCGTAAAACTCGTTTATGTACCACTTTCTCCTAATTATTGTAAAATTCAGTCGCGTAAAATCCACTTATGTAACCCAGCCCCGTAATTTTTATAAATCCAGGTTGCGTAGAACCTTATCTACTTATACGTTCCTTCAAAAACAACGCTGTTTTCGCAATTTTGTTTACTTATGTGAAAGCTAAGATTTCACTACTTATTGCTCTTTTCTGGATGAATTGTTCAACTTAGGGATTTATCTAATTATCTTTGGTTAAAGCGCCAACATCAAAAAGAGCGTGAATTATCTAATTCACGCTCCATCCTCTTATTCACTTAAAAATTACCTTCTTTAAGCAATGTTTCCCATGTGCCTCCATGGTCAGTTGTTTCTAATAGGTTATTTTGAAAGGTGGCTACAGTTACAGCCGAAGACTCAACATCCACTACGATATAGTTTACTGCGTCGGCTCCTAAATAGAGATCGTACGTGATAACTTCCTCACCGTTTAAACGATATAGTCCATTCTCACTTGCTTCATAAAAAACGACTTCTTCTTCACCAAGAACGGTTAGTGCGGTAAAATAACCGTCGAATTTTTTTACCCAATCTACGCCACCGTTATTGGAATAAAATAAACCTTTACTCGTCGCTGCATAAGCAATCTCACCATTATTTGGGGCTACCCCTAAATCAAAGAATTCATCATGACTTAATGGTAAGCCTTTTGTTTTGAGTACTTCCCAGGTAAATCCTTGATCAGTAGACTTCAGAATTGCGTCACTTTTAGCGTCAGAACCGTATCCTAAAAGAATCGAATGATCACTCGTGGCTGTTAGCCCATGAAAATCAATCATTCCATGTAACCCACGAACTTCCCACGTTTGGCCAAAGTCCTCACTCCAAAGAAAACCTAATGGATTTGGCAATTTACTTCCTTCTCCTGGATGACCACTTGTCATTAATATATCCGTGCCAGAGACAACTGAATATCCCATTAAATCAAATCTCTCGCTCCCAACAAAATGAGCTTCTGTAGACTCTTTATCGTATTCAATTAATCCGTAATGACTTGCTAACAATAGTTTGTTGTTATCACTCGGGTGTTTTGAAAGCCCATGAATATGTGAAAAAGATGTAACCTGTTCTGGATTTTCTACTTGCGCACCAATAACGATGGGTTCGCCTTGCTTAGCCTCTGAATCCGAACCACAAGCTGAAATAATGGCAACGATACTAGCTAACCCTAGTGTTATTAATAACTTTTTTGCTTTCATGACTCCATCTCCTTTGTCTTAATTAATGAAAGTTTAACAAGAAATCATGGAGAAACTATTAAGAAACTATAGTTAAAATGTGACAAGGGAGGTTCTATGATTTTTCATTCACTTTTTGGAAGACTAACAACTACCTTAGTTCCTTTAGTTTGTTCACTTTCTATCATTATCTTTCCTTTATGAGCATCCACTAACGCCTTCACGATCGAGAGTCCAATGCCCACACCGCCAGTTTTTCGATTTCTTGATTTTTCGCCGCGGTAAAAACGTTCATAAATATGTGGCAAATCTGCTTCTGAGATACCTTGACCATTATCTTCGATGATAAAATGGACCTCATCATCCTTTTGCTTTGTTGTTAACGTAACCGTTCCACCTTCATTCGTGTACTTCAAAGCATTATTTAAAAGGTTGATCAGAATTTGATAAAAGCGGTCCTGATCTGCGTGAATAAATAGCTCAGGTTTTGCTTCTTCAATGTGTAGTCGAATTCCTTTTTCCTTGAATAGAGAATGAAAGGAAACGTTCAATGACTGCAAGGCATCCCTCAAGTTAATATTCGTTAGCCGTAATTGAATTTGTGGGTTCTCCGCTGCAAGCAATTTTTCTAAATCATCAACTAAGCGTACTAATCGCATTAACTCTTGATGTCCTTGTTGCAATCGTTCTGGCGTCGGCTCCCAAACCCCATCTAAAAAAGCCTCAATTTGACTTCTTAGAGTTGCAAGTGGTGTCCGCAACTCATGTGCAAGATCATTGGTAAATTGTTTTCTTAATTTCTCTTGATTGCTTAAAGATAAAGCTAAATCATTAAAAGACTTTGCTAGCTGATTTATCTCTTCGACTTGATTATCCTCAGGAATTCTAATTTCTAGGTTGTTTTTCCGTAGCTCACCTGTAGCCATTGAAACTCTGCGTAAACCTTGACTAAGCTTTTTCGACAGAAGGTACGAAATCAAAATTGAGATCAGGATCATTGTAAGTGCTGCAACGACAATGTATTTATTAAACTGCTGTAAAAATTGCGAATCGATATTTACATATTCTCTTGGAAAAAAGACAAGTAATGTGCCTATTTGTTGATCATCAACCGTTATACTGTAAAGATCACGATCGAGATTTTCAATCCTAGGCATTTGCATCATATGTAAATGCCTAGCCGAATCAATAATGAGTGTATCATTTTCATCATAATATTGAAAAAACAATTGATCTACCATTGCATGTTGGTGGAAAATAGGCATCATTGTCTCGCCTGTAATTTGTCCCAAATTGTGGTACTCCTCTTCTAACCTCTCAACTACCGCTGCAACTTGTTCCGTACGCTTCGTTTCTAAATATTCATTAAAGCTCCCAGTAAAACTATACTGGATGACTCCACTCACGAAAATAATTCCACCGAGCGAAACAAGTAGAAAAAAGAACATCAACCTAGATTGAAGGGTTCGAAACATCTAATTTACCTCCAAATTTATAGCCCATCCCAAAAACAGTAATGACATATTCAGGATTTTTGGTATCGGTTTCGAATTTTTTTCGTAAATTTTTGATATGAACATCAATGCTTCGCTCATACCCTTCATAGCTTTCACTTTGCATCTTATCAAGGAGGTCTAGGCGGCTATATACACGTCCAGGATATTCGGCCATCGCTACTAGTAATTTAAATTCATTTGGAGTCAAAGTGATTTCGTTACCCTTTACCCGTACTTCTTTTTTTAAGAAATCTATCATTAGATCTTTATCGTTAAACGATAGTATATCTCTGCCACTTGCTTGCTTTGTTCTTCGTAAGATCGCTTCTACACGAACAACAACTTCACGAGGGCTAAAAGGTTTTGTTAAATAATCATCAGCCCCAATAACGATCCCATTAATTCTATCCTCTTCTGCTGTTTTTGCGGTAAGCATCATGATTGGTACATCACTCGTTTCTCGAACTCGTTTACAAATTTCTTCTCCCGAAAAATCCGGTAGCATTAAGTCTAGAATTAGAAAGTCGGGATTTACATCTCTGAACGTTTTCAACGCTTGAGATCCACTTAAAGCTGAATAGACGACATAGCCCGCTCGCTCGAGGTAGGCCTTTATCACATCTATAATCATTGGTTCATCGTCAACGACAAGAATTTTTAGCGCCAAAGTGAACACTCCCTTTCGCTTAGTTGGTGAAATTATAGCACACTCATGAAAAAAATAGAGAATGTACATAACATTACTATATATTCTTCATAACTTCTTTACATCCTGTGGTTACAATGTAAGTAGAAATAGAAAAGGAGATGGTAAATGATGAAAAAGAAAATGATTGCGGCAGTAACAGCAACAGCATTAGTTTTAGGGATTGGATCAGTAGCTTTAGCAAATTCAGACGATGTTTTTGAGAACTTCAATTTCAAAGACATGTTACCATTTATGCAAGAAATGCATCCTGACTTAGAAGACGAAGAATTAGAAGAAATGTTTAATCGTTGCCATGGTGAAGATGGCATGATGCAAGGCCGAATGGGTGGCATGATGCAAGGATTGATGAAGAGTGGAAACATCGAAGGCATGAAAAACTTCATGAAAAACAAAGGTGGAACAGAGTTGTAAAAATAGAATAGGTATTATCTCCCCGGAGATAGTACCTTTTCTACTTTTTTAGTATGCTTTTTTCCTTTATGTTAAAATAACCAGTGACACATAATTGAAAGGAGTATTCCGATGAAAACAAAAACTAGCTTTATCTTTATGTTCTTTCTCATTTCACTTTTTTCAGTGACAGTTAGCTTTGCTCAAGATCCAATACCCGAGAACTATGGAGCAAAGGGAGCGCTTGCCGACAGTACGATCACCTTAGAAGAGGGATTGATTTATGCACTTGAAGATGAATATCTTGCCCAAGCAAGATATGATGCCATTCTTGAGAAGTTTGGTGACATAAGGCCCTTTAATCAAATCAAACGTGCTGAGCAAAGGCACATCGCCGCCCTGCTGCCGCTATTTAAGATGTATAAGGTGAGTGTGCCAGAGAATGTGGCAAAAAAATATGTAATTCCACCTAATACACTAAAAGACGCATTCTTATCTGGGGTTGATGGTGAAATTGATAACATCAAAATGTATGAAAAATTGATTACCATTGAAAACCTTCCAGAAGATGTTAGAGCTGTTTTTCAAAACTTAGCTGATGCCTCAATAAGACATTTAGAAGCATTCAAACGTGGGTTAAGTGGTCAATAACAAAAGTAGAGCAAAGGAAAAGCAGCTTCCTTTGCTCTGTTTTTATTAGTGCTTCTTAACTAATTTATAAATTTTTGCAATGACTTCATTTGGCTCAAATGGCTTAACAATATAATCATTTGCACCCAAGCGCAAACCTTCCTCAATCCATTCTGTTTCTCCAAGTGCAGCGATCATAATAATAGAAACATCGTTCCCATTCCTCTCGCGGATTTTTCTTAGTATTTCAAATCCAGCTTCTGTTGGGGTCATCATATCTAGAATAATTAAGTTGAATTTTTGGACGGTTAGTTTCTGTAAAGCGTCAAAACCTGTTTGAGCTAATTCAATGTGGTATCCTGAAGGCTTTAGACAGACTGTTAGAAGATTTCGCATCTCTTTTTCATCATCAACAATTAAAACCTTATAACCCATTTTCCCCACTCCTATTAATGTTTTATACTAAGGCTCGTTTCGAACCTATGAATTGAACTATTTAGTACTCTTTTCTAGTTCAGAACGGAAACTGAAAAAATACTTTACAAACCTGTTCGTAAAATTCATATATAAAACCTTTCATAATAATAACTTACCTTTGTTTTATGGAAAAAGTATGAAGATTGTAAGAAAGGATTTCGAAATTAAACTGAAAAATTTAGGTTTAAAGCTTCTTGAACAGGCACAACAAAAAAACATGCTTGATCGTTTCTGCGACTCAGCATGTTTTCTTGGTCCTAAATTGACTTAAATTTTCTTAAGCGTAAAGTATTTAATACAACTGACACTGAACTAAAGGCCATTGCAGCTCCTGCTAGCATTGGATTTAAGAGAAGACCAAAGACTGGATATAACATCCCTGCTGCCACTGGAATTAAGATAATATTATAACCAAAAGCCCAGCCAAGGTTTTGCCAGATCATCCGCATTGTAGCCTTTGATAGTCTGAGTGCAGTAACAACACTCATGATGTCTCCACGCATTAACGTGATATTGGCAGTCTCCATAGCTACATCGGTCCCAGTTCCTATCGCAATCCCAACATCAGCTTGAGCTAAAGCAGGAGCATCATTAATACCATCGCCAACCATAGCAACGACATTGCCTTCTTCTTGAAGTAGCTTTACTTCTTTCGCTTTATCTTCTGGTAATACCTCTGCAATAAAACGGTCCACTCCTGTTTCCTTGGCAATTGCCTGAGCCGTTTTGTAATGGTCACCAGTTATCATTACAACTTCTAGACCCATTTTTTCATTTCCGCTATTGCTTTTACCGAATCTTTTTTCACAGTATCAGCAACTGCGACAACACCTACACATTGGTCGTCAATCGCGACATACATTGGTGTTTTGCCTTGCTCAGCTAGAGTTTCGGCATATTCTGTTGCTTGGTTGAGCTCTATTTTCTTCTCACGCATGAGCTTTAAGTTTCCTACATACACTTTTTTCCCTTCAATAGTCGCTTCGATTCCATGGCCAACAATTGCCTGGAAATCTTCAGGTTCTACGAGGCGCAGCTTTTGTTGTTTTGCCTCTTGAACAATTGCTTCACCTAGTGGATGCTCAGATGCCGTCTCAACTGAAGCAGTAATTGCCAGTAGTTCAACCTTTGAAATCGTCGAGGTCTCGATAATATCTGTTACCTTTGGCTTTCCTTCAGTGATTGTTCCGGTCTTATCTAAAACGACAATATTCGTTTTATGAGCTTTTTCTAAACTTGCTGCATCTTTAATTAAAACGCCATTCTCTGCACCCTTCTCCGTTCCTACCATAATCGCAGTTGGGGTCGCTAATCCTAATGCACATGGACAGGCGATGATCAATACCGCAATAAATGTAGTAAGTGAAAAGATCAATGCAGGTTCCGGACCAATCAGATACCACACCACTGCAGAAACTGTTGCCATAATTAACACTGCTGGAACGAAGTAAGCCGAAATTACATCAACTATTCGTTGAATTGGCGCCTTTGACCCTTGTGCTTCATTGACCAAACGAATAATTTGGGCAAGTGCAGTCTCTTTCCCAACTTTTGTGGCCCGGAAGGTAAACGAGCCTGATTTATTAATTGTCGCTCCAATGACTTCATCGTCAATCGATTTTGTTACCGGAATTGATTCACCAGTAAGCATGGACTCGTCAACTGACGATTTCCCTTTAATTACAACCCCATCAACTGGAATCCGCTCTCCTGGTTTTACAATAATTTCATCCCCGACTAGCACTTCTTCAATGGGTAGCTCTAATTCCTTGCCATCTCTAATTACCTTCGCTGTCTTCGCTTGTAAATTCATCAGCTTTTTGATCGCCGTCGATGTTTTTCCTTTTGCCTTTGCTTCGAAATAGCGCCCTAGTAAAATTAACGTTGTAATTACCGTTGTGACGTCATAGTATAACTGGTATGGGAAACCCATCGTCGATAAAGTCTCTGGAAATAAGGTCATCGCCCCACTATACACCCATGCGGAAGTTGTCCCCATGGCAACTAACACGTTCATATCTGCAGATTTGTTCTTTAGAATTTTGTAGCTATTTCGGTAAAATCTCCAACCTGGTACAAGTTGAACGTAAGTGGTTAATAAGAGTAACATAAAAGGGTTAGATAATAACTCAGGAACCCACGCACCCCAGCCTTCCATCATATGTGGAATACTTCCTATTAATACGATGCTAGTGACAATCGCACTAAATAGAAAATCCTTTTTTAGTTTTCGAGACTCCTTTTCTTGTTCATCCAAAGCCTGATCTTCGTTCAATTCGTCTAGTAACGCCGCTTCATACCCAAGCTTTGTGATTGCCTCAATCACGCTTTGCGATTGAAAGTTACTCGTCACCTGAACTTGTGCTTGGTGAGAGGCGAGATTTACAGTGACGTTCTCTACCCCTGGTACTTTTGAAATAACTTTTTCAACACGATTCACACATGATGCGCAGGTCATTCCCTTAACTGAATATAGGTACTTTTTCTGATTGATATCAGTTTTTAATCGCGCCTCGTATCCCAATTTATTTATCGATGCAATGATTTGTTCCTCATTAGTATCTGCTGGATTATATTTGACCTGAGCTTGATTTGTAGCCAAATTTACACTTACTGACTCTACACCATTTACTTTTTTGATCGCTTTTTCAACACGGTTTACACAAGATGCGCACGTCATCCCATTAACTGCAAATTCTTTTATTACTTGGTTCATAACCGACACTCCCTTTAGTTTTATGGGGGTATTATTTTTTTGATGTATATTTCTTTGTTAACTAAAGACTTTCAATAATTTATTTTCTATACCACCAAGGGGTATAAATGCATTATAAAAGACAAATATCAAGAAATTATGAAGTTTTTGTAACACCTACGCGAAATTTCCTAATGTCGTATTTCCATAATTCAAACTTGTACTAATTCCCTCAATTTTTACATACCCATTATAAAGATAGGAGGGTGATTTCTTGGTATCAACGACAATTCTGTTATTTATTTATGGACTTATCGTCATCTGGATTTTTAGCTTCATCTTTTATTCAGAAAAAAACTATCTCATATGGCTGGTATGATGATTGCGATGACTGTTGGAATGGTACTTGGGTTATCTTTTGGAACGATCATGGGCTTAATGTATCCTGAACATTTCTTTGTCATTACCGTTATTAGTATCTTATTTGGCGCAATCACCGGAACGATTGCAGGTTTTCCACTTAGTATTATCGCTGTATTAGATGGATTCTTATCAGGAGCAATGGGCGGAATGATGGGAGCAATGCTTGGGGTCATGGTTTCTAGTACCCAAATGAATAGTGTCATGAATGTTATGATTGTTATCTCTGGTGGCGTTTTATTTATGCTATTTTTAATGATGCAAGGTGAACTTAGCTTCAAAGAAAAAAACTGGAAGAACTTTTTCTTTGGCAAGCGATTACCCCTTTTCCTTGTCATTATCCTAGCTTTTTATTTAACACACCATTATTCTTTGCCGACCCAGCACGAAAATAATGACCACTCTATTCATCAACATGATCATTAAGCGAGTGAATAAAATGAAAGAAGTGTCCACGAGCGGTGTCTGACACCCTTCGTGGACACTTTTACTACTTTTTCCGACTGGAATGGACATTTATTCTATTTCAAACCATTCCTATGCCTTTCTACTTGAGATACAACTAGGAGAGTAAATAACGATAACATAAGCCACCTTCTTTTTTAAAAAGTAAATTTTTGATTTTCATGCTTTAACTTAACTTCTTTTCCTATTGTTTTTAAAAGCAAGAAATACTAAATATAGCCCCACTCCAACTAAAATTACTTTTCCCTGCCATGTCCATTGCGTAACTTGGTAAACGGAATAAGCTTCAATTAATAAGGCTGGAACTTTCCCTAAGGTACTAGCCATAGCAAAAATAATAAATGAAACTTTGCCTATCGAACTAATAAAAGTAACTAATCCTGAAGGGACAAATGGTAATAGTCTTAAGGATAAAATTAAATAAAAAGCTTCTTTGCCCTGTTTCCAAAGTAACATTTTGGCCTTTGGATACTTTTCCACCGTTACAGTAGAGAGCTTTCTAAAGCCTTTTCTATAGAGTAAAAATGCGACAATTGCTCCAATTGCTTCTCCTGCAAATGAAATAAGCGTTCCCTGCCAGAACCCAAAGAATATGATGTTAGCTCCCGTTACAAAGAAGCTCGGGATGACACCAAAAACGGCAACTATGACATTTATCAAAATGCTCAATATGATAGCATAGTTTGAATATTCTTCAAAAAATAAAACTATATTTTCTTCCATAACTGCTCCTTAAAACTCGAATTAATTACGAATTAATTTGTCTTTTTGATTCCGTGTAGTTCCTTAGTTAATTGATTGTTTTGTTCAATTAATTTTGCTAATCTATTTTCTAAATCATGAAGCTCATTACTTGTTTTACTATCATTTTGACATTTACTTTTCTTTGCAGCTGAAATTGATCTCCAACAAAAATATAAGCATATCCCTTTTAGTATCACTATTAGTAACAGAAATGCACTCATAAGACCCCTCCTACAAAAGCTTATTTGTGTTTTAGGTCATTTACCTCATTTTGTAAAAGTTGATTTTGTCTTTCTATTCTCTCAATTTTTCTTTGAAGGTCTTCAACAGTAGGTGACTTGCTTTCATTTTCTCTGCTTAATTTATTTCCATTCTTTGAACAGCATCCTCCACCACTTTTTTTCATCAAAAACAACATACCTATTAAAATAATAATAAAGATAATATTTAGATAGTTAGATCCAAGCTCCATTTCATTTCTCCTTCCTAATTTAAGGTTTGAGTTTTATCTAGAGCGTTTCAACCGATCAATTTCTTCTAACAATTGCTCATTTTGCTTCATCAATTTATTCATATTCTCCTGTATTTTTTCAGTCTGAGCTTTGTCCTTTTGCAAATCGTTGTTTTTTGTTCCTTTCATAACGAAGTAAAGCAATCCTCCCATCATTAATGGACAGGCTAATAGGGCAAGAAACGCTAAATTATCCATAATTAAATTCCTCCTTAATGGCGCTAATAATCAATTATGAAACTCATTATAATTTTAAATTGTTATGAAAGTATGGAAAAAGGGTGAACAATATTTTGATTTGGGATACTGAGATATTTCTGGATTACCTTAACAATCTACAATTAGAACAAAATAACGAAAACAATGAATTATGAAGTTCATTAACTAACATAAACATCTTGCTATACAACATTTTGCAACCTAAATCCAACCATAAAAATATACAGGGCTTTGGGCACCGAATACCCGCAGGAGCTATAGAGGTTGGTGCCCTACCTAGTTTCAGATGATTTAAACCTGAGATTTTAATAGAAAAATGGGCAAAGTATGATCCTTTTCTAAACGATCCTGTAGAAGGAAAGTACCAGTTTAGCCTTGAACCTGGTAAATTTATAGGTCAATTGACGATAAATTAAAGCCATTACAAGCGTAAAGGTGGTATCTCTTATTTGAGATACCACCTTTACTAGTTTTCTTGGTGCTTATTTTTTACAAGAGCACTGCTTGTGACCATTTTCGCTACAGCAGCCCTTCCCTTTTCCACAACAACTGCTTTTAGTCTCTTTCTTAAAGATGACTTTGATGAAAGAGAAAGTCAAAATGAGTAGGACTACAATCACGAAAATGTTAATAGATGTCGATATAATTTCCATTTTTCACTACAACTCCTATCCAAAATGGTGTCTGACACCGTTCGTGGACAATTCCACTAATTTTTCCTTCTGGAATGGACATTAAATACTAAAACGGGATCTAATCTCATGTAAGTCGGATTTCGAACTTACCTATTAATGCACGCGGTGATCCATTGGTAATGAGAATAGATAGAAATTGATAATACCAAAGATGAGCATTAATAAGTAGAATGGCCATAGCTGTTTGAAGGACTTTTTCTTACCAATACGGTAAACTGCGTAGATTGATAACCAAGTACCTACAGCTACTAAAATAAATTGGAAGATCTGTACAGTTCCATCAGAAACTACTGCTAAATCTCCAGTCTTGTAAACTCCAAATAATCCAAGTGTATTGTAATACAATGCCTTCGTTTCAGTTAATAGATGGAACAAATTATGTCCTAAGTGACCAGCTAGGTCAATTGGAATGTACGCATAGCCAAAACGAATGAAGTTATCCTTCGTTGTTGTATCAAGATATGTCTTTGAACCTAATTTTGACGCATACCAAAGCATTGCAATTGGAATAATCATCGCGATAATAAAGGCGATTGTAAAGTTAACGTTGAAATTACTAGTTCTTGTAACAGTTCCGATTCCATTTAAAATCGTGTTCCAAACTTCTAACATCGTTACGTTTTGAACCAATACGATCCCCATAATAACCGCTGCTAAGAATGATTGCTCAAGCATTGGTTTCTTAATACCCCAAAGCTCCATTGTTGGTTTTCTTGGTGAAATTCGAATTGATTCATTCGGACAGTTTTTCACACAGTCCCCACAAAGGTTACATTCTGCACTATTGTCCATTGTTCTTACAAACTGAAACATGTTACAGGCTTCTGCCTTTTCGCTTCCTTTATAACAAGCTTGAGTTTTACAAGTTCGACAGATGTCTGGGTTTCCTCTTAACTCTAACATCCCAGCTCTTGAATAGTTTCCTGCTAATCCACCAAGGAAACAAAGTGACTTACAAAATGTTCTTCTTTCGTAAAAAACAGATGTCACGATAACCATTGTTAAAAGTAATAATAGTAAAATTCCTGACCCTCTTGGAGAATGCACCACTCCGAAAATATGGTCTGCCCAAGTAATCGCGATAAAGGTAATATCAATTAACCAAATACCATACTTTTTTAAAAACTTCGGCATCGGACTTTGACTACCAACTAACCGACGAACAATATCACTTATTTTCCCGAACGGACATACTGCACACCAAAACCGACCTACTAAGATGAATAAAATTGGAACAATCGGCCACCAAAGGACCCAAGTCATCGCAGTTCCCCAATTTCGGTGCGGATTAACTGTTCCTGTCATTAATTCAAAAACGATCAGACCAAAGAACGCCATTCCTAACCACTGAAAGATACCAGGATACCACTTACTTTTAATGAATTTATTGATGAATGGAATATCTAAGAAGTTAAACGGTTTTTTAGGGTTTGAAGATGGTAATTTTTTTTCTGGTAAGGCCATTATTTCACACCACTCTTTCTTTTCTTATTGATTTTGCGAACGGCTCCAAAGAGCATAAAGCCACCATTAATCGCGGCAAATGTACTTAAAAGCGGAATGTTGGCTCCAGTCTCTACATACTCGTGATCATGGTCATCATCCCCATGACCGTGATCGTCACCATCCCCGTGGTCATCCCCTTTGCCGTGGCCGTGATCGTCAGCCTCATCGTGACCATGGTCATCGCCTTCATCATGGCCATGATCGTCATCTTCACCGTGGCCATGACCGTCATCTTCGCCATGACCGTGGTCATCAGCTTCTTCACCATGCCCGTGATCGTCATCTTCGTCGTGGCCATGGTCGTCATCTTCATCATGACTGTGATCGTCGTCGTTTTCTTTCTTTGCTTCGGTTTTCTTCTCATCATCATGTGAATGTTTCCCGCCTTTTTCATCTGCAAAGACTTGCATAGGTAGTGTCAATAAAAGAATGAAAATAAAACCTGTAAAACTCTTAACCTGTTTTTCATTTCTTTTCCTCCAATTTGTTTTGTTTACAAGATAAAGATTAAAGGAAATTTATGAAGAAACATTTAAGAAAGTTTGTATATCTAGCAAATATCTGTGAACGAAATTTGCAGAAACTAAAAAAATGTAACGTCTATCACATTTTTACTAACAATTACTTATTCGAGTGAATTTCATAATTCATTTAGCATAAATTTACTAAGAAACTCCTTAAACAACAAAAAAAGCTTCCACAACATCAAATGACATTGAGGAAGCATGTAACTTGCTTATCCTTGAAGCAAATAGTAAAGAATAATAGAAACTAGTGTTAAAACCCAGATATAAAACCAAACCTTGGCAATTTCATATCTTGGTACACTAGGTGAGACAATAACCTTGGTTGTTTTCTTTCGATAGATCATTAAGATCACTACAACGAAAATCCCAGCTAGGCTCATGACGTGGCTTACGCTGATCAATCCGTAAAGAAGCGGATTATCCCTGAAGAACTCAACAATCCCTCTTATTGTCAAAAACCCTATTAAATAATGAAAAAACACCTGCCCATGGTAGGCTGTACTCTGTAACCTTAACCACAAGTAACCAAACAACAAGTAATTTAGAGTAAATTCATAGGCCTGAGCTGGATGTAACAATACTCCATCAACTCTAATTGCCCATAACGGATCACTCATGGTTGGTACTCCAAAAACATCACAACCTATTCTACTAATTCCTTGAGCTAAAATGATGAATGGTACAGCTATGTCCAATGTTCTCCAGATCGGAATTTCCTTTTTCTTTAAATACAAAATTCCAACTAGTAATCCTCCAAGTAGACCACCATGGATAGAAAGTCCACCATTATGGATGAGTATAATTTCTATTGGGTTAGATAAATAGTAGGTAGGATTATACACGAGGACATAAACTAATCGGGCACCAACTACTCCTCCTATAAATGATACCAGCACTACATCTAATAATACTTTTTCATTTAATCCTTTACTTTTAGCCACCTTTAGAAAAAGATACAAGCCTACTAACGTACCAACTGCTATCATCATACCGAACAAATAAATATTGATTGGTCCAACACTAAATAATGGTTCCACCCTAAATTCCCCCAAAGTTCAATTATGACTTAATGTTTACCAAGCTAGAAACGCTGCCCCTCCCCCTACTACCTTTAAAAATATAGCGCTTCCGGACTTTCTTAAAAATTTGTTTTAGGTTTATTTTAATACTAAATTGTCAGGAAAGTATGGAGTAGGAGTGAATATTTTATGTTAAATTTGTTTTATTTATGAGTAAACTTAAGTAGTCGTATAGGTTTTATGTAATTACTTAAACAAAAAATCCCAGAGAGTATCTCTCTGAGACTTTTCCTTATACAGATACAGCTTTTTTCAAATTTTCAAAGCCGTACCGATGAATAAATTTAGCTAATTTTTCACGCTTTCTGCCATTGTTTCGATACACTTCTAAAACAGCGTCAACCAAACGATATAATTCTTCTGGCTCTAGTTGATCTTTTAGCAATACCCCAGCGCGGGCATCTTCACCTTTGGCTTGACCCCCAACATACAGCTCATAGTGGTCATTACGCTTAATGACCCCAATATCGTTTATGAGAGGTTCGCCGCAAGCATTGGGACAACCCGTGTAAGCAGGACGTAACGTAAATGGTACTTCCTGACCTGCGATACGCTTATTCAATTCGATAGCTACAGGCATTCCTTCTTCATCTGCACCTTGGCAAAAGTTACAGGTCCGAAGGCTTTTAACATAAGGACCAACCTTGTAAACTGAGAAGCCAACTGCTTCTAAAGCTTTTTTTGCTGTCTCTACGTTCTCTTCTGCAACTTGAATAATCAACTGTTGAAAAGTGGTTAATTCAATTTCGGTATCTTCGTCTAGATAAGTGCCTAAGGCAACCAGTTGCTTTGGGGTTAGTTTTGCACCAAAGCCTATTCCTCCATTAACAGCTAATGAAACCATTTTTGTCGTGCTCATTTGTTTTTCCCCCATTCGTAGTTGATAGAACTAAATAGTGAAAATAATGAATGATGAAATTCATGACGTTAGTAATATTATTTGGCTCGAATACTTGGTTCTTCACGCTTTGCGTGAAGCTTTTGAGAATAAATAGGCAACTGGGACAAATAAATTTCTCCCAAAAAGGTTAAAGACGACCTAATACAACGAATTTAAGCACCCTTTTATTTTGAAAGTTTTTTGCTGATTAATAAAAAAACAGTAATCATCACAAACGCAATAAGTGCTAAAAACGGAATCGTAATAAACCCTAACCAGTTAATCCAGGCTACATCACAAGGAATACCTTGTGAGCAAGGTTTTACACTCGCAAACCCTGGCACTTTTTCCAATAAATAATGGTAAAACGAGATTGAACCTCCAACAATAGAAAAAGGTAAAGCGTATTTCGTAATTTTTAAATCATTTGTATAAGCAGCAATCCCTAAAATGACTGCTAAAGGATACATCGCAATCCGCTGATACCAGCAAAGTTGACAAGGAAGAAACATGCGAATTTCGCTAAAATATAAGCTTCCTAATGTAGCTACCACAGCTACAAACCAAGCAAAATAAAGGAACAACGCAGAACGAGAAACGGACATTAGTTCCCTAATCCCCCTTCAATTAGCTGTTTGATTAATTCATAATCAAACGGTTCTTCAACAAATGTTCCATTAATAATGATACTTGGTGTAAACGGAATATCTAATTCCTCAACTAGTTGATCATCAAGAAGGACTGCATCTTTGTAGGTCATATTTATGATATCTTGTTCAAGCAGTTCGAGATCAAGATGAGGAACTGCTTTTTTCGCAACCTCCATCACCTTTTCAACTGTGATCCATGGATCATCATGATTTTGGATCGATGGTTGTTCTTGATAAAGGGCTTTGTTAAACTCCCAGAACGCCTCAGGATCTTGATTCCAGACTGCCTCACCTGCTAATGATCCTAAAAACGATTCATCACCATGGAACAATACATTTACATATGAAAATGTAATCTTTCCAGTATCAACGAAGTCTTTTTTCAATAGAGGGAAGATCTGTTCGCCCCACATTTTACAAGCTGGGCATTTGTAGTCGGCAAACTCAACAACAGAAACAGAAGCATTTGGATCACCTATTGTTGGTTGATTTTCGATAGAAGGATGATTAACTAGAATTTTTCCATCAGTCGCTTGGTTTTGTTTACTATTTATAACGACGATCGCGCTTACTAAGATAATAATGACAACAGTGATTAATACTAATGGCTTCATCGGATTACTTTTTGCCTTTGACATTTTCCCACCCCATAGTGATTAAATATTATTTAACATAAGCTATTATACTACCAGAGGCAAATAAATGCATTGGAAGTTTCCTAGAGAATCAAACGAACTATAAATGAGAAAAGCGCAAGCCCCCTGGGTAGCCCCGACAAAAGCTACTGACCTCGTTCACAACATGTGCAACTTCTAGAGTTACTTCATGCGGCTTTGCCTCGAGGACCTTCTGGACCACAGAGGCAGCATTTAAGTGACGAAGGTTCTCGAGGGGCTGGGCGCCTGAAGCTAGACACAAAAAAAGACATAAATCACTTATGTCCTTTTCATCTATAATAATTTTTCTAGATAGGAGATGGTTTCTTGATCTGTATTGCTAGGGATTGAAAAACTTTGTTGGTATTTTTCTGGACCTTTTCCGGTTATCAGAACAGTGTCCACATGGTCGGCTGTGTCCCAAGCATATTTTATTGCTTCAGTCCTGTCTAAAATTACTTTACATTTATTCTTACCAACCTTTGAGATTAAGTTATTGATTTCAAAAACCATTTCTTGAAGATCTTCACCGTTTAAATCATCTAAGGTAATAATTACTTCATCACTAAGTTCGACAGATGTTTCAACCATTGTCATTCTTTTTAAACGATCACGTTTGCCACGAAAGCCAAAAATATGGAGAAGCCTGCCACTTGTCATATCTCGTGATGTATGCAAACAATGGGCAATTGCATCAGGGCTATGTGCGTAATCTACGATTAACTTAGCTTTTTCAGGGTGTTTATACTGTTCAAACCTACCTGGTACCCCGGTAAAGGTTTTCAAGGCTTCTGCAATAACAACTGGCTCGATCCCTATTCTTCGTGCTAATAAATACGCTTGCATCGTATTCCAAACGTTATGAATTCCTGGCAGTGGAGAACAGAGAGTATGTTTACGGAGACCTTCCCTTATTTGGAAGGTAGGCTTCTCTTGACTTTCCATGCTTAGCAATTGTAGATCATCATCCTCTTTTTCACCAAATGTCGAAGTTGTGATTCCCTCTGCCTTTAAACGTTCCTTTAATTTAATCCCCCACGGTGAATAACTTCCGATAATCGCTTCACCATTTTTTTTCAACATTTTGAAAAGCTGGGCTTTAGCGTTAAAGTAATTATCTAAATTACCATGATAATCGAGATGATCATGGCTTAAATTTGTAAAAAGTCCGTAATCAAATGACGTTCCTTCCAATCTATGTTGTACAATGCCATGGGAAGAAGCTTCCATCACAACATATCGATCATTGCTTTCAAATAATAATTTTTGCAACAAGGTAGAATCAGGGGTTGTATTAATTGCAGGTACCTTAGTATCGTTAACAGTATGCTCAACCGTTCCAAAAAGAGAACAGCTCTCACCAGCAAAACTAATGATATGTTTGATTAGATATGAGGTTGTCGTTTTTCCGTTAGTACCAGTAATACCGATTACTGTATGCTTTTTCGATGGGTACCCATAAAAGTTCGCAGCTAATAAACCAATCGCCTGGCGCGAGTTAGTCACTTGGAAATATGGTACTGAGAGATTACTCAAAGGCTTCTCCCCTACAACAGCAATGGCTCCTCTTTTTATCGCATCATCAATAAAGCGATGTCCATCAACAGCTGTTCCATCTATTGCTACAAAGATATTTCCTTCTTCTATCTGTTTTGAATTAGACTGCACCCCAGTATATGTAAAGTTACTAAAAGCTTTAACTAGGTCACTCAAGGTAATTGGTGTCATATAGTAACGTCCTTTGAAAAGATATAGATATATCTTCACCAAACGAAGCTAAAAATAAACAAAAACTATGCCGGCAGCAATTACCTTTAAATTAAAAAAACACCATTCCTCCTTCAACTAAGGGTTAGTTGAAAGAAAATGGTGTTTTTATTTATTTCTTGGCTTTGCCTCAATAATATACCGCTGCGGTGCATCACCAACATATTGAAACGGATAACATGTCGATAAAACCAAAACTTCCTCGTCTAAGTCGAAATTAATGACTGTTGTATCGTCAGCATCAACGATATACGTATTGACGATTTCGTACGAGAATGACCCATACTCCACATCAAGCTTAATTTCATCACCATGGAGAAGATTACCTAACCCTCGAAACACAGTATCTCTGTGCCCTGACAAAAGGATTTGCCCGTTTTCACCAGGATATTTCGTCCCAATATAATGGCCTACCCCTTTATTTAATTGCTCATCATCTGTTCCAACGATAATCGGAAGATCTTTTTCTAGCTTTGGAATACTAATGATTCCAATAATATCATTTAATTTAGGATTAAAAACTTTTGGGGTATTACGCTCATTACTTACAATTTCTTTAGCTTCTGAAAGAGTTTTGGTCACTTGTTTGTTTCCATCCCAAATTAATAGCCACTATAAGCCACAATACTAAGGCCTGCAAAAAGTAATAATCTTGTTAACCATTTTAATATCATAGTTACCCTCCGACCTAGTTTAGATAGTTATAGTATAAAGGACAACTTCATGGATGTGAAGTTCAATCTAATCTACCAGGGGAGCTTGATCGTTTATCGCGAAAATACCTCTAAGAAAGCCTCTTTAACTTTTGTAACCACGAAACCGCTACCGCCACGGTTTTCAATGTTGTCGACCATTAGCAAAACAAGTAATTCGGGATTGTCTGTATTCATAGCCACAAACCAACCTGTTTCTCGCCCTTTTTCACCTTGCACTTCTTTGTGTTCAGTCGTACCAGTTTTCCCGGCAAGAGGGATGTCTGCCATTTTTGCTTTTGCTGCAGTTCCTCGTGGATGATGAACGACATCCTTTAAACCTTCTAAAATATAGCTCGCGTTCTCAGGTGCTACTAACCCTTCTTTCCAATAGGAAAGTTCACGATCTGTTTTTAGTAAGGTAGGTTTTGGAATGGAACCTTCATTTACAAATGTCGTATATAGCAACGCCAAATGTAACGGTGATATAAGCATTTGCCCTTGTCCGTAACCGGTATCGGCAAGTCGCATTTCGGAATCTATTCTTTCATTGGCAATTTTTGATTTGGTTAATGGATATTCAAAAGGTAATGAATCATCAAAGCCAAATTCTCGCAAGCCAGCTTCAAGCTTTTCTATTCCAAGTTCGATGGCCATTTGCGCGAAATAAATGTTGTCGGAGTAGACTAGGGCATCTGTTAGATCGACATCGTGATTTGGGTCAGTAACTCGTCTGACACTATAATTTCCCCACGTTGAATCTTTTTGCCAGATATGACCTTCAATCGCTCTTTTCTCATTGGTATCCCATCCATCTTCTAAAGCAATCGCAGCAATCATCGGTTTAATCGTCGAACCTGGTGTAAACGTATGAGTAAAGCGATTAAGTAAAGGCTTTGCTGCATCCTCCAATAAGTCAGTACGCTCTTGTGAAGACATACCTAATACGAATTTGTTTGGATCATAGGTAGGACTACTGACCATTGAGAGTACTTCACCAGTTAACGGATGGAGCGCTACGGCCGTACCAACTTCGCCTTCTAGTTGCCTATATAAGGCTGTCTGTACCTTACTATCAATTGTTAAATAGATGTCCTCACCATTAGCTGCTGGTTTTTCAGCAACAACATCCTTTTCCACTCCTGCTTCCGTTTCGATCCAAATCTTCCCACCTAGTTCTCCTCTTAGTTTTTCTTCATAAATCAATTCAAGACCTGCTTTTCCAATCATCGAGTTCGCAGTATAACCTTTATCTTTATGCTTTTCTAGTTCCTCTGCTGTAATTTCCGCGAGGTAGCCTGTTAAATGTGCCGTTGCCTCATTGTAAGGATAGACTCTAGCTTTTTTCACTTGATAGGTGACTCCTGGAATATTCATCAGTTCTTCAAGTAATTGTGTATCATCTCTAGAAATCGCTTTTAGTGGCACAAATAGATCTGGTTTGACCCAAGACTGGTTTAGCTTTTTTCGATTTCTTCCACAGATAGTTGCAATAGATTACTAGCATCTTGAAGTGTTTTTTGCTCGTTTTCAGGAAGTCTATCTGGAACAATCCCCATATTAATGACTTCACCATTTACAGCTAGGCCAATATGGTTTCTATCAAAAATCTCTCCTCTAGTAGGATGCAGGGTACTAAGTCTTACTTTATCTCCTACCTCTAACGAATCGAAAATCATTGCTGGTGTCCAATTAAGGCGCCAATATTTTTCCTCTCCCGCTTCGGTTTCTTCAATCTCTAACGTCATTAAAACCTCTGATCGAAAAGAGACTGCACCAGCAAATGTATCCATTTTTTTATCATATGTAATAAGCTTTTCAGTTTCAGGTTCTTCTGGATCCACAGGAACTTCTTCTTCCACCATTTCCTCAACGAACATCGTTACTGTTAAATCCTTTGCACGGATATCCTCATAAATTTTTGCATTTCTCTCCAAAAATTCATTTTTAGCAAACAGTTCTTTTGCCTGTGTGGAAAGCAGTTCATACATCTTCTCATAATTCCCCGCTTCCCAATAGGCAGCATATTCTATAAATGCTTCTTCTGCTGTCGGTTCCTCTTCATTTTCTGCCGAACACCCTAATATGCTAATAATAAGTACTGAAAAAACGACGTAGCCAATCTTCTTAATCATTTGTATCCTCCTTTAAAATTAAGGCTCTTTTCGTAAACATTGTGGCTTTTTAACCTAAAATAATTGAAAAAAAACCACCTTAGATGAAGAAATCTCCAGTAGAATTAGTAAGAAAAGAGCAATGCTTACTAAATAAATAATGATATCTTAATATATATGTGTAAAAATCCGGCTTTTGGGATTTTTACGAAAGCAACAAACTTTACGAAAAAAACCAAATCAAAAAAAACAGATCACAACTTGAAGATATTTCCATTATACTAAACCATACCTTGATATTGAGAGTGAATTTAGGCTTTTCTATGGACAACTGAATGAATTTAAAAGCAAAATTATTATGAAAGTCACGAAACTATATTTGAACCATATTCTTTTTGACCTTAAATTATGAGTTAACCTTTTGGTTGGTGTGGCTGATTTATTAGAATTACGTAACTTAATCTACTAGTAAAAACTATAACTCTTTCTATCATTCCAACATTTAATAGAATAAATACCTGTAACTCTGGGTAAAATTAATAGAGAAAGAGGTGGTTATGTGAAAAAAACAACAATATTGATATTTTTGCTCTCATTTCTAGTTGGTTGTTCAAATGATCTAACACCACTCGATGAAAATGTAAAACAAACGGCTTCCATACAAACAAACCAATTAGACCCTTATCTACAGAAACAAAACGACACTTGGATAGATCGAATGGTTTTAGAACAAAACTCTCATTTTTCCTTCCGGGTAAAAGCTCGTGAAAACGAAGATTATGTTATTTTTGTTTTGGAAAGTGATCATTCATACCGGTTAGCTCTTCTAAAAGAGGGGGAAGATCAAGGACTCGTCGAAGAGGATATTGAGGTCTTTTTCCCGGATGAGAGCTTGGTTCTTTCTCGTTCATTCCAGCCTGAACAATTTCTTGTATTCATGCAGGCGGATCAAACAGGTCTTAACATGGCAGAATTGTTTTATGTCGCTGATGGCAGGATAGAATGGATAACAAAAAATACGAAACTATTTTTCTCAGATACAAATATCAAACTGATTAAGGAAAATACATTTCAAACGGTCAGTTATAATGGAGATGAGTGGAAATTTACGACTTGGGAATTGAAAAACAATAAATTGCATGATATTGATGCCACGCTTTACAACAATACTCATGATCCATACGGATTGCTGAAGGGCGAATATTGGTTTGAAATTTGGAACGAAACACCCGAAATGTTTTTAGCGTATCAAGACCTAGAGCTAACCAAGGGTTGGATAGCCGTTGCAGCTATGGGGCAAATGGTTGGAAGTCCAGTAGCTATCGGTGACTCGAAACAAAAGCTAGTCGAGGAACTAGGTCAACCATTTGAAGAAGGTTACTATGAAGGTGGGCCATACTTTGGCTACAGTAACTTCATGTTTATTTTTGATGAAGCAGAAAAAATAACTCACATTGCTATGAATGGCAATCGCATTAAAAAGACGTTAAATGAGGTAAAAGAAATAGTAGGTAAGCCAGATAAAGAAGGCTTTAATGAAATGACCGAAGAAGTATTTTTTCAATACACTGTCGGTAACTATCTTCTGAAGTTTAATGCCAACCCTCATGACGGGATGGTTGTAGATGTTTGGGTGTATGAAAGATAGAAAAAAGGCTCTCAACTATGAGAGCCTTTTTAATAATTTTAAATGAGATTTTAAAGATTGGGATAAATTGCTTGAACCATATCGCCTAATTCCCTCGCTTACTCGGTGAATGAACAGCCTCCATAAAGGTACGTGAAGAACCGCCGTGGCAATTTGAACAAGCACTTGTACTTGTAGGTAAATGGGCATTTATCGTCGATCCTGAAGCATTTTTTTCTGGTAACCCTACAGTTATACCATAAAGCTCAGTTTCGTTGTTATGACACGATAGGCATAGGGTTCTCTGGTTTAAGTTTGCATTTACCCCTGCATTTGGCCAGTTTTCTAAGATAGTACTACTTTCCGTATTATGACCAAGATCCTTCTTTATTAATTTACCATTATTCGCGTTATGGGTTTCATGACAATCAGCGCAAGGCATATTTCCATTTAATAAACTGCCATCCTTAACTTTATCCATTAGGATATAGTGACCGGAATTGGTATTTTTATAAAACTTTTCAATATCTGCAATTGCCTTATTTACACCTTTGTATTTCGCGGCGTAATCACTATTATGACAACGTAAGCACAGTTGGTAATCATCAGCTGACCCATAGTGATTTTTATCTTTTAAATCACTTGAACTTGTGTTCCGATTACGGTAGGTATATACCGCATACTGATTAGCATTTAGTTTTTCCCCTAAGTCATATTCATGGCATGACTCACATAGGCGTTCACTGCTGTCAATTTTCCCAACACCGTCTGCGTCTTTAACACCAGTATGATCAAAGACAAAGTGGTCTTTTAAAAGGTTTGGATTACTAGCGTGTGATTCTAAATGAACATTATGGCAGTTCCCACAGGATTGACTGACAACTGCTCCGTCCGCTTTTCGAACTACTTGTTTATTGTGATCTGATTTTTTCCCTTGGTGATTATTCATGTTACTAGCGACAGTCCCATCATGACAGGCCATACAGTATCCGTTAATAACATTAGGGATATTTGATGGATCTATCAAATTATTTGGATCGTCAATTAGTTCTAAGTTCCCTTGTTGCATTTTAGGCTGTGAAGCCATATGCGTACTATGACAAAGTTTACAAGTGTTTGTATTCTCTAAATAACCGCCATGTGGACTTCCTACACCCGAGTTATTTTTCGTAGTAAATGACCAGTTGCGTTGATGAATTAGATTTCCAGCCATATCAGTTATTTTTGGATTAATAACAACAAAATACTTTGTACTTGCTTTTAGATTATTATTGGGTGTAAATGTTAGAATTTTTGTTGCTTCATCATAAGTAACTTTTCCTGGGATTTTTGTAGAATTACCTCGCTCATATAATTCAATAGGATCCTTGGTAAGGATATTATTAATATCCAGGTTAGGATCAACTAGTTTAAGCGTAATTTTACTATTAAAATCTATACCTGTTGAATTATGTTTAGGAGTAAGATTAGCAGTTGAAACATACGGTCTTGTTTTGTCGTATATAAAGGAGAACTCTTTGGTTTCTCCTACATTTCCAGCATAATTTGTTACTTTAATGATAAAGGTATGATCACCTTCTACTAAATCATTTAACAAAAAAGAAAATACTCCATGATCATTTGCAACTACACTATGGATCTTTTTTTCAACTTCACCAATTACATGATATAAATCAACAGTATTCCCTATTTCAGTACTACCTTCGATAAGTGCCTTATTAACATACTCACCATTTTGTAATGGTCGACTAATTTCGACTGTTGGTACGGTGCGGTCTACTTTAAATGTAACATCATTTGAGATTAGCAATTCTGATCCCGTTACTGTTGCTTTGATTGTATATTCCCCTTCTGGAAATATGAAATTACCATTCACTTTTTCAGAAACATCAAAACTATGTTCCCAAGCTCCATCCACTAGTTGAATTGTTCTGGTTAACTCTTTGGAAAAAGAACCATTATCAGAAACAATAAGAGTTAACTTTTCCTCTGCCCCAACTACACTTTCCACTTCACCAGTTACCAATATCAACTCATTAAAGAATGATCCACCTAAAGGGTTTATAGTAATAACTTGTTGTTCCTCAACATTTTGTAAAACAACAATCCCGTTATTCCCTGTTTGTTCCGGATCATTTTCTCTTTCAGTTGGCTCTACTTCATTACCCCAAGCAACTATTGTTGTGGGTGCCAATGGATTGATATATAATAATATAGTAAAACAAAGAAATAACACGAGGCTTTTTCGTATTTCCCTTTTTTGCAACATCTTGAATCACCCTTTAATGTTTTGATTACCTACTAAAACAATATAGTTGTGACATTTCTTACAGCATATCGTTTCATATTGTATTATTATGGGTATTATAATAAGTGACTAAAGTACAAAACATCACGATCCATACTTTAGTCACTCGGTATTATATTGCTTAGGCTATCAATTAGTTGCTGCTAATTGGTAGTCTTTTTATCTTCCAGCTGGCATACCAGTTTTTGGACGGTCATTTGTAACTTTACCATCATGTACTACATTTGTAGCTTTTGATGAGTTGTGACAAGCCCAACAACTAGAACTTCCAACAAACTTCTTAAGTGAAGAGTTTGTATCATTCATATGGCTTTGTGCTTGTTGTAAAGTTAAGCCACGATCTCTTTGTAGTGAGAATACACTATTACCATTAGCATCAATCATTAAGTTAGCATCTGTACCATGTGCGTAGTGACAACGAACACATGTGTAAGAAGAACTGTTTGTTGTATGACCATAGAAAGACTCTCCGCTATGAACACTTGTGCTTCCACCAGACTTAACTAAGTAATCTGAATGACAGCTTGAGCAAAACTCAGATAATTGAATACCAGCCATGTTAGGAACCGTTGCTCCATTCACAACTTTTGTACTTTGCCAGTACTCCGACTTATTAGCTGGTGCTTCAACATAATATGCACGTTCTACATCAACTTTTGCAATATTGTTAATTCCAGCACCTGTAATGTTTGGAACCAATCCAGGTACATGGTTTGTAGTAGCATTATTGATATTAGCGTTTATCGTAACATCAGCCGTAACTGTTGTACCAATTGCAGTTTTTGGTGTAACTTTCATCCAAGGAGATTTGTCTTCAACCCAGTAAGTTGTGTATTGACCCTTGTTAGAGATTTGTACTTTTCTCTTTAAAGTTAATTTTCCTTCAACATTATGGAATACAAACTCTGGACCGTTGTTATCGATCGTAGTTACCACAGGAACATCCTTTAATGCTCTACCGCCTTGTTCTACTGGTACACTCACCATTCCATTTGGATTATTAGAAAGGTATCTACCTACTTTGCTACTATAAGATCCATGAGCATTATGACAGCTATCACAAGAGAAAGTTCCTTGCCAGTTACCAGGTGCATCCGGGTTAGTTGTTCCACCTGGTGCAGCACTGATTTTAACTACAGAACTTGATAAGTGGGCACTCATACTGCTTGAAGCTCCAGCAAATGTACCTGTTACTCTTGCAGTATGACCTGCAGCATTTGGACTGTTTTCATTGAAAACTGACTCCGTTGCAGTACGGTTTACTGAACGGCTTCCTGTCGTACCATCATGACAACTCATACATGTTTGGTAGACATCATTTTTATTTAGTAATGACTTTGCATCTGCTTGGTGAGTATCATGACATCTAAAGCATGTGTTTGTATTTTCAGTGAAACCGCCATGCAATGCAAAACTTGGTGTTGCAAAAAACGCTAACGCAAACAATAAAAAGAATAAACTAATTACAACTTTCTTCATGGTTTCCCCTCCTTGATTTTTTTCCTATAGTTTGTAATCTTTCTATACAGATGCTTTTGTTCACCACCTCCTCAAATTACTTAGTATTGTTTCATTATGTTTCTTATAGAATGTAAGGTCTCGAAAGCGCCTTACCTGAAAACAGAAATTCTAAGATTTAGGGTATCTGTTACATACACATTATCTTTACTGTCAATAAACAAACCATTTGGTAAGTACAGTTTACCTGGTTCTTGACCATTACCACCAACGGAATATAAATGGTTTCCTTCTAGATCATAAACCTCTACATAGTCGGTCATATTACTGACAACATAAAGCTTTCCTTTGCTGTCAATTCCAATTCCCCTTGGATTAACCAAACGTCCATCATTATATCCTGGTGTTTGTTCCCCAATTCCACGTAGGAACGTCCCTTCCTTATCAAAAAGCTGAATTCTATGATTAACAGTATCAACAACATAAATGTTACCATCTTTATCAACAGTGACTGCATTTGGTGCTGATAATTGACCATCTTCACTTCCTGGTTCACCGACTTCAAGAAGTAAATCACCAGCTAAAGTAAAGACAAATACTTTGTGCGCTTCAACGTCTGTAATGTACACCTTTTCATCGATAATACGTAAGCCTGCTGGTGATTTGAATGTACCGTTTTCAGTGTACTCTTCAGCAAAGTACTTAATAAACTTTCCTTGCTCATCAAAAATTGAAACTTTACTATGGTACATATCCGCAACATAAATATTCCCACTAGTATCTACAGAAATTCCATATGGAAACTCGAATTGCCCAGGATCATAGCCCATTTCACCAAAACTAAATAATTGTTCACCTTTTAAGTTAAAAACATGAACCTTTTGATTATTTGTATCCGTTACATACATATTTTCAGCTGTAACAAAAACATCCATTGGTCTACCGATTGGATCTTTATAGCTAGCATAAACTTGACTTGCTGGTTTCGTTTCTGAACTTTGATTTACCGTATTAACACCGGTTGGTAATGCTTGAGCTTGGTTTGAAAAGATAAATCCAAATACACCCGCATTAATTACGACAATTGATGCCATTAGGATATATACCGCTAGTCTATTCATCTTTATCACCTACATTTTTGAGTTCTTTTTGAACACGCTCTAAAGCATCGATTGCCTTTTGGAATAGAGGATCATAATTTAATACATCCTTAAAGATCTCACTAGCATTCTCGTAATCACCCATATCTTCGGCAACTAGACCAATTTGAAAGATAATATTAGCGTTAGCTGGTGCAAGACGATTGGCTTCTTGAAATGAAGCAATTGCTGCATCATACATGTTGAGATGACGCTGAGCTATCCCCATTTGTAGGTGACCTTTAAAATCAGCTGGTGCAATTTGAACTGTTTTATTAAACATTGACAAAGCTTCGTAGTATTTCTTTTCGTCTAGGTAGACAAAACCAAGATTGTAATATGCGTCAAAATAATTCTCGTCGATATCTATGACATATTTAAACTCGTTAACCGCTTGGTTGTTGTTGCCTTTTAGAAAGTGCGTGTATCCTAACACAATACGATCCTCTAAGTTTGCCGGATCATTATTTACCTTTTCTTGGTAAAACTCTAATTGTTCATTAATCCTTTTCATGTCTTCACTATTCCAAAAGTAGATATTTCCTAATGCCACCCCTCCACCGGTGCTAAATAATAGAGTAATTGTTAATAGTCCGATGGTTTGCAGAATAGTAAACTTCTTTTTGAAGTGTGACTGTTTTTCAGTTTCGTTATATCTAGTATTCTTCGTTTCAATTTCAGGATCTTTTTTTCTATGACTGTCTTGTGCCATACTAATTCCCCTCCCGATTAATCTTTTCTATTCGCATCGACGTGACATGAGGTACAAGTTTCTTCAACATGACAACTTAAGCATGTACGTTCAAATTTCTGTGTTGCTGATAAAGGTGTTGGATGTCTTTGCTCCCAGTTTGGATTGTGTCCACTAGGGTGGCAGGATGCACAAGTAATATTTGAAATTGTATTCTGTGTGTAACGATCATTCTCATGACAAGTTAAACATTGTTGCTCATTCTCGCTCACACGTTTACCATGATTTAAAAAGTAAGTGGCACTTTTATGACTCTCTGGACGTTCACTGTGACAATCTGAACAGAAAGTATTTTGTTTCGCATACTGCTGGACCGTCATACTCTTATCAACTGGATCAGTGGTTAAAAACTTTGTATATGATTTCTGCTCTTGAAGCTCTTTAATCTTCTTTTCAGACATATAGGAATGACAGCTATCACATGATAAAAGGTCTTTCTCCGCTAAACTTCCATGTTGTTTAGTAACAAAATCCTTTTCTTTATGATCTGTTGGAAGCATTCCAGTTGTATGGCACGTTTCACAAGTTAAAGGTGCCTGTTTCAGTTCATGACAGTCCATACATTTTTCCATTTGTGGCTTCACGTATTTAGTATCTGTCATAAAATGATTAGCTAAATCTTCATCCCAAAGATCAAAATCAGTTCTATATGTGACTCGATTTTCAGAAACTTTCCCATGTGCTACACCAGCATGACAGGTAACACAAAAAACTTCTTTCTCGTCATGTATCAGATGATCAACAATAATATCCCCTGATGCTGAGACATCTCTTGTTCCCATGTTGTGACACTTCTGACAGTTTTCATTCGGTATCAATTCTTTCATCCTGATTGGTGTACCATAAGAATCAGTAACCATGTGGTACAGTTCATATAGACCACCGATTTTCGCCTCGATCTTCCCTTCGATACCTGATTTAATATGACAGTCCTTACAATCAATCGAACTATGAGAAGAAGCTTCCCATGTCAGTGCTTGTGGAGTCATCATATGGCAGCTTGAACAAAAAGAGTTTGTTGATGTTGCGTTAACACCTATATTTACCGATAGAGCCAAACCGATGACTATAATAAGTGCAATTGTAGCAACTTTAATTCTTTTAAGACTTTGCCTATATTTGTCGTCACCTTGTAATTCTTCACGTTGTTTTCTTTCTTGCTCCTGATCTTTATCCAATGTGTCGTCACCTCGCTTTAATACTTTGCATCTACCAAACGTTGGTAATATCGGTAGAATGAACAACAAGTTTCCATGGTTTCATTTTGTATTTACTATGAGGTAGTGGAAATTATCGTACTAATTTAGTATCACCTTATCTTTCGGTGTATCCAGGTATTTTTTCACTATGGCAGGTAAAGCAGAATGGAGTATTGCGAGATTCACTTTCCGCAATCTTCTCATCTGGTATATATGTCTTTAAATCTACTTTATCTGGGTCTAGTAACTGCTCCATCGTTTGAGGTCGTACTCTTCTAATCCATTTCTCTTCCTGATGACAGGTAATACACTGATCTAACTCTTCAATTGCATTGGCTTTATGATTTTCATTCCAATCTACTTGTTTGTGATGCGTTGGAGTAGTTACTTCCATGTGACATGTCTGACATTCCATTGAAATTTCTACGTCCCCGACTTGCTTTGCCACTACCTTCAAAATTTGGTTAGATGGAATTGCTTCATATGACTCATCCAAATAATTAGGCGGGATTGTTACTGCGTAATGCTTATCCGTCCAAGGCTCTAACCTTCATTGTACTGTTGGTGGCATTCGATACATGTTCCCATGTTCGGTCTAACGTAATCCAAGGTAACTAGTGCTTCTGCATTTTCCATTTCCCAATAATCAAATAGGTCATTTGTATTTAACCCACGTTCTACAACCTTGGCGTGAGCGATTCCGCTATGGCATGTAACGCAACTGATGTCTTTGTTCACGTGTTTGTCATGCGCCACAATTAAATCTCCTGTTGGTGTTACATCACGGTTTTCTGAATGGCATCTTAAGCAAACAACATCTCTCACTTCGTGTTTCACATGAATTGGGTTAGGCTGCGTTCTTGTTACATGGCGATAAACCTCTTTTAGCGCCATGACCTTTCCCTTCATTGTTTGCGGCAATCCTGGTTCAATATGACATTTTACACATTTCAATTCACTATGTGTTGTTGAATAGTGCGTAACGTTTTCTGGCGCCATTTCATGACAGGTGTTACAAAACGATTGCGTCGACGTTACCGCGAGTGCCCCATATGTAGAAAAGGCAATCCCGAAAAATGCAATAATTAGAACAAGCAGCAGCTTCCATCTATTTATTGGGTCTATCCAGTTAATTGATCTGAACCAACTCCACGTTCTTTTTAAAACACTTTTTTTCTTACTCCCCATCTTCTCGTCATTTCCCACGGTTGTGTTCACCTCACTCAAACTTTACTTCCTACAAAAACCGTTAGTGGTTACTTACCTTCTTTCTACTCTTATACTAATCCATAATTGTGGTATGAAGTGGTGAAAAATATGTGAACTGTGTATTTGTGTGTGAAAATGTGAATGAAATGTGAATGGAAACATTTGTAATGTTTTAATAGTAGAAAGGATAAAATGTACGAAAAAACGAACAATTCCATCTTTTTGGGTATATTGTTCGTCTTTTTAGTAAAATCCTGACATTTCTACTCATAGTTCAACAAAATTTTTAGGTAAAAGGATATACAAGCCGTTTTGCATTTGGGCAAAATATTTACACCCTAGTCATTTGCAGAAATTTGCTAGCATAAAAGAACAATTGTACACTATGTGAAATATCACAGTTTAAAAACATATTTCCGGAAGTTAATTGTATAATTGTGGTGAATAACTTTTGATAAACACTTGTAGTTGGAGATACAAATCTTGTTCAGGTAGTTTTTATTTTTGCATTTTTACATATTTAAAACTTTTTAGTTCAGGGAGGATACAACCATGATATTTGTGTACATCATTCTATTGATTTCATTAACTTTTAGCTTTTCATATTTACTCGGAAATGGATGGGAAATTTTAATAGGTTGTACCGAACAAGAGGAAGTAGAGGAAATATATAATGTTTATCGAGACTTAAAAGATCATAAGATTGCTTGCAAACTTAAAAATATGGAGCAAGAAATCTTCCTTAATAGTGTCGTTTTAAATTTACTCGTTAGAAAACGCGATCTCGAAAAAGCAAAAAAGCTGCTAAAGCAGCGCTCTAAAACACACTGTTTATAGATTTTTTACAGCAAACTTTAGGTTACATGAGCAAACTCTCTACCTATCTTCTTATCTGCCGTTCGAGCAAGCCTTTTATGTACCAGTTATGACTTCATTCTAACTTTTTCGCACTTACTTTATGTAAATATACATAATTGAGGTCATGTTGCTTATGGTATAATATCTTTGCCTAGTTATTGCTAAATGTAAACTAGAGTCTACCTGATTAGGATGACAATAACGTTATGATAAGTTTCACTGATATTAAAAAAGTCCATATTTACCTATTCTTCATTTTTTTTATTGGATGTAGTTTATTGGTTATACATGACATCTACTTCCCTATGGCAGTCTTTTTTGATTGGTTGCTATTTCTATCATTACTTGCAGCAATTCTTCTCTTAAATAAATATAAGATACTTCTCCCTTATAAAGGGAACTCGCTTTGCATGGATTCTTCTATCTATTTAGCCTCATTATTTATATTTGGTTTAGAGCTAACCTTATCCTTACTTTTTTTAGGGAGTCTAATTTACGCTATTCTTAACTCTAAAACAGAGTGGTGGAAACATTTATTTAATTTTTCGATGTTTGCAATTATGATTAGTAGTTCGTATTATATTTTTAGTTTTTCAGGTGGAGAACTTGGTTCAATTAATCTAGCAAGTACCATTCCATATCTATTGGCAATGGCCATTTACTTTATAATTAATACAGGAATTGTTAGTATGTATTTTAGATCCAATTCCGAGATGCTTTTTTTTTCAATATATAAAGAGATTGGCCAAGAGGCAATCGGAAATTACATCATTACACTTGCCCTGGCCTTCGTTTTAGCCATTCTTTTAGAAAGCAATCCTATCTTTGGAACAGTTATTTTCACATTCGTTATTGTTCTGTCATCTATGGCATTTATAAAATACTTTCATTTATACGAACAAATGTCTAACGATAAGGTCTATCAAGAGCAAATCCTACATTCGATCCCAATAGGAATTATTACTGAGGAACACAAAACTTCAGAGTTTTTTCTTAACTCCACAGCAAAGTCATTATTAGAATGTGATAAAAATAAAATTAGGCATTTATCTGCCGCAGATAAAAGTAAAAATGAATATTTTTGGTCAATTTTTTCATCTGAAAAAAGCTGTCAGAACGTCAAGGTTCCCTATAAAACGAATGACAACCAGCATCTACTATTAGTTTCCCAATCTCCTTTATATGACCAGAACAATGTATCTATTGGGAGAAATTTTTATTTTATCGATATTACCGATACAGAAGAACTAGAACAACGAATGCATCAATCTGAAAAATTAGCGGTTTTAGGTGGATTAGCGGCTGGGGCTGCCCACGAAATCCGAAATCCCTTAGCGGTAATTCACGGTTTTCTGAGCTTAATGAGAGACTCTTTTTCGGAGAAGGAACAAAAGAAGTTTTTTATTCCATTAATGTTAAGTGAATTTGATAGAATTAACCTTATCATCGAGGAAATGTTATTGCTCGCTAGACCTAGTAGTCCGAAATTTAAAGAGGTGAGTGTTTCGGATATTATTTCAGAAATTCCTGATTTCTATAATCAGTCCCCTATAGGAGAACAAATTCAATTTAAGATTAACTTAGATGAGACAACATTGCTTCTTGATGAAAAACAAATAAAACAAGTTTTATACAACCTAATTCGAAATAGTTGTGATGCGATGAATGGAATTGGAACGATCACCATTTACTCAAAACTTGATAAGGATACCTATCGTTTGTTTATCCAGGATACTGGGCCTGGAATTGCTAAAGACCTTCAACAGTCAATCTTTGATCCATTCTTAACGACCAAGGAAACAGGTACTGGATTAGGTCTAACAATAGTCCAAAGAATTATTGAAAATCATCAAGGTAGCATTCGACTATACTCAAGCTCTGAAGAAGGTACTACATTTGTTATATCCCTTCCACTTATAAAAACATAAGAAAACGTAAGATTAAAAGTATTCCATTGCGCCTGAAGCTAGACGTCAAGTACTAAAAACTCTTATATATTCTTAACTTATAAAAGAACAGTCCTCTTACGTAAGAGTGACTGTTCTTTTTATGTGATACTTGTAGGCAAAAAAAACACCTGATCGGCCCACCATTACTAAATTCCAGATATATTTCTTATGTTTTTTCAAATCTAAACATCCTTCAACATTTTCCGGGAAATGTTGCGTTTAGTTTTTATCTGATTTTCCCATAAAATGACGGAACTGGCCGGTTAAGGTATGGCCAGCTGACTAATAATGGCCTTATCACCCTTAAACTTTAGGTTGTTCGATTACGCAATCCATTTTCAATAAGTTTTTCTGAGTAAAAAGTTAGTAAGCAAAGCTTTTATGGTATAATTTTTTTAAAACTTATACTACCTAGTGACTGCTACTGCACTAGAATCTACTACAGTGGGATGGCAATAATATTATGTTTAAAACAATCACGAAGCCTTATCTTTTTATATTCATCGTTTCTCTAATTGGATGTAGTTTATTTGTTCTACATAATAACTACTTACTTAATGTAAATGATTGGTTGTTATTTTCGTTATTAACGATAGCTATCATTCTATTAAATAAATATACGATTCTCCTACCACATAAGGGGAATTCACTTTGTATGGATACAGCCATCTATATAGCCGTGCTGTTTATATTTGGATTAGAAATGACATTATCTTTACTATTTTTTAGTAACCTTTTATTTGCAATTTTTAACCGGAGAACTGTCTGGTGGAAACATGTATTCAATTTTTCGATGCTTACAATCATGGTTACTTGCTCCTATTATGTTTTCATTATTTCCGGTGGACTGATTGGCTCCATCAATTTAGCTAGTACGCTTTTTTATGTACTATCATTAGTGGTTTATTTTTCGATTAATATTCTTGCGATAAGTCTATTCTTTCTATTAAGTAACCCCTCGCTTGGTAGTTTATTGGTTGTACTCAAAGAAGTTGCTCAGGAGTCAATTGGGAACTATATTGTTACACTCGCCTCGGCATTTGTTTTAGCAATTATTTTTGAAAATAATCCTCTCTTTGGAACATTTATTTTTACGTTTGTGATCATTTTGTCATCATTGGCATTTATAAAATACTTTCATTTATACGAGCAAATGTCTACTGATAAGATATATCAAGAACAGATTCTCAATTCGGTCCCAATAGGAATTATTACCGTTGAAAACAAAACTTCCGAGTTTTTTCTTAATTCCACAGCAAAGTCTTTATTAGATATTGACGAAGACAAAATAAAAGGTCTAGCCGAGAAAGATAAAAGTGGGAATGAGTATTTTTGGTCAATTTTTTCATCTAAAAAAAGCTGTCAGAACGTCAAAGTTCCCTATAAAACAAATGAAAGAAATCATTTGCTACTTGTATCCCAATCACCTTTGTATGACAAAGACAGGAAATCAATTGGGCGAAATTTTTACTTTATCGATATTACCGAAACAGCAGAACTAGAACAGCGGATGTATCAATCTGAAAAATTGGCGGTTTTAGGTGGATTAGCTGCTGGTGCCGCGCATGAAATTAGAAATCCATTAGCAGTTATTCATGGTTTTTTAACATTGATGAAGAAATCCTTTTCAGAGCGACAACAGGAGAAATATTTTTTACCGTTAATGTTAAGTGAATTCGATAGAATAAACCTAATTATTGAGGAAATGTTACTCCTTGCTAAACCTGGTAGTCCAAAATTTAGAGAAATAAGTATATCGACAATCATTTCAGAAATTTACGACTTCTATCATCAGTCACCTTCTGGAAACGAAATTCAATTTAAGGTTAATTTAGTTGATGTAGCTTTGCTTCTTGATGAAAAACAAATCAAACAAGTCTTGTACAATCTAATTCGAAATAGCTATGATGCGATGAATGGAAATGGGTCAATCACCATTTTTTCCAAGGTTGAAAAAGATACCTATCGGTTGTTTATCCAAGATAATGGTCCTGGAATTCCTAAAGACCTTCAACAGTCAATCTTTGACCCGTTCTTAACAACCAAAGAAACAGGTACCGGATTGGGTCTGACAATAGTTCAAAGAATTATTGAGAATCATCAGGGGTCTATTCAATTATCTTCAAGCTCTGAAGCAGGAACTACTTTTGTAATTTCATTGCCGTTGATAAAGACGAAGACGTTAGCGACCGAGTCACCTCTACGTATGATTGAGTAAGAATGAGCTCTGAAGAAAAATCTATTAATTCAGTTTGTGTAAGGCTCCCCTTATGTAGTGGGAGCTATTTGCTATGAGAAATTGTAACTCACTCTTTTGGTAAAAACATCCCATTATGGGATTAAAGCACTTAAAATTTTAGGTAAATAGATCTAAACAAAACCATAATATAACAAAAACCGTGTTATTTTATGAGTTTTAAGTCCTGTTGTTTGGATAGTTAGTTGTAAAGACACTAAGATATTGGTAAAATATGTAGGAATATAAAGGAAATTCTCGTTTTTTTAAATATTGAAACAGTGTTTTTATTGATTGAATTAATTTAGAATAACAACCTAGATAATCTACTCATAATTAACATTATTTTGTGGGAAAATTTCATAAAAAAAAAACTTATTGTAGGTGTACGAATGGTCTTTGACGGAATTTTAATATCATTAATTGTCGGTTTTCTTCGCAAAGGTAATTTACTAGGTATAGCTAATCTAAAGCTGAATGCGGGGTTTGTATTTCCTTTGCTTCTAGCAATTCAACTATCAATCTATGTATTTCAAAGTAGATTTGAATTTCTTACATTAATAAGCGGATATCTATTTATTGCTGTTTACTTGTTTGGAATGTATTTTTTATGGTTAAATCGGCACCATCATGGCTTCATCTTAATCTTTGCTGGAGTATTTCTAAATTTTTTAGTGATGGCTTTAAACGGGGGAAGAATGCCAGTTTCTATGGAAGCTGCATTGGTTTTGGATCCTCATTACATTGATGTACTAAAAAATAGCGTTTATGGAAAGCATACATTATTGACTGAATCTACTAGGCTAGCTTTTCTTGGTGATGTCATTCCAATAACTAGTCCCTATCCCAAAAGCCAAGTAATAAGTATTGGCGACGTTTTTATGAATATTGGCGTATTCTTTTTTATTCAACATCTTATGCTAAGTCATAAAAAAATAGATATATCAAATCCTGTATTAAGTAAAGGAGGTGAAGTTCATGGATAAGCAAAAAGTAAAACTTACTTTACTTAACATTTCTATCATTGGTGCTCTAATACTTACATTTACATCAGGGTTTAGAATTTTTTAATAAAAAACAATTAATGGGAAGCAGAAATGCTTCCCTAAAAAAATATATGAGTGTGAGTGCAAATGACAAAACTAACAAATTTAAATTTATACATTATCACGGTAATTACACTTGGAGCATCTTCCTTTTTTTTACACACTGATTTTTCTAATCTTCTCACTATGGATTGGGCTATTTTTGTTTATTTGGTACTTTCAATTATTTTTTAATAAACTGTAAGATTATTCTACCACCAAAAGGAAATGCCTTAACAATGGAATCAGTCGTCTACTTAGCATCCCTTTTTATTTTTGGACTTGAGACGACATTATTTGTTTTGTTAGTTGGTAACCTTATTTTTTCCCTATTAAATCCAAAGATTTTTTGGTGGAAGCATTTGGTTAATTTTTGTAATTATTCATTAATGACTATTGGTGCCTATTACACCTTTTATTTTATTGGTGGAGAAATTGGTTCACTTCATTTGGAAAAACTACATGTTTATGTGTTAACCCTTATTGCATACTATGCAATTAACGTTACATTAGTTGGATTGTACTTCTTAATTTCCACTTCAGAAGATGTTTTCAAGATATTTAAAGAGATTATCTCGCAGACATTATTTGGTTACTTAAGCACGTTAGTAATGTCTGTTGTTTTAGCGAGTTTAATTATTTCTAATGAAAAGCTTGGACTTATCCTTTTTACCGGAGTTATAGGTCTTTTATCTATAGCCTTTAAGCAATATTACAATTTATTTGAAAAGGTAGCAAAAAAAGCAAATACAGATAGTCTAACGGGACTATATAATCATAGCTATTTTAAGGAAGTTTTAAGTGATCTGTTAAAAGATAAGAAAGGCTTAAAGATGAGCCTAGCACTTCTTGATATTGATGACTTTAAAAAGTACAACGATTACCATGGCCATTTGGCAGGCGATGAGCTTCTTAATTTCATAGGAACACTTCTAAAGAATGGGTGTAATGAAAAAGAATACTTTGTTGCTAGATATGGTGGGGAAGAATTTGTCATTCTCATGGAAAACGTTGAAAGTTCAGAGGCTATCATATTTTTAAATAAGTTACGAAAACAGATTAATGACTCCTATTTTTCTGGAGTTGAAGTTTTACCACATGGTTGCCTTTCATTTTCATGCGGTATTATCGAAACTGATGAGAGTGTCTATAACTCTGCAGAATTGATTGGAAAAGCTGATCAAGCGATGTATTACGCAAAATCACAAGGAAAAAATAATGTTCAACTTTATGATAGTAATCTAGTCTCCTATACCCTTTTAGAACATGAAAAGGAGTTAGAATTACTAGAACAACAAGTGAAAATTTTCCTCTATAAAGATGTGTATACATATCAGCACAGTAGACGCGTGTTCCAGTACGCTAGAGATTTCGCTTTTAAATTGAATTTAAGTGACTATGAAAAAAAATTGCTAATTTCAGGTGCACTTATTCATGACATTGGAAAATTAGAAATCCCTCGGGATATTATCAATAAAAAAGGTAAGCTAGAGCCTTTTGAATGGGAAATTATTAAAAAGCATGTGACATGGGGAAAAGAAATTATTGCGACGAATAAAGAACTCCATGACCTGATCCCACTTGTCGAGCTTCATCATGAAAGATACGATGGCAAAGGCTATCCATATGGTTTAAAAGGTGAAAGTACGCCAAAACTTGCGAGAATATTGTGCATCATTGATTCCTTTGACGCGATGACAACCGAAAGGCCTTATCAAGCAACCAAAACATTTGATGAGGCGGTAAAAGAATTACAACGATGTGCTGGAGCACAATTCGATCCGAATTATGTTCCGCAATTTATCGAAATGATAAAACAAAACTACCCTGAGAAATTCGAAGCAGAAACTGTGCAAGACGCTATTCGTCCCAAGCTTGCATAATTGGTATGAAACCACTCAAAAATGAGTGGTTTTTTTTGCGTTGGTTCTGAGGCAATAATTGATGTTAGTAATGATTATCCGCCACTTTCGTTGTAGCTAAAATATGGCCAAATTTAAAGTTTCAGCCCTCAAACTTCAAGTTTGGCCTAGTGAAACTTTAAATTTGAGCAGGTATTTTGCTCGAAACTTAAAGTTTAGTGAAATGACAGTTACTTACTTCTTCAAGATAATAAGGACAACCGCGGAATATTTGGAAGGCGCGCTTTCCGCCGGAGTTGTTCATGAAGATGAATGTCAATGAATTATCGTTTGAGGAGCTTGTTGTAAAATTTGAGCCGCTTATTAAAAAGCAAATAAAGCAACTAAACTATCTACACCAATATGATGAGCTGTATCAAGTGGGGTTAATCGCCTTGTGGGAAGCAAGCATAAAGTTCAATGAATCGAAAGGGCAGTTCCCAGGATACGCAAAGAAGTACATTCGTGGCAAGCTACTGAACTTTCTCACTCAAGAACGAAAATATCAGCAACGATTTCAATGCTGCCTAGAACCGGAAATGGTCGAAAGCATAGTAGCAACAGTAGAACCCGTACAAGTTTGTTTTCCAATCAATCGTATGCTACCTTTTCTTTCAAAGACAGAACGAATATGGCTCATAGAATTTTATGAGCATGGAAAAGGCCTTACCGAGATTGCTAAGCAATATAACGTTTCAATAGACACAGTAAAAACCTGGCGAAAACGCGCCATACTCAAACTACAAACAAACCTAAAAACTAGCGAACTACTAGACCTTTTAGGGGAGGGAGCCTTCGGAGGGGGTCTCGGAGGGGGTCTGACCCCCAGTGCTTTAAAGCGTTAAAACATTCTCGAAAGTTCACTTTCTCTATCAAGTCTAGGTAGCGCAAAATTGATTTACATTCTTAATGGTGAAAGTGAACTTTCTTTGGGGCTACTTGTAAATAGCCTCCCACAGGAAAGTTCACTTTCTCTTATTGAAATCAGCTAGTGCAAAATAAAATAGATTTACATCTCTGATGGAAAGTGAACTTTCTTTGAGTCTGACCAACTAAACTCACTAAATATAAAAATACCAGCGCGTGATTAGGACACGGCGCTGGTACTGCTTTTGATTAGTTTGCTTGAGTGAAACAAAGCTCTTTGGAAGAATATCTCCTTCATTTTTGGATCAAGACAATCTTTGTAAAGAGTGTAGTTATAATTCATCAAAAACTTGTGCCAACAAAGCCTAAAGAAATTCAACTCTACATTCTCCTCCTCATTTTCACATTAAACGTCGAAGGTTTTAAGTATTCGGTAGCTGGCTGGCGTATCATTAAGACTTAGCCCCTATAGCTTTGCGCCCTTCATCTTTCGTTGAGGTTGCCCTTTCGTACGTAATAATGCAAACTGAATTTTCACCGTTGGTGTCTTTATCGCGAGTTTAGGTCTAAATAACTGATGTTACTCTTATTTTGCCAAAAGCAACCAAATTCAAACAGTATCTTTTGACCTATTTTGTCTATTTTTGTAGAAAAATAGTAGTGGTAGTAGTTTACTATATTATAATATAATAATTTGGTAATTATTTATAATTTTGTAATTAGGAGGACATGATGTTACATCAACTTACGCAAGAGAAATTGCTTTTCATCCTTAAAGAAGCACAAAAACTTGGAGATACAAACCACAGTTTAACTTCTAAGGATTTAGTTAAAGAGATTGAAAAAATGCTTATCATTCAACCTAAAGTTAAGTCAATCTAACTGACATTACTATACATATGTTTATTAAACTACTGGTGTTTTTTCAGTAGTTTTTTTACTTTTTACAATAAAAACTTTCATAAGATTGCCCCAACTCGCTCAATATTTGTGATGTTTGTTACAAAATATATCTCCTGCGTTCCCTATAATAAAAAAATGGGAGGGATATAAAATGAATTTAGAAACCACATTTAAGAAGCCTCTAAAGAAACGACTAAAAAAACAACCTGTGCAACTTGCACGCAACGCTACACAAATCTTATTTTCACTGTTTCTTTTATATATAGGCTACCGCTTCTATCAATTTTACTTACACTTTGCGACCTTTGGATTGGAACCATTTGTTGAAAGGCCTGCAGCAGTTGAAGGATTTTTACCGATTAGCGCCCTTGTCGCATTAAAAGTTTGGCTTTCGACTGGACATTTCGATACGATCCACCCTGCTGGCCTTGTTTTATTTACTTTCTTTGTAGGTTCAGGGATCATATTTAAAAGGATTTTTTGCAGTTGGATGTGTCCGATTGGAACAATCAGCGAATTTGTTGGAAATATTGGTAAGAAGATTTTTAAACGTAATTATAATCCACCTAGATGGCTGACATGGTTCCTATACCCGTTAAAATATTTAATTCTATTCTTTTTCGTAAAAGCTATATTAATCGACATGCCTGCATTTTTTGCCTATGAATTTTTAAATAGTACCTATAATAAAATATCAGATGTTAAAATGATGTTATTTTTCTTAAATATCTCTGGTGTTGCATTTACAGTCATTCTTGTTTTACTATTACTCTCACTATTTATTAAAAATTTCTGGTGTCGTTTTCTATGTCCGTACGGTGCGTTTATAGGACTCGGATCAATTTTTACGCTAACAAAGTTCCGTCGAAATGAAGCTAGTTGCATCGATTGTAAAGCTTGTACTCGCGCCTGTCCAAATGGAATAGACGTAGCGACTAAGAAAGCTGTTCTAACACCTGAATGTACCGCCTGCATGCAATGCGTTGAGGCTTGTCCTGTTAAAGACACATTAGACATGACCGTTGCAACAAAGAAAGTCAATAAATGGATACTACCGGTTGGTTTTTTTGCTTTATTTTTTATCGTTATATTTTATGCAAAAATGACAGGACATTGGACAACAAACATTACCTACCTTGAATTTAAAGATTTAATATTCTTTCTTGATTAGCCTTGTTGAAGATCCAAGAGTCATTGCACTGTGCAATGACTCTTTTTGTATGAGGCTGTTTTCATAAACTTTGTGGCTTTAGAGCTTTCCAAGTCGAATTTTAGAAAAATGCCCCCGAGAACTTGATATATCATGCCTTTTCTAGCTATTCGTGAAGCAGCTCTTCTTTGAGAGCACTGCTCCTAAGTTTTTAGGTATGGGAAAGTTACTCATACAAACTGACACCATTCCCTAAAAAAACTTGTCCACCACTGACAAATTCTAACACTTTATTCACAATGGCAAATGATATATTAAAAGAAAAGCGCAAGGCTCCTACAAGTAAATGTTCTTCCAACCAAAAGTGCTTTTTTAAATGGGCTGGAAGGCATGCGCTATTTAAATTTTTCTAAAAAAAAGAGTATGAGGTGAGCGACGAATGTATTTTCACTATTTATTAGATGCAACGTTAGGTCCCCGTGTAATTTATTACGTTATTGAATGCTCTGTTTGTGGTTTTGATGAAGTATATTTTAAATCGCCTGAAAGTGGAGAGTTACTAGGAAGGGCTTGTGCTAATTGCAATTGTTTTCAAAAGTTTGATTTCGATAAAAATGTAGGTAAGAAAACACAATTACATCATAAATGCTCTTAAATTTTTAAGCGAATGAACTAGTAAACACACCCTCTATGCCCTTAGATAACATGGAGGGTGTGTTACTTTTTTTATATGGTCAAACTCCAGATTTAAATAGTTTAACGCTACTTTCAATAAACTCAGTTTCATTCATCGGTGAAACCTCTTCGCCGGCAACAAACTGTGCCATGAAGAAACCTAGGTTCACCCATAAAAACGACATTACATTAGCCTCAATGTCATCCCCTTTTATCTTCTCTCTTCGCTTCATTTCACTTAGGTATCGAAGCAAATATTCCTTTAAGATCTTCGGATTTTCAGCAGCCTTCCGACCAATTTCAGGATGGAAGTGGCGTTCTTGAAACGAAAGTATAACAATTTTTTTATTTTGATTCATATATTTGTGATACATTTTTGCAATTAAGGTTAAATCATGTTCTAAATCATAAATAATGTCTTCTTCAAATATTTTCTTCATACAAAAATTATAAGAATACTTCTCTACAGCGGCATCCAAAATTGATTTTTTGCTGCCAAATCTACGAAACAGAGTCATTTCACTAAATCCTGCTGCTAGTGCAATCTCCTTCATCGTGACTGCTTTATAACCCTTTTTCTCCATCAAATTTATCGCCGCTGATAATATCTTATCTTCAGTTGACGGTAATACTGCTTGATCTTCAACCATGATTACTCCCCCTAAACTACAACTCGACTAAATAATAACTTACATTAGGAGTATTCTTCTGTGACATTTAATACGAAAAGCACGAATTCACAAAATCAACACGTGCTTTTCGGCACTTTAACGCTTTAACTGACTGGGGGTCAGACCCCAATTGACACATTTATGCTGCAGCCTTTTGCTCACGCTGTTTTTATTTTAGAAATCATATTTTTTAGATATGGCATAACCCAACGGTCTCCACCGAAACGGCCAGCGTTGTAGCCTGCGAATAAGATGAAGATAGAAAGTAATACCATCCATGGATTAGAAGAGATAGTTCCTGCAAACATGAATGAGAAATTCATGACTACACCGAAGAATGCTGCGTAAGTTGTTAAAACTCCAAGAATTAGTCCAAGGCCTACTAGTACTTCTCCCCAAGCAACCATGATGCTAAATAGTTCAGCGTTTGGAAGTGCAAAATTTTCTAGGAATGCAAGATAAGTTGGGTAAACTACTTCTCCATGACTCACGACTGGATTATTTACTGCTCCATTGAGGTAGCCCCCTGCATTAAACGGGTCCCCTGTTACTTTTCCCCAACCTGCTGATAGCCAGCTCCATCCAAGATATACACGTAATACTGCTAATAAACCTGCTGCTATTTTGTTGTTTCTTAAGAAATTCATGACCATAACCGATCATCTCCTCATTGTTGTTTTATTGAGATAGTGAGTGATCGAGAAGTAAAAAAATTAAGCCGTTTAATCGAATAGTTCGATTAAAGTGAAGTGTGTTTGTGATCACTAACTATCTTCACTTATAGTATATAATGAGTTTCATAGTTCTGACTGTCCCACCTGTGAACAAACGATTGTGAAACGGTGAACAATCTGTGAATGAACAATCTAAATAAAAGTCCACCTTTATCTTTAAGAAATACTTGGACTAAAATGGACCTTCATTCGTGCTTTTTATAGTTAAAACTGGTCAGTCGGTTTTAATATACTCTCAACATAATATTTGTAGGTTTCTTTTTGGGAGTTTTCAAAATAAGCTAAGGTTTTTTCAGTGGATATATGAGGATTTTTCGAATCAGATATAAATGCTTGATAACTACTCCACGGATAATCCTGGGGACGCTCCACCATTTTTGCCTCTACCGGATTTAGATGAATATACCTACTCGCTTCTAGAAAATATTGTGGTGTATCAATTATTTCTGCTCCGTAACGTCCTTGAAATAGGTGTCCAACTAACTCATGCCGTTTATTAAAATAGATTGCATATCGGGAATTTATCATTTTCATAATTTCCTTAGGGTGATGGTCGATTGTTTCTAATAGAAGATGAATGTGGTTTGACATAAGACAATATGAGTGGAGGATAAAAGGGTAAATAGCGCGGGTTTCTTCTAGTATTTTTAAGTACCTATTTCGATCTTCATCATCATAAAAAACAGCTTCACGGCGGTTGCCACGGTTGGTAATATGGTACGTTGCCCCACCAAAATAAATCCTTAATTTTCTTGCCAAATCTAAATCGCCTCCTTGAACATTTTTCAAATTAGTAAATTCAACACTACCGCTGATTTTCCTCCTTTTAGAATGAAATAATTTACACTTTGCCAGTGCATTGGGGGCGCACCCCTCCCCCATGAAGGTTATACTTGATGTAATTATAATTGAACAAGTTATTAGATAAAGGAAAGTGAACTTTCGAAGTTATAACTATTAATTACAGGGTAAACAAAGTTAACTTTCACCGACACATGTGTAAATCCTCGGACAACTAATCAAATAATAGATGTAAATTTAAGAGGCTAAACTCTACCGGGTGCTTCCAACAAAAAACACGAGCTCCTTTTGAGCTCGTGCTTTAACGCTTTAACTGACTGGGGGTCAGACCCCCTCTGACACATTTAAGCCTTTTTGCTTATGCTGCCTTTATTTTTAGAAATCATATTTTTTAGATATGGCATAACCCAACGGTCTCCACCGAAACGGCCTGCGTTGTAGCCTGCGAATAAGATGAAGATTGAAAGTAATACCATCCATGGATTTGTAGATATAGTTCCGGCAAACATGAATGCGAAGTTCATGACTACACCGAAGAATGCTGCATAAGTTGTTAATACTCCAAGAATTAATCCAAGTCCTACTAGTACTTCTCCCCAAGCAACCATGATGCTAAATAGTTCCGCGTTTGGAATTGCAAAGTTTTCTAAGAATGCTAGGTAAGTTGGATAAACTACTTCTCCATGACTCACGACTGGATTATTTACTGCTCCATTGAGGTAGCCCCCTGCATTAAACGGGTCCCCTGTAACTTTTCCCCAACCTGCTGATAGCCAGCTCCATCCAAGATATACACGTAGTACTGCTAATAAACCTGCTGCAATTTTGTTGTTTCTTAAAAAATTCATGACCATAACCGATCATCTCCTCATTGTTTTAGTTTTTTTTGATAGTGGGTGATCGTTGGTTTGCTACAGTGTTTATCCGTATGATCTCGGATCGTGTTGGTTAGTGACCACTAACTATCTTCACTATTAGTATATAACGCTTAGTGCAGTTGTGACTGACCTACCTGTGAACAAATAGTTGTGAAACGGTGAAGAAAGTGTGACTATGAAGGATATTTTTTTACGATTTAAATAGCACACAAAAAGCGCGAGTCCTTCACGAACTCACGCTTTAGTACTTTGATTTCATGGGGGTAATTTAGAGAGGTCACTTTCTAACAATGATTGCACAATGGCGAATTATATTTAAATCTAGTAAGGTGAGAGTGAACGATCATATAGGCCCCCTTAGCCATTTAAAGCAAAAATAAAATCAAAATTACTCTTCATCTAAGATTTTCATTTTGTCGTTTTCAATACCGATCTGGAAATGGACTTCGTGTATGTTTCCAGTGATTTCGCCATTTCCGACACGTTCGAAAACTTCTAACTCAACACTGACATTGACAACATCATCAACCATAGTAGTTTCTGTACCAAGGAGATCAACGGCATAGGTTGTTTGATAGCTAGCTCGAAAATCATCATAGGTTACACTCGATTGCCAGTCACTCCCGAGAAGCGAATAAGCAGTGACATAATCATGGTTTGTGATACTTTCAAAAAAGTAATAAACAAGATAGCTTGCTTCCTCTTCATCTAGAAGCATTCGATAATAGCTGAGTGGCTCTTCGGGGTATTCACCATCGGACCATGCAGTTACAAGAGACCAAATATTTTTAATTGGTATCGAAAAACCGATGACCTCCCCTTGGTATGCTGCGGAATTTATGCCAATGACCTCTCCAGTTGCCGCTAGCAGTAATGGACCTCCACTACTCCCAGGGGCAATCGGTGCAGAGATTTGATAGACTTTATCAAATTGGTAGGGTGGTAAAGCGAAGTCTCGATTGGTGGCACTAATAATCCCTGTAGTGACCGTGTTTTGAAAGCCACGGGGGCTGCCCATAGCAACCACCCCATCACCGACTTCTCCCTGATATTCAAAAGCAATATTCATAGGTTCGAAAGTCTCAAGCTCTGGAACACGAACAACCGCAACATCAATGACTTCACCAACACCAATAACCGTTCCGTAATACGTTTGGGTATCAGGCATGCGAACAAGGACAGTTGAAGCACCCTCCACAATGTGGGCATTGGTAATAATGTCGCCCTTATCATTGTAAAGAAAACCTGAACCTAGTTCACCATCCTCTCGCTCAATTTGAACAACGTTTGGCTGGTTTTTACGAATGACTTCTTTTAAATCGATACTACTCTCGTTAATAATCGTTCCCGCCACTTCTACCCTTTCACTATGCTTAATTGGTGCTAAAGCGGATATGCCGTTGCCACTATATTTTTCAAAAAATTGGTCTAAATAACGAAATCCAGTGATCGCACCAAATAAGATGAATATTGTTAGTAAAATTGGAATCCTACGGCGATTAGTCATCGCTTCCCCTCCTTATTGGACCGACCAGTATTTCTCAACAATCTCCACATGATCGACAGTTTCAGAGATTAATAGAGTTTCCTCAAAAAAACCTATCTCATTTGGCAATAATAAAACTGGAGCCACCTCCGCCCAGCTAGATTTAAGGCCATTGCCGTCTTCATTAAAAATTGTATAGTGAATATCTATTTCACTAATGGGCCTAGTACCAATATTTTTCACTTCGCCCCAAACGTGCAGCTCACCATTGGCCTCATCATAATTAAATTCAACCGTTAACGGCTTTATTGCTTTTGTCCAGTTAAAATTATCTTCCTCTGCTGCCCTCGCCCTTGCTTTTTCAAGACGTTTTTGCTCTTCTTGTTCGTAAGCGGTGCGGTCTTTTTTGACGTTTTCTTTATACTCCAGAAGCTTTTCATTTGTTGGATCATAAAATAGACCGCGATCAAATTCAACCTCAGCCTCTGTGAACTGATTTTTTTGCATGTATTTTTCACCAAGGTTGATTGCTAAGTCAATGACTTCGCCTTTTAGAAGGTCGACCATGTTCATAGATGCCTCACTCGAAAAACCACTAAGTTTATCTATTAGTCCTGCTAAATCCTCTAGGGCTTGCTGAGAGCTCCTTTGGTCGACACTGCCTAGAATTAACTTGGCCGAATTGAGCGTAAGCTTTTCTTTAAATTGTTCAAAAAAAGCCCCTTCTTCCTTCCCTAACTCTTTCTCTAGTTCTTCTAAAACCTGTAATCGTTCCTCAAACTGCTGTTTTTCACTTATGTCTGCAGCAGTTTCTATTTGCTCCTCATAATGTAGGCCTCGTTCAATTACTTCAAGATTAAAAACTGCCGCTAAATGATTCGGCCGTTTCTGCAAAGCTTGCTCAAAGTTATTTTTTGCACCTATCAGGTCTCCTTCAAGAGCCTTTACTTCACCGTTTTTCACCAAGGCCTCGACATCATTATTTATATTTGTTTCATAGATATAAAAACTTGAAATCACTGCAATAACCAAAAGAAATGTAACAGCCGGGAGTAACCAAATGAGCTTTTTGAGCAATTTTCCGTGCTTGCCCCAGACAGATTTTCTATGTTTAATTTTGACCCACAATGACTACAAAAATGACTACCTTCATGTATACTTGTCCCACATTTATGACAATACAAAATACGCACCTACCTTCGGAACAAAACATCCTCATTATCCATACGTACTAGTGCTCTTTTTTTAGGGGGGCTAGCTGAAAAAACTGATGAAATCGATTTCCAATGAGCGTTTTCCATAAACACATTTTGGCTATATTAACTTCAATAACTTTAACGCTTTAAATGACTGGGGGTCAGACCCCTTTTGACACATTTATGCTGCGGCGTTTTTACTTACGCTGCCTTTATTTTTAGAAATCATATTCTTTAGATATGGCATCACCCAACGGTCGCCACCGAAACGACCTGCATTGTAGCCTGCGAATAAGATGAAGATTGAAAGTAATACCATCCATGGATTTGAAGAGATAGTTCCTGCAAACATGAATGAGAAATTCATGACTACACCAAAGAATGCTGCGTAAGTTGTTAATACTCCTAGAATTAGTCCAAGGCCTACAAGTACTTCTCCCCAAGCAACCATGATGCTAAATAGTTCCGCGTTTGGAAGTGCAAATTTTTCTAAGAATGCAAGATAAGTTGGGTAAACTACTTCTCCATGACTCACGACTGGATTATTAACCGCTCCGTTTAGATAGCCACCTGCATTGAATGGCTCACCTGTTACTTTTCCCCATCCTGCTGATAGCCAGCTCCATCCAAGATATACACGTAATACTGCTAATAAACCTGCTGCTATTTTGTTGTTTCTTAAGAAATTCATGACCATAACCGATCATCTCCTCATCTTTTAGTTTTTGAATTGATAGTAGGTGATCGGAGGTAAGAAAATAAAACCGTTTTAATCGAATAGTTCGATTAGAGTGTGTTTGTGATCACTAACTATCTTCACTTATAGTATATAATGAGCTCAACATGTCTGACTGTCCCATCTGTGAACACTTAATTGTGAAACAGTGAACAATCTGTGAAGAACAATACCCTAAGGGATCAAGATCCTGGTAAGATCGGAGTTATTGATTACTCGAAGTATCTATTGTAAGCATTAAAAAACGAGCTCATTTGAGCTCGCTCTTTAACACTTTAAATGAATGGGGGTCAGACCCCAATTGACACATTTATGCTGCGGTGTTTTTGCTTATGCTGCCTTTATTTTTAGAAATCATATTTTTTAGATATGGCATCACCCAACGGTCGCCACCGAAACGGCCAGCGTTGTAGCCTGCGAATAAGATGAAGATTGAAAGTAATACCATCCATGGATTTGAAGATATAGTTCCTGCAAACATGAATGAGAAATTCATGACTACACCGAAGAATGCTGCGTAAGTTGTTAATACTCCAAGAATTAGTCCAAGACCTACAAGTACTTCTCCCCAAGCAACCATGATGCTAAATAGTTCCGCGTTTGGAAGTGCAAATTTTTCTAAGAATGCAAGATAAGTTGGATAAACTACTTCTCCATGACTCACGACTGGATTGTTAACCGCACCATTTAAATAACCCCCTGCATTGAATGGCTCACCTGTCACTTTACCCCAACCTGCTGATAGCCAGCTCCATCCAAGATATACACGTAATACTGCTAATAAACCTGCTGCAATTTTGTTGTTTCTTAAAAAATTCATGACCATAACCGATCATCTCCTCATTGTTTTAGTTTTTTTTGATAGTGGGTGATCGTTGGTTTGCTACAGTGTTTATCCGTATGATCTCGGATCGTGTTGGTTAGTGACCACTAACTACCTTCACTGTTAGTATATAACGCTTAGTGCAGTTGTGACTGACCTACCTGTGAACAAATAGTTGTGAAACGGTGACCAAACTGTGAATAACCAAAAGGCAATTATGAAAGGGCTTTGGAAGGTCTAGATATTTCCTAAAAGCAACTAAACGTTTGATTTATTCTCATGTTATTTAATCCTTCCCCCCTTTAAAGCTTTACACTTTAGCTGAATGGGGGTCAGACCCCAATGAAAGTTCACTTTTACCATTAAGAATGTAAATCTATTTTGCGCTACCTGAACTTGATAAGAGAAAGTGAACTTTCGAAGTTTAACTATTTACAGGGTAGACCCCAAAAGATAAATAAGCAGTATATTTTAGTGGAAATTTCAGAAGCTATGTGTGATATGTTTTGATTTATTTTTTTATTGAGGCTTTTTCTTTTCCTAGCTGCGACTATGAAATTTTACATTAAATCATTCTAAATTTAGGAGGCTTTTTCCACATGTGGAACGCCCTGTTTTGGGGAACTCTAGCTGCTTCAGCTACACTATTTGGAGCAGTTTTAGCTCTTAAGTTTTCAATACCAAAAAGAATAATTGGTTACATTATGGCCTTAGGTACTGGAGCGTTAATTGGAGCCACGACTTATGAGTTATTAGAAGAGTCTTTAGAAATTAGTGGATTTACAGAGGTTGCTATCGGTTTTTTAGGAGGTGCCTTGGTATTTACACTTTTGGATTATCTCATCTCCCATAAAGGAGGCCATCAAAGAAAAGAGGTAGAACGTACTGTTAAAGATACAGAACAAACAAATGACGGAAAAACTTCCGGGATGGGGATTTTTATTGGAAGTGTCATGGACACATTACCTGAATCTGCGATGATTGGAATGAGTTTAATTGGTGGTAGCTCTGTTAGTTTAGCGTTAGTTGTTTCTGTTTTTATAAGTAATATTCCGGAAGGTCTTTCGAGTAGTGTCGGTCTGCAAAAAAGTGGATTTTCCAAAAAGAAAATACTGATAATGTGGCTCTTGGTTGTCTTTTTCTCAGCATTATGCGCGCTTGCAGGTGCTACATTGCTAGATGATGCATCAAATAGTATAAAGGCGATTGTTAGTTGCTTTGCTGGGGGAGCGATCATCGCGATGATTGCCTCTACGATGATGCCAGAGGCTTATAAAGAAGGCGGACCAACTGTTGGATTTGTCACATCAATCGGTGTTTTTATCTCTTTATGGCTTCATCATTTGTAAAAGAATATTGCGTTTTTTAACCAGCAAAACTTGCTGGTTTTTTTATTTGGTAGAATTGAACAATTTTTAACGGGTAGACTTCCATGAAAGTTCACTTTCACCAATAAGTTAGCTTATACATGGAGCACCCACTCCATTTTAATGCTTTAAACCACTGGGGGTCTGACCCACTAGCATTGCATGACTTGAAAAACCTCTCAAATTTTCAAATATTAGTATTTACAGACATAAAAAAAACTCCTATTGTAGAAGATGAGTCCTTGTTTCGTTCCCTAAAACAAAACAAGTCTACTACAAAGGAGTTCCTAATGAATAATAAAAGTATAGGACGGGAAATGCTCATTTGTCAATGCTTATCACTACTGCCAACTGAGGATTTTGATTGCCCCTTGATAGATTACGGAAACTATAAGCTTTCTACAAAATCTTTATTGAGAATTTTCGTATCAGCACAGTTAGATAAATGGAGTTCATATGCCCATATGGAAGAAAAGTTAAGAGCTTACCCAAAATTGTGTAAGGAATTAGATATTAAGGATATTAGCGGATCTCAGCTAAGCCGACGTATTAATGATCTGCCGACAGAATGGGTTCAAAAAATATTCGCCAAAGTGGTTCAAAAAATTAAACAATTAACTGACACATGCAAAGGGCTACCAAGTGGTATTGGGAAATTGAGCATTGTTGATTCAACTGAAATCAAGTTACCTGAACGTTTATGCGATTGGGCATACATATCGAAAGATTATAACGCAGTCAAAATGCACACTAGGCTATCTGTTGTTTCTCCAAACGTGGCTTTTCCAGACAAAATCCTGCCTTCGACAGGTACAGTAAGTGACTCTGAAAGTTCTGATGCGCTAATTGAAGAAAATGATACCACCTATGTAATGGATCGAGCTTATCCATCAAAAAAGAACTTAATGGACTGGCAGAAAAGAGAGATTTCCTTTGTCGTTCGTATAAAAAAGAATCTTAGATTATATACATTACAGGAATTTAAGCCAACTCATCCGTCTGTCATTCATGATGCAAAAGTTTTATATGGTTTATCTGAAATACCGATAAGGTATATTGAATTTTTAGATGAGAAAGGTAGGTCTTATAGGATTTTAACAACAAGATTTGATCTAACAGACCTACAAGTAATGGAAATTTACCGTAATCGTTGGATTATCGAATTATTCTTTAAGTGGATTAAACAGCATCTGAAACTAACAAAAATCTGGAGTACGAAACCACAAGGTATTTGGAATCAGATGTTTCTTGCTCTAATCGCATTTGGATTATCTCTAATTATAAAGCTTCAGTCTGGATCAACAAAAACGCCATGGGAATTCTTTCGCCTTTTACAAACCTTCCTTTTTCACACAGTCAGTTCTTTTTATAAAGAGCTGCATCGAAAAAAGAAAAGAAAGTCAAAAGGAAGACAAAAAGTACCTATTCCATTACCGAAGGTTATGCCCAGCTTTGGAACAGTCGCCATGGTTAAAGAAAAAATAAAGAATTAATATTATATGTAAAAAAAGGGAACGAGGTCAATTTAATACCCCATTCTCCTTTTTTCATTTCGTCCTAAAAACATATTGTTAAAATTTATCATTTATTTAATTAATATACTATCATGCAACGCTAGTGGGTCTGACCCCCAACCTATTAATGCTTTAAACCAATGGGGGTCTGACCCCCAACCTATTAACGCTTTAAACAACTGGGGGTCAGACCCCCAATCCAAGCCCCCCAATCCAAGACCCCCAATCCAACCAAAAATAAGTTCTACCAAATCCTCTTGATTCATATTAAACTATTAAAAGAGCTATTTATGAGGAGGTGCAGATGTGACTCGATTTATTACTAACGGTTTAGCCACTTTCTTTTTTCTGTATATGATTGTTACAGCTGGTACTGCCTTTGGACAAGGTCCCCAAACAAAGACTATTGATGTAGAATTATATCCCTTTTCAATTAAAAACGATCATAATGAAACAACTGCCTCTCACTCTATGTTTACGTTTCAGGGCAAGAGCTACTATCCTCTCTCAGAAATTGTCAATACGTTTAATGGTAGTCTTTCAATAGTTGACCCGCAGGATATTTCCATAAAAGTTCAGCCGCTGTTCGGCGACCATTATCATGCCTACGCTCTTGATCACTTATTCGTGAATGAGCAAAAAAAACCTGCGCTGACGTTTAAGGAAACCGTTGATGCCGATGCAGCTATTCTCATCGAATCCAATACGGGGAATGTGTTATTTTCAAAAAATAGCAGGGAAACCTTATACCCAGCTAGTACAACTAAAATTATGACTGCCTTACTTGCCTTAGAATACGGCAACCTAGACGACATTGTGGTTGTATCTGAGGACGTTTTGAATATTCCCTATGATAGTTCAAGGGCCCACATCAAGCCAGGTGACGTCATGACACTTGAACAACTTTTGTACGGGATGATGATCCCATCAGGAAATGATGCGGCAGTTGCGATTGCCATTCATATTGCAGGCTCAGAACAAGCCTTTGTTGAGATGATGAATGAAAAGGCCAGTCAGCTTGGGGCAAGCAACACACAATTTACAAATCCCCATGGCTACCATAACCCAGAACAATATACGACAGCTGAAGACCTAGCAAAAATAGGCTTTGAAGCTGCTAAACTTAAACATTACATTCCGCTAATTAGTACAGCTAGATACAGAGCCACCTTTAGCAACGAAGAAGGAGAAACTGTCATCCGGAATTGGCGTTCGACTAATCAACACATTAGAGAAAATAGTCTTTTTTATAACCCTGAAATTACTGGTGGCAAAACTGGCTTCACAACTCCTGCAAGATATACGCTAGTTAGCTATGCAAGTAAAGCTGGCTATGATTATGTTGCAGTCATTTTAAGAGGTCGGCCAACTGAGCGGTACCTAGATACAGAGATACTCTTTGAAAGAGCTTTTGCTGAAAGAGAACGCTACAATGAGAAGAATAAACAAACGATTCATGTATCGTACCATCCTGCAACAATGACCTTTGGCAATAAAAAAGTTATTTCGAAACAGCCACTACTGCTGTATAACAATCAATTTTATATCCCAGAAGAACAAGTCGAAGAAATCTTTCAACAACTAAATGAAACAGCAAAACTAACTAAATCAATTAAGCAACTTATGTTTCCAATGGTTAAAGACGTTCAAGTAAACAATCGAAAAATCTTTATTCCAATGCATTCCTTGTACAGTTTGTTTGACTTCAGAAAAAGTGACCTACAGATACAACCACTCTCTTTTATCACATTGGACAAAAAATGAAAGCACCGCTCAGGATAAAATCTGAGCGGTGTCTTGTTAACTTAATAAGTCTAAAGCAATATCTGAGAGCCTATGTCTAATGACTAACTGTACTTTTCTTGCTTTTTCGTGACTATCTATTAAGTCTTCTGCTTGTTTTTCCCAAGACAAGTTCATTTCTTTTTCTAGCTTTTTGACTTCTCCTTCGATTAAAAGCCTATGGTTGTCATATAACTTTATAGCAAACACTTCATCTTTAAATTCTTCTGGTAATCTGTAATTTAATTTGTAAAACCATTCTTGAAACTTTTTATTACCAATGTTACTTCTCTCTTCTAAAGTATTCATTATTTCTTCAACAAACTTCTGATTAAAACCCATTTCACACAACTTGTTTTGAATGTTTTCCAAAGTAATACTGTCTAATAAATTTTTAAAACCAAATATTTTTTTGAGCATTCTTTTCCTCCACAAAAAAATTCTTCTATATAAACATCATAAATCTTTCATAAAAAAAGTATACGAAACTGCTAATTCGTATACTTTTTAAGACTAAAATAGTCTTTCCCAGGTTACGGGACCGACAATTCCATCGACTGTAATTCCTTGTTCTTGCTGAAAGTTGCGGACGGCGCGTTCAGTGATTAGTCCGTAAATTCCATCTGTTGTAACGCCGAGTCTTTGTTGAACCTGTCTCACATCTTCCCCGCGCATATATGGAGATTGTAAGCGTAGAAGTCTCGAATACTCTGGACTCGAAGAGCTATTATTTATCACAGCCCATGTGTTTGGTCCGACAATTCCATCCACGGTTAAACTATGCTTTTGCTGAAAACTGCGAACGCCCTGCTCCGTTTGTGGTCCAAAAATTCCGTCAACAGTTACCCCCACGGCACGTTGGACCTTCTCTACGTCGTCCCCTCTCATATAAGAGCTTCTTAACCGCAGCGTCCGCTCAGACCCCGACTGACCGCCACCACTACCTGAACCAGCTAATTCAGCTCGAACTCTATCCATATCTGTACCTGGACATCCTGTTGACTGACCTGAGAATTCGTTATGGCCAAGTACATCATCCACTGATATATTAAATCTTTCCAAATTGTACTGAGCCCGCTCTCTCCACGCACTTTCCTGAGCATCCGTAAATGAACCTTGGCCAACTAGACAAATGTTATAGATGGAAGTATTGTGGCCACCAACGCCGTTTGTTACTACATTGGCATCATAACAAAGCTGAACCGTACCATCGGGTAAAATAATTTCATGGTACCCACCAGTCGACCACCCTAAATCCTTCCATCGTCCATTCCAAAATGTCCAAAAGTCACCAGACTGAGTTGCCGAATGATGTCTCGCAATCTGGGTTATCGATGACACGGATCTAGTAGACGATCTTTTCGGAGTTTGATCTCTGATGTCTTCTATTTTTGCCATTAACAAAATTCCTCCCTTTATTTATCAATAGTGGCATCGCTCTAGTTATCTTATTCAACTATTACATTTTCGGTATTACTCGTACCTAATTCTAGTAAAAATAGGCAAATGAGAAAAGCGCAATCGCCCTGGAAAAAGCGAAGTGTGCTTTTTCTTTGGGTAGCCAAGGAACTTCCTCGGGTTACTTCTCTGCTTTGCGACGAGCAAGGTAGCTAGAAGCGCATTCAGGCAGCAACCTCGCTGAAGCTAGACAATAATTACTAAAAACGGTTACACTTTCTAATCAAAAAAAAACGCTATGGAAGCGTTTTTTGGCTGTTATTCATTAGCGAAAGTTTTTAAGAGGTATTTTGCCCATAGACTATGTCCTTCTTGATTAGGAACCGTGTCCTCTTCCACTAAAAGGTCTTTTAGTTGTTCTTCTGTCGGATCTGGCCAAGCCTCCCAATGGTCGATGAAGGCTAGTCGATTCGTTAAGCTATGCTCCTTCACACGCTCAACCTGTTGTTGAAAAAAGGTTGAACCGTAAATTGGGTTTGATGGCTGAATGAAGATACTGAGATCCTCATTATCTCGTGCTGCAGCCCGAACGATTACATCAATATGATAGAGTGTATCTTCTATTCTCGCATAGCCGTTATCATTCCATATGAATGGCTCTAAAATGAATATATCGGGTTGTAGCTCGGCCACTTCTAAATGATGATTATTTCGAACAATATCAAAGGTATTTTTCGTTCCATAAGCTAATGTCGTTACTTCAAATAGCTTTTGACCGTACGTATCATTTACCAGGTCTTGAAGCAGTTCAGGCCACGGCACACTTCCTTCGACACCTGTTAGAGCGCGGGAGCCCATAGCAACAACTTTTAATGGTTTTTGTTCCGCTAGTGCATTCAATATTTTCTCTTTTAATGGAGCTTGTAGATTGCTTACTAGCTTTTCAATACGTTGCCTTTCATTCTCCTCTGCTTGCCTTTTTTCTTCTGCAAGCTTAGCGTTATACAGTTCAAGCTCTGCATGTGCATTCTCTGCAGTCAATTTTAACTTATTATCGTACTCGATCTTTCCGAACAAAAGTCCAGTTCCCAAAAGAACCATCAGCAAGACCATAAGAATAATTTTTTTCATCACAATCTCCTAACTTTTCTACTAAAAATAAATTGAGCCAATAAAACTCCTACTAAACCACCAATACTGTCTAAAATCACGTCTTCTACAAGAGCGGTGCGGTTTGGGGTTAAATATTGATGAACTTCATCTGAAATAGCATATAAAACAACAATTAAAAGGCTGAAAATGAACTTGTACCTTCTAATATTTATATAGTGAAATAACCGATAAACTAGAAACCCTAAGACAAGGTACACAAAGAAATGGGCTCCTTTTCGGATGAAAAATTCAATAAAGCCTGCGACCCCTCGTGTTTCGATACTTACCTCAGATCCCGCATATGTAATGCTAACATCGCCTGCGATTTGCTCGACGAATTCTAAATCAATATTTTCAAGTATTGTTGGGCGCAGATCTTGCTGTTCATACGGCTGTGATGACGCAACAAAAATGACGATTGCCCAAATGATTGGCGGGAGCCAATAGTATGCTTTCCTAACTATATTTTTCAAAATAACCTCTTCCCTAAAAAGCATTATTAACAATTATATAATAAAAAACCTGAAACAACTACCATTAATCGACAAAAATAGCAAAAGGAAGGCAGTCATTTTATCGACCATCTTCCTTTTTAATGATTAACATACAATAAAAAACTTAAAACAAGCAAAGTAACATCCCATTTTCAGCTAACATTAAACGATTTTCACACTCTTCGATAAATGGCCTGTAAAGCATTTGGGACATTGATATGGAATTGTTGTTGTCTTTGGCGAGGCTTTTATGCTCGGAATGTCATCACCAAGAAATGCTTTCGTTTGTTTGTCCCATAATTCTATTTCTGATTTCCCATTGCAAGTTGGACAGATGACGTGCTTCTCCTTTTTTAAAGTACTTTTTCTTTGCAAAAAATTTAATAGCATTATTACTACTCCTTCTTAATTCTTAGTCTACTATAATTTTACTTTTTCAGTTTAATATGGCCTAGGGCTAAAAGTATGGTTGTTTTAAAAGATTTCCAGTTTAAGATCACCTACATTTTATCATTTTTCACTATAATTATATTTAAATACATTCATATAATAAATAATTTATTACTATTGAAACCGTTAATAAATACTGATATATCAATATATACAAGCATTATAGCAAATTCAATCTAGAGATTTTTTCCCCTCTATAAATACAAAAAAGAGAACACAGACTTTAGTCCTAGTTCCCTTTTTTATTAGCTATGAAATAATTGGTTATAAATTCGGACCAATGCTTATGTCCGTCCAGGTTAGGTTGATTATCGGTTAAGTATCCAAATTCCGGCCAATTCGACCAATGATCAAAATATAAATACCCCTTTTCACTTACATGAGCTTCTAACTTCTCTACCTGAGCTAGGTAATAACCTTCATCATACATAGGATGTGGCGGTTGGACAATCACTACTAGATCATCAGAATTATTCTTAATCTCGTTAATGATACTATCTAAATTTGTAAGAGTGTCTTCGATTAGATAAATCCCATTATCGTTTAATAAAAATGCATCAATAATAAGTACATCCGGTTCTTTTTCTAAAATAATATTATAATGTTGCTCATGAACAAACTGATACGAACTTTTATCATTATACTCAACCACTGTTAAATTAAATAAATCATCTCTATAATGGGTATGTAATTCACTTTCAAAAATATCATACCAACGGGTTGCTATTTGGAATTCACTAGAAACAATAACTATGTTAACTTTATCATTGTTTTCAATAGCTTGGTATACTATGTTCGCTAGGTTTGTATCCATATTTTTAGTTAATAACCGTTGCCTTGCACGTTCATTTTCTAACTCTTCAATTTGAGCATGTTCTGTTAATACCTCTTTTGCAGCTAAAGCAGTTGTTTTTACTCTATGATCGTAAAAGTGTTTACTCGCAATAATCGTAAATATCGCTATAAAAATACACAAGACAATCATTACCTTTTTCATTTTCTCACCTGCCAATTTCTTTATTTAGAGAAAAAGGAGCCCAGCCACCTGAAAAATTGAGCTATTACAGCTGTAAAATGTTCTTTAGGTGTATCTTCACTCTCTACTAACTCATCTACTTGCTCTTCCTCCACTTTATCGACAACAGTAGTAATCTCAATATCTTGAACAGAAAGAGCCTCATCTCTATGTAACAAGAATTCCTCCAATTTTAATACAAGAATTTCATAGTCCTGGTGTAATTCAATATGCTCGCTCTTGAAAAATTGTTGCAACTCTTCCACCTGCACATGAGTAAGTTTTATTGCTAGATCAAAAAAAGGATTATCAGAATATCTAGCTAAAGAAGCCTGGTCCGGTTCATTATACAAAAAAATTGAGAGGATATTTCGTAAAATATAGGTATCAAACGATGTTACATAATTTCCGCCATCCTTGCTAAATGTAGATAATACGTAATCAATAAGTTCCTCCTCGATTACCTGCTGTTCAGTTGACTCTTGTTGAGGGATAGGTATAACAATATTTGTTACCTCTTCAACTTTTCTTTGAATCTTCTTCTCTGGAGTTGTAGTCTCTTCTGAGTTTTGTTGTTCTTTTGGTGTTTCTTGCTTATCATTTATCTTTTTTTCAACCTTTTCAGGCTCTACTATTGGTGGTGTTTTTTTCTCTTTTTCTTTCGGTGGTGCTTCAGGCTCCGGTTCCGGTTCTGGTTGTTCTGGCTGTTCCGGTTCACCCTCATTTTCATCTTCTGGATTTTCAATTGGATCTTCTGTATTTTCTTCACTTGACGCATAGTACGAAAAGAAGAACGTAGAAAGGAATATAAAACTAATTATGAGTAATATTTTTCTCAATTTAATTCCCACCTAACTGTGATTATCTATAAATTTCATTATAATACAAAAATTGCTATTAATCTTCAAAATTTTTATTAACATACGAATAGTCGAAAACAAAAAAGTCGAGCAATATTTGCTCAACTCTTTCTTGCTTAGCTGTTTTCTAATTGCTTTTTAGCATTCTCAACTGTTTTTTGAAAAGCCTTCTCCACCCTTTTTACCAAAAGAGTTGAAGTAAGCTTTGTAACCCCGCCCTGAGTTTCAACATTTGCCGTTGCTCGTCTCGTAAACTTTGTTTTGCCACCTAGATCCTCATAGACATTGGCAATCTCATGTTGAAACGGTTTTTCAGCCCGACAAATGACATGTTTATTTTTCTCATAGTCAACGACTTCAGCAACCGTCTCCATTTTTTTACCCAACATTTGATTTGTAATTTGAATCACTGAACCAGGCTCAGTATAGTTACCAGACACGACCTTCACTTCGACTACACCTTGTTCCCACTTCGGTCTGTTCTCAAGGTTTTCAATATAAGCAAAAACTTCAGTAATTGGTTTGTTGATGATCACACTATACTCCACCGTCTTCATAAAAATCCCCCCACCACTAAGCTACTCATTATGATCATATGACTTGTTTTGCGGTTTCATGATTATTTCAATAAGACATGTAACAATTACCAAATATTGGCGTCTAATGGTGTAGAGAACGAAAACAGCACGGCAAAATAAACGCAATTATTCCATCCTAACTTTTCAGATAATGCTGTTTCCAACAACACATAGAGGTTTCATCATCGAGGAGGGTTTTATTATGAAAAAGCTAGTAATCTTTTCAATTATCATTTGTTTCTTTTTTTCATTTTGGTTGCCTCAACCAACAAACGCATCATCTGGGCAACTAATTATTATTAATAAGGCCAGTAATGAGCTGGCATACTATGAAAATAATAAACTCAATCGCATTTTTAGCGTTGGAACGGGAAAAAGTGCGTCACTAACACCTGAAGGAAATTTCAAGATTGTTAATAAGATTGTCGAGCGACCTTATTACAAAGACAATATTCCAGGTGGAGACCCGAAAAATCCACTTGGAGCTCGTTGGCTGGGACTAAATGCACGTGGAACCTGGGGGACTACCTATGCCATTCACGGAAATGCGAATCCAGCTTCGATCGGTGGTTATGTTAGCTTAGGCTGCGTTCGAATGCATAACGACGAAGTCATCTGGCTTTTTGACCAAGTTGCAATTGATACACCTGTTGTGATTGTCAATTCTAGCAGTTCCTTTGACAATATCGCCCTTGCAAACGGCCATAAAATTACCGCTTCAACAAAAGGTTCTGCACCAACCATCAACAAAGGTACCGTCCTGCAACTAGGTTCAAAAGGCGATCAAGTCAAGGATTTGCAAAACACTTTAAAAATACTAGGTTATGACCCTGGGGAAATTAATGGTAGTTTCAATGAAAAAACTGAACTCGCAGTTCGAACATTTCAACATGAGCACGGTTTACTTGTTGATGGAATCATTGGTGGCCAAACAATAAGAGCGTTACGTAATCCACCGAAAAAGGTTGCAGTTGGTGCACCACCACCAAAGCAAGAAGAACCAAAGCCGACCACACCAGAACCGCCCAAGCAAGAGCCAACCGAGCAACAAAAGCCTGTCACTCCAGTAGCACCGAAACCCGATGTGAAGGAAGTCGAAAAAATACAAAATAACCTAAAAAAGTTGGGTTACTACATGGGAGAAGTTGATATCATCTGGGGTAACTCAAGATCGATTAAATAATCTTCAGAGTTTTCGTCTAGGGGAATGCTTATCTGCAAAATTAATCAAACGTTTAATTAAATTTAATAATAGGTGAAGAGGCTGTCCAGTTCGGGCAGCCTCTAGTGATTTGCGGACCTACCTTTGTATTGGAGTTTGTGACAAATGATTGAATAATGTGACGGTTTGATTGTATAACTTCAGTTTTTGATAGAATAATGCCGGGAAATGATAGGGTAACTCTGGGAAATGAATGAATGACTTGTAAGGAGGCCAAGTGAGTATGAGCTCGTACACCCTCTCTTTACTTATTTAAAACAAACTGGGCATAAATCCATCGTTAGTTAGAAGGTCATCTGGAAGTAGCTATGCTAAAACCAGAGAATAAAAACTGCATTCATTGTCTAAGCTAGGGTACTAGAAAAGGAGGGCAAAATGCGGTACGTACTTCCACTAATTATTGTATTCTCTCTTTTAATTATTACTTTTAGTTTAATGGCGCAATTGGACGGCGCGCCTATTCGATCGTTATATGAAGAAGAGGCTTCCATGCTTTTTTTCCTTGACTCTACTAGCTCTTTCTATGATGTATATTCATTAAAAGATAATTCTTCCTACTTTCAAATGCGAAAACTCGGGCACTTTGTAGCCTACGGGTTCCTCGCAACAGTAATTTATCTACTTCTGATACCTATTCAAAAATTCTTGCTCCGTGGGCTACTTGCTTTTGGTTCCGCTAGCATCATTGGACTCATTGATGAAGTACACCAACACTTCTTAGTCAGTCGCAGCGGTAGAATTTTGGATGTTTATATCAATACGGCCGGAAGCTTCACTTCTGTTCTTCTTCTTGGTATCCTGATTGTTCTTTTTAGAATGCTGAATAAGTTTAAGAACGCCTACTTCACAAAAAAGCTCGATAATAGATCCGCTTAACTATGAATACATACAAAATTAATCAAACGTTTAATTAAAAATAGCTAAAGATGGTCAAAGAGTTCCCCGAATTTTCTTTATCATTGGTATCATAGGGGTCTGACCCCCACCGTATTAACGCTTTACTCCTTTAACTGACTGGGGTCAGACCCCACTAAAAAATATTTTCACCTCCTGAAAACTTTTTCTGCATTACTCAGGTAGTTAGTGTAGAAACAGTTTTGATCAACAAAAAACTACGGTAACTGTTAGTATAGGAGGAAAAAAAATGTGCGGTTTCGTTGGAATCTTAAGAAATGAAAATGTTGATAAAATCAACTCGGTTATGTGGGATGAGGCATTACAGGCGATTAATCATAGAGGACCAGATGCTACTGGTGAATACAAGGACACTAGCGTCGAGTTTGGCTTTAAACGATTAAGTATTATTGATTTGGAGCATGGAAATCAGCCTCTCTCCTATCTAAATAGATATCATATTATTTTTAATGGGGAGATCTATAACCATGTGGAATTACGGAAGGAACTAACTGAGATTGGCTACAGCTTCCAAACGATGTCAGATACGGAAGTAATCCTGGCATTGTATGCTCACAAAGGTACGGAGTGTGTACATGAGCTAAGGGGAATGTTCGCTTTTGCGATTTGGGATACAGAAACTGAAACCTTATTCGCTGCTCGTGATTCTTTTGGGATCAAACCGTTTTACTTTTTTGAAACAGAGGAACGACTTTTCTTTGCGTCCGAACAAAAATCAATAAAAATATTGACCGAACATCATGAACTATCTCAGGAAAATATCCAGCACTATTTGACCTACCAATACGTGCCAGAGCCTCGGTGTTTATCCAAAGATATCCATAAATTAAGCCCAGGTCATTTTTTAATAAAAAAGCAGAATGAAAAGGCAGTGACCTCGAGCTATTATAAAAAATCGTTCGCACCACTCGATTTGAATTTTTCAGAGTTTACAACAAAAATCAGAATGGCTCTCGAAGATTCAGTTGCCAAACATATGCGCAGCGATGTTCCGGTTGGAGCATTTCTATCTAGTGGAATTGACTCTACGACCATTGTCGCCCTAGCAAAAGAACATAACCCTAATCTTAAAACGTTTACTGTTGGCTTTGAAACTGAAGGTTTTAGCGAAGTAGACATTGCGAAAGAAACGGCTGAAAAATTAGGTGTGGAAAATATTCATAAGTTAATTACTCCAGAAGAGTTCGTCGGTGAGCTTAAAAATATTATTTGGCATATGGATGATCCAGTGGCAGACCCTGCTGCTGTTCCCCTCTACTTCGTCGCCAAAGAAGCAAGTAAACACGTAAAAGTCGTGCTTTCAGGAGAAGGTGCAGACGAACTTTTTGGCGGTTATAACATCTACCGAGAACCGCTTGCTTTAAGTTGGTTTGAGAGGTTACCAAAGTGGCTCAAGGTTATGATGAACAGACTTGCGTTAACTTTGCCAAATGGAGTAAAAGGAAGAAGCTATATTTTAAGAGGAACGACACCTTTGTCAGAGCGTTATATCGGGAATGCTTATATGTTTTCAGAACAAGAAAAGAAGCGGATCCTATCCAATTATAGACCGAACGGGGCTTTTACTGAGGTGACAAAATCACTGTACCAGGATTCAAAACAGTATAATGAAACCTCCAAAATGCAATACATCGACCTACACACATGGCTTCCTGGGGATATCCTAGTGAAAGCGGATCGCATGACAATGGCCCATTCCTTAGAGCTGCGTGTTCCATTTTTAGATAAAGAGGTTTTTGATGTGGCAAGACAAATCCCTGACCATATGAAGATTTCACATGGTACAACGAAATATGTATTACGAGAAGCCGTTAAGGGGCTTGTTCCAGACTCTGTGTTATACCGTAAAAAACTTGGTTTCCCAGTTCCAATTCGGCATTGGCTACGAAATGAGCTTTATGATTGGGCCAAGGACGTAATCAAGTATAGTGCTACAACAGACCAAATTTTCAACCGCTCTGAAGTATTAGCATTGCTCGAAGACCATGCGAGCATGAAAACAGATAACAGTCGGAAGCTTTGGACCGTCTTATCCTTCATGCTCTGGTATTCACTTTACGAGCAAGCCGACAGCTTAACTGTTTCTGAAGCCATTCAAATCGATCCTGCAACTTACAAACCTGCCGTCAGCCTAGGAGTTTAGTTGGTGGGGGTCTGACCCCAATGTCATTAACTTAAGTTTACAAAAAATGTAAAGGTAAAATAAATAAAATCTTATGTTCTCTTGACTTTTAAAATCACCACAATAATCGATTTGAATACCAATTACTAGGTATATCTTTCGATTAAGTGGTGATTTTTTGCGAAAAAGTAGGTTTTTAGAAGCAGTTAAATTAACTCAGGAAGTGTTGGATGATTTTATTTTCATGTGTGAAGCAAGGGCTAAACCGGGTTATTTTACTCGTGTGGGGAAAAATAAGTTAAGTTTTAAGACTACGATTCTGTTTATGTTAAATTTCGTTAGGAAAAGCCTTCAATATGAGTTGGATAACTTCTTCGAAGTGATTGATAAGGAGAAGGTGGCAATAAGCAAGCAAGGTTTTACTGCGGCAAGGAAGAAGATTAAACCTGAAGCATTTATGTATTTATTCAATATGATAGCGGATTGGTTTTACGAACAGGGTAGCTATAAAACCTATATGGGATATCGATTATGTGCAATAGACGCTGCTATTTTGGAGATAAATAACTCTAAAAAATTAAGGGATGTCTATAACTCAGCGAAAGGCACGTCGGTCGAGCTTGCACGAGGAATGACATCCTGTATATATGATATCGAAAATAACATAATAGTTAAAGCATTAATTACAAAATGTACAGCACCAGAACGAGAAGTAGCCACACAACTGATAGAAATGTTAAGAAAAAGTGGATCTAAGAATGATTTACTTCTCTTCGACCGTGGATATCCTTCCATTGACTTTTTCTTTTATTTGATGAGTGTTCATACCAAATTTGTCATTAGAATTCCTAATAATTACTACAAAAATAAGATAGATTCAACATTAGCTGATCAAACCATTAGGTTTGAAAAACAAGGAAGCGAGATTACTTTAAGAGTCATAAAGTTTGAGTTAGATTCTGGGATCGAGGAAATATTAGTAACCAATTTGATGGACACATCGTTAGATGTGAAGCACTTTAAGTCACTATACTTTAAACGTTGGGGAATTGAAGTAAAATACGATGAGTTAAAGAACAAGTTAGAAATACAGAAATTCACAGGCGATTCCAAGGAGACTATTGAACAAGATTTTTATGCTTCAATGTTCCTAGCAAATATGGTCTCATTGGTTAAACAAGAGGCAGACGAGCTAATAGAAATAGAACATTCGATGAAGAAGCTCAAGCATCAATATACTGTAAATATCAACATACTTATTGGGAAACTCAAGGACAAATTACTCGTAATACTTCTAGAAACACTTGAGGAGCTTCGGCTAATAATGTATCAAAAAATTTTAAAAGAAGTTATCCGAAATAAGGTTCCGAAAAGGCCTGGAAGGAAATTTATACGTCGAAAAAGCTTAAAAGCGAACAAAAATTGTATGAACAGAAAGACTTGCATCTAACTAAAAAATAACAAAAAAATAAAAGCCAGGGAGATGAAAAAAATTTAAATATCATCGCCCGGGCATCCTATTGTCTTTTTTAGTAGTTTTATACCAAATTCTTAACTAAATTATCTTACTACATCTAGAGCAGCTTCTATTTGTAAATTTCTGTAACACTAAGTTGATGACATTGGGTCTGACCCCCATCACTTTAACGCTTTACTCCTTTAACCCACCGGGGGTCAGACCCACTAGCATTGCATGACTTGAAAAACCTCTCAAATTTTCAAATATTAGTATTTACAGACATAAAAAAAACTCCTATTGTAGAAGATGAGTCCTTGTTTCGTTCCCTAAAACAAACAAGTCTACTACAAAGGAGTTCCTAATGAATAATAAAAGTATAGGACGGGAAATGCTCATTTGTCAATGCTTATCACTACTGCCAACTGAGGATTTTGATTGCCCCTTGATAGATTACGGAAACTATAAGCTTTCTACAAAATCTTTATTGAGAATTTTCGTATCAGCACAGTTAGATAAATGGAGTTCATATGCCCATATGGAAGAAAAGTTAAGAGCTTACCCAAAATTGTGTAAGGAATTAGATATTAAGGATATTAGCGGATCTCAGCTAAGCCGACGTATTAATGATCTGCCGACAGAATGGGTTCAAAAAATATTCGCCAAAGTGGTTCAAAAAATTAAACAATTAACTGACACATGCAAAGGGCTACCAAGTGGTATTGGGAAATTGAGCATTGTTGATTCAACTGAAATCAAGTTACCTGAACGTTTATGCGATTGGGCATACATATCGAAAGATTATAACGCAGTCAAAATGCACACTAGGCTATCTGTTGTTTCTCCAAACGTGGCTTTTCCAGACAAAATCCTGCCTTCGACAGGTACAGTAAGTGACTCTGAAAGTTCTAGCGCTAATTGAAGAAAATGATACCACCTATGTAATGGATCGAGCTTATCCATCAAAAAAGAACTTAATGGACTGGCAGAAAAGAGAGATTTCCTTTGTCGTTCGTATAAAAAAGAATCTTAGATTATATACATTACAGGAATTTAAGCCAACTCATCCGTCTGTCATTCATGATGCAAAAGTTTTATATGGTTTATCTGAAATACCGATAAGGTATATTGAATTTTTAGATGAGAAAGGTAGGTCTTATAGGATTTTAACAACAAGATTTGATCTAACAGACCTACAAGTAATGGAAATTTACCGTAATCGTTGGATTATCGAATTATTCTTTAAGTGGATTAAACAGCATCTGAAACTAACAAAAATCTGGAGTACGAAACCACAAGGTATTTGGAATCAGATGTTTCTTGCTCTAATCGCATTTGGATTATCTCTAATTATAAAGCTTCAGTCTGGATCAACAAAAACGCCATGGGAATTCTTTCGCCTTTTACAAACCTTCCTTTTTCACACAGTCAGTTCTTTTTATAAAGAGCTGCATCGAAAAAGAAAAGAAAGTCAAAAGGAAGACAAAAAGTACCTATTCCATTACCGAAGGTTATGCCCAGCTTTGGAACAGTCGCCATGGTTAAAGAAAAAATAAAGAATTAATATTATATGTAAAAAAAAGGGAACGAGGTCAATTTAATACCCCATTCTCCTTTTTTCATTTCGTCCTAAAAACATATTGTTAAAATTTATCATTTATTCAATTAATATACTATCATGCAACGCTAGTGGGTCTGACCCCCACAACTTTAAAGCGTTACCTAAGTAAAGAAAAACTACTTAAGTCAAGCACCGATGAAAGTACACATCATCATCAGCTACTGGGACGTTCCTTAGGGTCCCGCTAATTGCAAACACTATTTACACTCATGTATAATTAAAGGAGAATTTAGCTGAATGTAAAGTGACCGAGCGCTAGAACGCTCGGTCAATGTAACTACCTGCTGCAAGTAGTAGGGTCGAAGAAATTCCATAAGGCTCTTTTCTAAAACATTGACAACCTTCCATAAAGATAGTCACCTTACTTTGGCGAGCAGGTGGCTATTTCTTTTTGTTTACATAGACGACAATAGTGATGATCAGACTTAGGACCGCAATTAACAAAGAGTTAAATTGTGCTACTAAAGTAAATGCTTGATATGTCGTTATCTACCTCACTCCTTTCAGAGAAAGTTCCGCCACCATCTTGTTTTGGATAGTTACTAGTTCATTCTAACAAACATACGTTCTTATTTATACCAGTCTAATGAACTAAATGAGATTGATTTTTCGACAAAATTGCATGGGGGGAGCCGCTTAGGCTAAGTTGTGTAAATAGCATGTGTTAGAGAATGTGAACGTTTTTGGGCTCTGACCGCCCCGGTTATATACCAGCCTTTTTAGATATCAATAATCTACTGAAAGAGAAAAGGAGCCTATCATCTTTTGATAGGCCCCATTGAAAGTTCACTTTCACCAACACGAATGCAAATTGTACTAAAGGATTTTTTTAATAAAAGTAAGTGAACTTACCTGTGAGAGTCTATTTACAGGGTAGACCCCTTTTTATGTGTTTAAAGACAAAGGTTTTTTACTCGATTACTTTGATGCTTCTGTTTCGTCTTTCCAGCACTCTACATTTTCTAGTCCTTCAATACTTGATGCGTAGAATACAGGGTCTTTGCCCGCTTTTTTCTGGGTGATGTAATCTTGTAAAACTTTAATTGCAATCTTTCCAATTAATAAAAGGGCAATTAAGTTCACCGTTGCCATTAAAGCCATAAATAAGTCAGCTAAATCCCAAACTAGACCCATGCTTGCAACCGATCCAAAGACAACCATTCCTAGTACAGCTAAGCGGAAAACCAGTAGAACAGTTTTATTTTCCTTAATAAATCCAATGTTGGACTCACCATAATAATAGTTACCAATAATCGAGCTAAAGCAGAACAATAAAATGGCGATCGCAACAAAAATATTAGCCCATGAACCTACATGAACACTCAATGCTGCTTGTGTAATTTGAATTCCTGTCATTCCTTCTTCAGGAGTACCCGCTAAAAGAATAATAAATGCGGTTGCACTACAGATTAAGATTGTATCTACGAATACCCCTAACGTCTGAATGAACCCTTGCTTAGCAGGGTGACTCACGTTAGCTGTTGCTGCAGCGACTGGCGCACTACCCATCCCAGCTTCGTTAGAGAACAAGCCGCGTTTTACACCATTCATAATCGCAGCACCGATCCCACCACCGACCGCTTGTTCTAAACCAAATGCACTCGATAAAATCAAACCAAAAACACCTGGTATTTCGCGGAAGTTCATTACCACTACATAGATAGCTATTAGAAGATAAAAAATGGCCATGAATGGAACTATGATTTGAGTAACTTGTGCAATCCGTTTAACTCCACCAAAAATTGTAAACCCGACTAAAATTGTGATCACTACTCCAACTAATAGTCGATCTAACCCAAATGCTGTTTCGAATGCAGCTGCAATTGTATTTGCTTGAACAGAGTTAAAGGCTAATCCAAAACAGAATGTAATTAAAACAGCAAATAAGACACCCATCCATCTCTTACCAAGAGCGTTTTGCATATAATAAGCAGGTCCACCTTTAAAGCCGTTTTTATCTTTTACTTTGTAAACTTGCGCTAACGTACTCTCAATAAAACTTAATGCAGCTCCAAATAATGCTACAATCCACATCCAAAATATTGCCCCAGGACCTCCTAAGGTAATTGCGATTGCAACCCCAGCTAAGTTACCAGTTCCAATTCTTGATGCAGCACTAATCGTAAACGCTCCAAATGAGGAAACACTCTTCTTGTTATCCCTCGTTGAAGGGCTTTCCTTCAACAATGTAAACATTCCTTAAAATGGGTTATCTGAACAAAGTTTGTCCTAAACGTAAAATAAATCCCTAAACCAACAAGTAATACGATTAATATGTACGACCACATAATCGTATTACCCCAGTTAATGATATTCTCTACCATATGTACACCTCTTTTATTTTTTGATTCAACCTCTTTTGTTACTAGATCATTAGCAGAAAGATAACCAACCTCACTTCATAAAAATTTCCACTATCCTTATCATGAAAGGATAAAATTAAATTATACAGTCAAATCCGCAAAAATCAACGAAATTTGTCGAAGAGGTCTTTGAGTCTTTGAGTCTTTGAGTCTTAGGGGTCTGACCCCCACCGCTTTAAAGCTTTACTCCGGTGGGGGTCAGACCCCAAGAAAAGACCCCAAGAAAAAATAATAAAACAGGAGCTGTCGTATGACAACTCCTGTTATTTGTGCCCGAATATTGGTAATTACATGAGGTACAGTATTTTATTTCTTATGCAAAGGACGGGCTCATATTGATTTCTTTTTGCAGCAACTCGTTTTGTAGCAGTCTTACTTGGAAAAGAGTAATCGGATCGAGATAGTTTTCAGGATTAGCTTTTAACCGTTTTAAGGTATCCTTTTTATCTTGGATATCTTGTTGTTCTTCCTCAATGGTTTCGTGTAAAGCACTGAATGATTCTTTAAAGAACATCGCAATATCACGTTCTAACCCTTTTTCGAACATTTCAAATTGGAGAATGAACTGATTAGTAACAGTTGCTGCTAACTTTTCATAATCCTCCTTTTCAATTAACTTTTGATACATATTCGCTAGTACCGTCTTGTTCGTGCCAAAGGTTCCAAAGAGCTTTCCAGCACTTTTTACAACCAATTGTGACGGGGTTGAGCGATTTAAAATGTTCATTGTTTCTAATTGTATCCCATTCGATAAACGGTTTGCATCACGGGTCCAATCATCAAGAACCTTAAAATCACAATTTAGCTTTAAACGCTCTACACCGTACAAACGATCAAAACCTTCACTTATTTCATCTAAATAGTCCTGACTAAGGAAAAACTCCTCGCTAGATAATTCAATCCAACCCTGAATTGCTTTTGTAAATCTCGGGAGGATTGTATGTTGTATATAATTTTGAATTCTTTCATTCATCTCTTGGTTAAGTTCAATATGAATTTTTCGAAAATCACTATCTTCTTTAACTAAGGCTGAACAATCTCTAACTAATTTCGGGATAGCCATTTTCAGATCCAGCCTTATATCTTCTTTTATCGTATGATAAGAACTTTGAATCACTTTTACTTTCTCCTTTTCCAAGTCGCTAAGCTGATGAACCGCTGCATTTAATTTAGAGACGATATCTTCTTTCCATTGGATAACCTCGGTCATCTCATTTTCAATTTCTACTCGTCTTTTTATTAAATACGTAAGAGCTTCACGGATATAGAATAGTACCTTCTTGTTGCGCGTTTCCATGAGCTTTTTGTGATGAAGAGCTACTTGGATGAAGTCGGATAATTCTTCAGCTTGCTTGCTGCTCTTATTATGTGTTGAATACGGAAAAATTCTTGCTTTTGGAAAATACTCAAAAATTCTCGTACGAATTTCCTCTACAATCTTAGCTACCTCTTGCTCATGATAAATCGAATCCGTCCTTAATAAAAAATGGACCGGTAAATTGTGTACCTGTTCTTGCATTTTCAGTAAAAGATCACGTTCTCTATCTGTAAAAAGGGTCGTCGCTGTTAATACAAATAACAACCCATCCGCTAATTGTAAAAAAGGATAATCTTTACTGCGATCAATATCAGGAATATCCATGAATGCTACTCGATTTTCCACTAAAAATTTATTTGGCATCTCAAAGTGAACAAGTGACTGGGTTTTCACTTCTTCTTCCTGTTTCATATCAGAAAAATCAACAAGACTCAATACCGGTAGTGTGTCTTGTTCCGTAATTTCACTAATTTGAATATCTTCAGAGTTACGATACACAACCATTGTTGAAGGTGGAGCTGCGACGATATTGCCTCCAAGGATAGAATTCAGAAACGAAGTCTTTCCATTCCCCGCCATTCCCACAACCAAAAGATGGCTGGTTTGTAGGTCGAGCACTTTTTCGACCGCCCACTTCAAACGATGGTCAATATCTAATTCATTCGTTTTCGACCACGCTACAATTTCATCAAACATCTCAATATTCTGTTCGATCTGTGCTGGATCTTTTTTCGCATGCAAAAGTATTTGTTCTGCTTTTTCTACATCCAACGATCCTTTAAAAAATTCATTCCAGGCAACGACTGCTGTTGCAGCAAATAAAGATTGCGAAGCACAGGCTAGTTTTAACCAATTTGTAAGTAAATTTGGAACAAGATCTGAAATCTCTTTTATCAAATATTGTCCATTTATTAATGAAAAATAAGTCTGATGATATTTAGTTGAAACCTCATGCCATGTAGCAGAAGGTTTCACATCTAACTTTAGGAATAAACGATTGATTTCGCTAATCCATGAAAAATATAATTCCTCTTCTTCATAGCTATTCCATAACGAGACGACAAGCTTTTCAAAGCTTTCTTGATCGACATTATATACAACTTCTAAAAGCGTCGAAAAATAGTGAGGCGGAACTGACTTTGTTAATTCCTCATCTATATATTTTTTAAGATAGTAAACCATTCTAACCGCTCCGTACGAATGGCTTCATTTACCACAAGCTCGATTGCACTACCCCAGTCACGATACTTTTCAAAAAAAGTTCGAGCGACGACTGTTACATTTGGATAGTCTGGATTTAAGGTGACAGCCCTCTTAATAACATCAGCTGCAAAATCTAGTTTTTCTTGTTCGTTGTATATTGAAAATAAATTCAAGGCCACCTCAGAACGCAAAGTCAAACTCTCACTTTTGACCGATTGATAGAGGTCAATAGCTGTTGGTACTAAACCAAGTTCATAATATGCATCGGCCATATTTTTTATTGCCCACTGCTGCAAGTCGTTATGTACCTGCTCCCACTTGAAAATAGCCGCTTCAAAATCTTTGTTGTGGAAATACATTTCGCCTTGTGAAAAGCGAATATACGACAGATCTGACTCCTCATTGTTTTTTTCACTCATAAATAAATGAGCTAGAAATTCTAGTGGATTATTCTCTTGATCTATAAGTAAGCTTTCATAATACTTTTTTTGGATCAGCTGTTGTTCTACTATCATGTTTTACCCCCAAATTTGTATTTTCGTTGCGTGATTTAAACTAGTATCTTTCCTACTTCAAAATCACCCAAACTTTTAATAGCCTCCCATTATAGTAGCAAATCTTTTATTTACATAGGTTTCAATTATATTTCATTTTCACAACAACCCTTTTGGGGTCTGACCCCCACCGCTTTAAAGCTTTACTCTGGTGGGGGTCAGACCCCAAACGTTGACCCCAAACGTTGGTATTTTAATATATTTCATCTCCCTGGCTTCTATTTTCACTTATAGTACTTCTTCAAAAGTTAGATTCCAGTCTTTCTGTTCATACAATTCTTGTTCGTTGTAAAGCATTTTTGCAAAAAAAATAACCACCCACCCGGGCAGTTATTTCTATTGCATTAGACTGGCATTGGCGCCAATCTTATCGTATAGCGCTGAATGCCATGCTGAAGCTCAGCTAGGGATTGTTCTGTCCAGTTTTGGCAGAGGCTGTTACAGAGCTTGTGGTAAATTTCATCTGCTACATGGTTACTTTGTAATTTCAGCTGTTCTGTCATTTTGGGAATAAAAGTTTCACTCAATTGACGCTTAATATCTTTGATGAAGCCCTCAACTTCTGCCTCGTATTTCTGTTTCGTGCTTTTGTAGGTAACAATTTTTGCCACCGCTCCAGTTACTGCCCCAATGATTAAAACTGGTGGAAGCATGGCAGCAAGGGCCGTTCCTAAAGAAACGCTTGCCGCATAAGGACCAAGCCAAGCGACGTAAGCAGCAGCCGATGCTCCGTACGCACCTCCAATAGCTGCACCTTTCCCCATGCCTTCCTTCAAGAAATCCTCGCCCGTTGGCAGGGTCTCATCAAGTTTGGCTAGTTTGTAGGAAAACTCCTGCTCATGACTTTTTTCAAATTGGTTGGCTTCGAGGATTACCTTATCGTTTAATTCGCGAATTACTTGCTGCCATTTCATTTGAAATTCTTCATTTAACTGAGCATATTTTTGCTCAAGCTGCGCCTGTACACGTTCAGGGGCGAGGGAATTGACGATCAACTGTTTAATTTCTTCCTTATCCGCCTTTTTCGATAAAAGCCCAAGGTTACTCACCTTCGTAAGGATTACGTCTCTTTCCGTCTCAAGAAATTCACCATAGAACCAGTTCTTCAAACTGATCTCAAGGGATTCTTTTATCCCTTGATTGTGGTAAACCAAGTCCTCTTTTCTTGATTTCATTTGCTGTAACATGAAGTCGATTTCTTTTGAATAGCTTTCATGAATGATTTTATCCTGATAGAGAAGAGCGTCGGTTGAACGCTGAATGCTTTCAGCTTGAACCTTGGTATCATCCCGTTCAATATTCTCCTCTAGGTAGCACAGTAATTCTGGGAAATGAGATCGTTCAAGCTTTGCTTCATCATTTTCAGTAATGCCTTCATAAGCAAGTTGAGCAGAAATAGGTAGCACCTGTTCCGCAAAAATATCGACTCGATTTTCCAAATAATCAACCAATCTCATCGGATCGGTTGTTACTTCATCGATTTTATTAACAAGGGCAACAATCGGTTTTCCGAGCATGGCAACTTCTTCAAGTTTCTCCTCAATATCGGCCTGTCCAAGATGATTCCCATTAAATACCCAAAGGACGACATCTGATTCTTGAATATATGCCTCAGTTCTCGCGGCATTTTCTTCTCTTACAGTCGCAAGACCCGGTGTATCCACAAGCTTTAACTTCTGCAAGTTCGCAAGAGGGAAGCCTAGTTTGACATATTTCGTTTTTTCAAAATAGTCCTTATCTCCTCGCTTGTTCTCAAGAATGGTAAAGATCTCTTCAGCACTTCCACTAATCTCCTCTGCTTCACGGACGATTGTCCCCTTCGGCTCAGAGTGATGACTGATTTCAATAATTGTCGCTGTAGCCTCTGCCACATTCACTGGTGATACTTGCCCTCCTGATAACGCATTAAGTAACGTGGACTTTCCAGCCTTTACTTCCCCCATGATCACCACCTTTAATGGAGAATTTACCTTCTCAAGTAACATTTCAATATGCTCCTCAGCCTTCTCTAAATGTTTACCATTCGCTTGTAATTCAGGTAAAGCCTTACCACTTTGTTTCAGTTTCCGTATCGGCGAGGTATGTAACGTATTTTTCGCCTCAAGTACATATGTTTTTAGATCCACCATTTTCCCCTCTTTCATTACGCTTTTTTTGCTTTACTGATACGATCCTGAAGGATTAGTTCTTTTACAGAAAGGGGTTCAACCTGTTTATCCATCCTCGTTTCTACTTCTTTGATCAATACCAAGATCCGTTTGGCCTCGTCTGATGGCCCGTAGAGTGATGAAAAGGACTCTTCACTAAAAGTCTCTAGGGAATTCCCAATATGTCTTGCTAAATCCTGCACTCCTTGTTGAAGGTCTGTCGCCACTTTATTGGCTGAATCGGTTAGCGTCTCTTTCAGGTCACTCTTCAAACCACCAAGTTTAAACTGCTTCGCAATCCACTTGGTTAACCCTAATGCGCCAGCAATCCCTCCTAATAAGAGTCCAATTGGTCCTAAAAATGCCGCACCGATTAAAGCAATCCCAGTACCTGAAGCAAAGCTAATTCCATCTGTATCTAACCGCCCCGCTTGAAGCCCTACGTAAAAATCCGGTGTGTCCCCCTCGTGGTGGGGCAGTGCCTGAAAATCAAGATGCTGATATTCCTTAAACCAGAGCTTATGTAAGTAGTGTTGGTTGATGGTGTCCATCTGTTCACGTGCTTGTTGTTGGAGTGAGTTAATGTCCCGAGCGAGACTTTCACTTTCAAAAATCCGATCCTCTAAAAAGTGACGCTGACTATCCTTCCCTTCAATGTCAAATAGCTGCTCAGCATAGCGGTCAATGTTTGCTTGCACAGATCTTTGGTACTGATTGATAAGTGTGTTTATTCGTTTGGAGAACTGTTCCGTTTTCTCAGCCAACTCCTCGTCAAGATGAAATAATTGCTCGGATTTTCTAGCTTCATCCTCAATCAGTCTTTGTTTGAAACCTGAAAAATGATATTTAACACGGTTTGCCAACAGCTGAGCCGCTTGTACTTTTCGGGCAATTTGAATTTGCTTACTCCGTTGCAAAAAGCGCTTTTTGATAACGTCATTAAGGGCTGTAACTCCACTTTGTTCAACCAGATACTTGTCGTCCGACATTATTCCTTCAAACGCCTGTTTTGCCGAAATAGGAATGATCGCTTCAAAGACGCCTTGATAAATCTCATTTGCTTCTTGAAGAATTTGTTGAACACTCTCCTCGCCGCCGCGCTCACGAATGACATCAATTCGGTTAAGCACGCCAATCATATTTTCGGCCTTTCCGCCCACTGCCTCTAGTGAATGGTCTAACTCTTCTAGTAGCTTTCTTGAATTCCCGGCTGAAATGACCGTGGCATCTAATAGCCAGAGGACTCCGTCTGCCTTGTGGTAGTACTCCTGGATATTGACCTTCATCTCACCCATAATCTTTTGCGAGACACCCGGCGTATCGACTAAGTAAAAGTCCTTTAGCAAGGCCGACTGTTCGACTCCCCAATGAACCTCTGTAACATCAGATTCATAGAGGTGAGTCTGGCTTAGATATTGCTTATACTCTTTTTTCTCTATGGCAGTCTTTAATTCTCGCATGACCTCTTTATACATTTTGTTAACGAGCTTCTCTGAATCAAGCCGCTTTTTTTCTTCACCTTGAATGACCATTTCAGCATCTTGCTTGGTCAAGAGGTTTTTTCTTCCGTCCTTAAAAACTATGATCGCTTTATTCTTAGGAATATGGCGGTTAAACACGTCAATCTTCCATGTTTTCGGAAGCTCGTCCATCATGGCTAATTCCTGTTCCATTAAAGCATTCAGTAATGTCGATTTTCCGTACTTTCCCATCCCCATTGCAAAAAGCATGAACGGTTCATCAAGTCCTTTGGCAACTCCCTCAAACTCACTAGCAAACTCGTTCAATGGCTTGGTAATATCCTTTAAAAGCTTGGCATTTTGATAGCCGGGAGTTTTTTGAAAGGTCATTTGGGCTATTTTTAAATACTTTCCATAAGACTTCAACTGCCTGGCAAGATGCTCACGTTCTTGTTCCTCACGGCGAACGAGAAGCTCCTGATAAAGTTGGTCAAATCGTTCCACTTGATTTGCTGTTGCAAACATCCCGTTACCCCCGATCTATCCAAAGATGACATATAGTAAGATTAATAATGTTGCGGCGTTAAGCCAGATCAGAATTTTGGTTCTTTTTTGCATGTCCTCCGCTTGTAGATCAAAACTACTTTTTAAACGGCTTATCTCTAGGTTGACATTCTCTTGAACCGACCGAGACCTGTCCTCGACCATCTTTTCAACCTGCTTACCTGTTGACGTAAGCTTATTCGATAGCTTGTTCACTTTTTCATCCAACTGCTTAATTTGTTCGAGTCCTTCACCATTTCTTTTTTGCAACTGTTGAACCATTTCTTTTAGTTTATCGTAGTGATTTTGCTCAGATTGGCTTAAGGTCTCGATCTGTTTATATAAATCACTTAGTCTATCAATATTACTAGTAAGCTCCGGAAGTCTTTCAGACAAGATTTTTGAGGTCGCATCTAACTTTTCCATGATACTTAACTCCATGACCTCTCCACTTACTTCTGCAATTAACTGTTTAAATTCATCATACATATTAACGGTCTGACTCATGTCTCCACCCCACTGTTTGTCTAAAATAGTTTTCCTAAAAATTCTCTAAACGAATCTGCAACAACTTCTCCATGTTGTGTCTCATGATGCCAAAAAGAGATTGAGGGTTCGGTTTCCGGTGTTCGAAAGTGAAAACAGAAATAGTTCCCAAACGGATCACTTGCAAAGGCGAGCAAATCGTCTGGAAGCTGGCCATATAGCCATTCACTCACATCCTTGATCCCACCCTTTGTTGGGTGCACAGTCAAAAATGTCTTGATTACACGTTCCTTTCCTGCAGTAGTCTTGATGACATTTGGCCTTGGCCTTGCTCCATTATGTTGTTTGACAAGCTGTTTATACGCTTCTGGAAACGAGACATGAAAATGAGTTTCAAGCTGAGCTAGAATTCGGTCTGTGGCTACTGCTTTTTCAAATTTCCAGTCAATCTTAACGGGCATTTGCGCCACCTCCCCAAATCGAGCGTCCACCACTATGTCCTGATTTTGCATGAACTTCTTCATCAACTAGCTGTAATTTGCCTAGTTGTTCATGGTGATGCCATGTATAACCATCAGGGGTGTCACCTGCGTAAATTTGTTCGAGTTGTTCTGTAGAAAACTGGCTTGCAAGTTCAGCGTCCTTGCTCACCGCATCAACCAACTCACTGTTTGCATAAGAGAAATGGCGATAGTCACTGCTTTCATACATATCATCCGGCAGCTCAACCTCGGCGACCGCATCAAATACCGGAAATACCCCAACTACTTCATTTCCATTTTCCAGTTCAACCGTTTGTGCCTCGTAAGGAACACCGGTTTCAGGATGTAACTGACCAGCAAGGTGGCTGTTATGTGTTATGAGAAAGTCGCCATTTTCCGCTGCTGACACATCGTCCCCTTCAATCAGATCAAATACGGAAATGGCGACTGCGCCGACAACGACAATCTTGCCTACTCCCTTTAGTCCAGTAACTGCCTTCTGATAATCCTTCGTGTAAACCCCTTGAACAACGGCTGCACTATTTTTCAACGTGAACGCCGTTGTCTTATAAACCGCTTTTACCGTCCTCCCAGCAGCTTGAGTATATTCAGCAAGCCCTCCATAAATATCCGATTTGTTTCTCATTACAAGGCCTTGCGCAGTTTTCCAGGTTCCCTGCCCCACTTGTCCAGCTAGATCACCACTGAATCTTGTCGCCCCATGCAGACTTTTACCTATATCATCTACAAATGGACTCTTCGCCTTTTTACCAATGTAGCTAACAGGAGTTCCAATCACACGACCAGCCACATCGCCACCTTTTTCCGCATAGGTATGAATAAAACCCTTGCCAGTCACATCTTTTAATTCCCTGTCTTTTTCATCAAAGTCATCATAGAGCTTCTTCGCAGTTTTCAATGTCTTTTCAGTTCCTGATTTCATTTGTTTCATAAACCAATTATTTTCAGTCATAACATTTCCACCTCACTTTTTTTGCTTGATTAAGGTGTTTAAACATATATTTTGAGAGAGTTACGTGATTCCTCAACGCTATCAGATTGTATACAAAACCAAACAACTACCTGTTACTCGATTATACCCAAGACGTATTTACTATACTATGACTCTTTCTATCAAAAAGCATATTATCTATCGACAAAATCCAACACACTTCGAGCGATTCCTCTTCTGTGCAGATATTTCTAGAAAGAAAAGCGAGTTTATTATACATACCTATAGTGGTACGAAATCTATTTTGGACTATAAAAAGTAGGTTTTGGACAGAAGCTACAGGACCACTAGCACCTTTTCAGTCACCAATCATAACTATAACAAAGAGCCTACCATTATTAGTAAAAGTAATGGTAGGCTTTTTGTATGGTACTAGGTGTCTGCCTCAAGTGAAAGTTCACTTTCACCAACACAAAGTGTAAAAATGATTGAAGAAGGTAGAGCTATAGGGCTATTGGGACTCTCTTTTTATGGCTCTTTTCGTAAACATTGTGGATTGATGGACAGTAATTCAGTAAATAATCCATATTTCTACGTTAAAAACCATCGAAGGTTAGAAAAGATGCCCACGAGACCTTGATATATCCTAACATTACAAAGCAACAATCTTTGAGAGAACATCCTTTTTTACTTACCCTCTCTCATAGAGTATCTGTTTATTATATACCCCTTACGTCTATACATGTCTAAAACCCACTGCCGTTCATTTAATTCTTTGACATAGACTCTCCCTTTTCTATCCACTCCGCCATACTCTTTTCTCCTCTGCCAAAACCACCTCATGACATCTCCTCCTTACTTTTTAATTTGGAAAAAGATTGGCTTTTGGTTCTTCAGTTTAATACTCTATTAGTCACGCTAACTATAGCTTTTTTATAGCATATTCAAGTAATCTTGTTTCATGCTGGCAAAACTATAGTCATTAATAAAATTGAAAATTGGGGTCTGACCCCCACCAAGGTAAAGCTTTAAAGCGGTGGGGGTCAGAACCCCCCATCTAGCAAGCGAAGTATTAGAAAAATTTTACTATTCAAACTACAAAAATCGATTTATAATAATCTAGTAATTTATCTAAATTTTAGGAGGAATTTGCTTGAAACGTTTGCTGTCTTTATTTCTAGTTTTTACTCTTGTTTTTTCAGCTTTACCTATTTCAGGATTTGCAGCAATGAATGAAAGTGATCTTGAAGGCTATCTTACTGAATTAAATTGGACTAAAGAAGAGTTAGAGGAATATTTAGACTTTTATCTTTTAACTTTAGAAGATTTTGAGTCAGTTGAAGAACTACGTATGTTCTTTGGCCCTATCTTAACTGACGAAAATTTACAACAATTATTGGAAGAATTCAATCTGACTTTAGAAGAATTAGAAGAATTACTTGCTGAATATGGCGAGAGTTTAGCAGATTATTATTTTTATAATGATCTGGAGTATGCAATCTACTTTTATCTTGAATACGAAGGGGATTTTGAATACGAGGACATCATGTTTGATATCTTCAATGAAATCGGCTTAACAGAAGAAGAGTTAGATAGACTATTCTCTCATTTGTTATCACTTGATATTGAAAATCCTGAATTTGAAGCGAAATTATTAATTATTCTAGAAAGACTTGAAGCATTCGAGGCATATGTTGATCTAGAAAGCGCAACTGATTTAGAAGCTGAACAAATTGCTGAGCTTGCAGCAATTTTTACTGAATTACTACATTTATTTGAACTTGAAGCAAAATTTTTCTTTGTTAAAGGTGACGAAAAAAAACCAGTTTCATTAGTACAATTAATGAAAATGCAAACATCAAATGGTTATGATTTACTGATTGAATTTTATAACCTACAAGGAGAGTTCCTAGCTGACATCCTTTTAACAGCTGAATTATTTGGAGTTGACCTTATCGTTGACACAGGAAGCGATTTAGAGAAAATTGTAAAGAAAGAAAAAGCGAAAGCTAAAGATCCTGTAAAAACAGAAAAAGGTGCAAAGCTTCCGAAAACTGGTACTAACAATCTTCAAAATTCACTATTAGGTTTATTAGCAGCATTTGCTGGGTTCATCTTTTTCCGTAAACTTCGTGTAAGAGGAAATGCATAAATGAATAGGCAAAAAAGAGAAGAATCAAGCAATTGGTTCTTCTCTCCTTCTCTATTTGTATCATTACCGCTGGGCTCTGGTTTAGTGGGACGAATGGCTATAAATTTTTAAAGGGCTATTTGCTATTTAAAACAGGGAACATCAATGTTTATGAAGAATTAGATGAGACCATTGAAGTGGTGAAGGCTAGTAAAATAGAAGAACAGGAGCTGTATCCAGAACGACCTCGTAAGGGAGATATGATTGGAAACCTTTATATTCCAAAACTCGATGCCAACTTACCAATTTTTCATGGGACAGATGAAGATGAACTTGAAAAAGGTGTCGGTCATTTCATGGGAAGTGTCTTGCCTGGCGAAAACGACAACTCCGTTTTATCTGGGCATCGTGATACTGTTTTTAGACGCCTAGGTGAAGTAGGAGAAAATGATCTCTTAATCGTCACTACTTCTGCCGGAGAATTTACGTATAAAGTAAAGCGAGTAAGAATTGTAGATGAGGATGATCGTACGGTAATTGTCCCAAGGCCTAGACCAACCTTAACTTTATCCACCTGTTATCCGTTTGACTTTATCGGTTCGGCCCCGGAACGCTATATCCTTGTTGCAAATCTAGTAAAATAAGCGGTAGGTAAAATAGTAACGACGTATATTTGGGTATACGTCGTTTTTTCTATTTTGTAACTTATGTAGGTTACTAGCTCTAACATTCATAACTGCCATTCGTAAAAATAGCCCAGTCTTTTTAATTTCTTCTTCTACCAACGAGTAGCCTTGTCAGCACAACAGAAACTAGTATTGGAGAACTAATAATGGCTGCCCTCAGGTATTCATTTAGAGAAGGGTCAAAATACCAAAGTAATAAGTATATTAGCGCTGAGGCTACTGCATAAATGGATAAAGCTAATATTAACCGCTTACCTGTACTCATACTACTTCCTCCTACATAACGTTGAGAATTAACTTGACTAACACTTACCAATTTCTCTCAATTCATTATACTCGAAAAGGACACTACTGAACAAGTTTTGGGTGATTGTTGTCTTACATCCACTACTTTAAAGATTTAAATTACTACACCGACTGCGCTACATGTTTGAGAATATGAATATGGTGACTAGTTACTATGAAACAAAACTAAGTGTCTATTTTAATGAAAAGCCCTATCCAGGTCATTGGATAGGGCTTTGCTTAGAGTAAATAGTAATATATTTACCATCTATCCTTTCAAATTATTTAGAGGGTTACCATCCGGGTTTGACCGATAGTAACCGCCACCCTCTTCAGCTGATAACTGTGTATTGGGATTTCCATCGCCATCTCTGTAGTAGCCTGACACTTCTGTTCCGTCTGCTCGGGTATATCCCTCGACATAGTGAGGCTCTACGTGGTGGATATCAGGGTTACCATTGGTAGCCACATTCATAGCTTCACCCTCAGTTAGGGTAGGATTTGCAGTTTCCGCACCATCCACGACATCAATCACACCAATCGCAATTGCCCCAATGGCTACGGTTGTGGCAAGTCCACTTGCACCTTTTTTAACCTTATTCATATCGCCATCAATTGCACCTACAATTACTTCTCCTGTATTTTCCACTGCATTTTTTGCAGTAACTATTACACCCGTAGCAGTGCGACCTACCGCGTTTCCGATATCACTAAGTCCTTTATCTCGTTGGCTAGGGTCATCGTGCCAAATACCACTCACTGTATTAACTGTTCCATCTGCTACTTGCCCAACAGTATCTCCTGCGAAAGTTGACGCCTTTTTTACACCATCACCGATATCTTCTAATATTTTCGCTCCAGTGATCTCTCCGACAATTTGTATTGGTGTACCCAATACAGTTCCAGCTATCCCACCTAACCCTTTTCCAATCTCACGAAAAAATCCCATGTAATTCCCTCCATATGTAAACTTACTACTAAAACAATTAATTAGTATGAGTACTATTGTACTAGTAAAAAACATAAAACTTTGTCGAAATTTAGTGAGTCTTACAAATTTATGTATTTTATTTTGACCAGTACTAACGTTAGTTCTAGTAATCCGTCATTTTGCCATGAGGCTAATTAGTTATCTTATCAATCTCTATTTATAAAATTAATTAAACGTTTGATTAATTTTCTGAGTGTCTTGTGACAGACTTAAAAACTAAAAAAACGCTACCATGAGAATGGCAGCGCAGAAGATTAATTAGACAATATAAAGACAGCAAGCTAAAAAGGATAAATACTAACCAATTCTAGTACTCAGCAAATTGTTGAATTCGGATTATTTTTGGGGGTAATGGTGGATGAGTAGAAATTGCTTGGCAAAACCAAACGAAAAAGCCTGTTTCATTTTTAGAGTTACGTATATAATTTACAATATCTAAGCCAAAAAATAGACGTCAGCGATAGCCAGGATGGTAATAGCATTAATTGCATTTGTTGGGTTTGAAATATAGGCTCCAGCTATTCGGTCACACGTATATGCACAAGCTCTAGAATATGCATTGGATCCACACTGCTGGTAAAATGAGTGTTTACTTTGTTACATGCTATCTTTTAATATGGTTTTTTAACGTAAAATAGTTGGAAAAATTCCTTAGATGAAGATATCACTCAATAAATTGAGTAAGAAAAGAGCACTACTTATTTAATAAGTTGTGAAATCTTAGTATTTTTACGAAAGCAACAAACTTTGCGAAAACAGCCTTTAATATAAACAAGTTCATGAGCGATCACAAAGTCTAATTTCTTCGAGATACCCTTCTTTAGAAATTCAACAATATTTGTATACCTACCAAAAATTTCTATTCAAGCAATAAAAGCATACCCAAGATCAAATATGGAGTCTATTTTGATTTTTAAAAAATAAAGCTCTGCAATGCAGTAAAACAACATCATTGCAAAGCTTTTGTTCAATTCTCAAATCCCTAAACTTACCAAAAGTTTATCCTCTTTCACTTTAATCTTTTTTATATTTCCAATCGGCATGGATTTAATTTGGTCAATTTCATTTAGATTAAGTGCTACTTTTTTATTTTCATAGGATAACAAATTAGGTTTATTAAATAACCTTCGTTTCATCCATTCTTGATTAATAGGTTTCATGTTTAAAATATCAAAGTATATAATTCTCTTTACAGATTGTACCGGAATGAGTTCAATCCTGAAATTTATGTTTAGTAACAGCCTTTTTTGCATACCGCTGATAATTATTCGTTCATTTATAATCTTTACATCTAGGTTTGTTACTTCTGGTAAATGCTGCTTTTCCAAAATCTTTAAAAGCTTTTGAGAAGTAATTCGAACAGTTATTGTTCTTTCGTTTATGAACGATGTTAACTCTCCAGTTATCCCATTTAGTAGTTCCTTAATTTTCATCACATTCCCCCTCCCTATGATTAAACTATATTCATTAGAATTACTTTGCATTCGCTGATCTGAACTTTCGAGCGGATAAACTATGATGTCTGCTTTATGCTATAATTTTAATACTGAAAATTGTGATAGGAGGGTGTCTAGTGAGAGACAAAAAGAAGCTAGGACTGATCGGTGTACTAATCTTTGGTGGCCAATTTCTATTTCAGTTGTTACAAGACAACTTTTTCATTGAAACTTTAATCATAGCGATATTATTCCTTTTCCTTTTTCTCTACGGTGTCATGAAGGAAAAGAAAGAAAAAGGGAAGCCTGTGAGCCCATCTAAAAAAAGAAGATAAATTTTTAGCGGTAAATTGTAAGCCTAGCAGAGAGTGTTCTCTGTTGGGCTATGCTACATTACTTTTCGGAGGGAATGTGACTGACGTGGTGCGCCACCCCAAAAAATAAAAGGAAATTTCCCCCACTCTTATTTTCCTGCTCTCATCGAATATCGATTTAATATATATCCCTTACACCTAAACATTTCTAATACCCACTACCGTTACGATCCATCAACCTAAAGCCTTCTTTTCTCCTTAACCATCTCATTGAATCTCCCCCTTAGCCCGGTAAAGCATATTTCATGTTCGTCAAACAGAGGTAATCTACGACAGTAAAAATCACTCTTTGACAATATTGCCACTGACCATTGGAAAAAATCGGATAATACACGCTATCCCTTTCCGTTCATTGTACATTCAACTAGATTTATCTGAGTATCAGCCGTAAATACGACAAATTCATACAATCTTCGGGTGGTGAACGCTCCATTTAAGTCGAATGGTTTCGATTGATTATTCTGAATATTTCGAAGTATAATTTGATAGATTCAAAAATTACATTTAATAGAAGGAGTGGCCTTGAAAGTGAAAAGAATAGTGCATTTATTTCTTATCATGGTTTTAATCAGCAGCATGTTCGCATCTATGGTTAGCGCAAATGAGGATTTAGAGAAATTATCATTAGTTGCTTTAGGTGATTCAATTACGTTTGGGCACAACCTAGCTAATCCAGCAAGTGAGGCTTTTCCTAATTATATTGGACAAGGACTGTTCGATGTAACCAATCTAGCTTATCCTGGGTGGACTTCTTCACAATTACTAGAAGCACTCCTATCTAACCCTGCTTATACTAGTTCCCTAAAAGAAGCAGACCTAATTACCCTGAATATTGGTAATAACGATTTATTGCAAGCAACGGAATTCGGAAAGATTGTCACTGGTCAAAAGGAACTTAATCCTGTAGAGCTAGCCCAAGCAGTAGAACTCGCTTCAGTACAAATCGCTCAGAACTTAGAACAAATTTTCGGGATAATTCGTTCTCAGTCAGAAGCGCCAATCTTATTTTACAACATTTATAACCCTACAGTACCGGGACCAACCGAATTCGAACAAACCTTTTACTATCTTGCAGGGCAAATGGCACAATTGGTTAATGAAGAAGTCATCCATAAGTTTCATTCACCTGATTACGGTATTTTCGTTTTAGATGCGTTCTCTGCTTATGAAGGAAAACAAGCTCAATACTTACTTCCACAAGACATTCATCCGAACTTAGAAGGTCATTATGTATTAGCGGATTTAGCCAACGCTCTCTTAGCAGAATTGTTACAGCCACCAGTCGATGCAGAATTAATTCTTGAATTAACAGCTTCTACCACAGAAGAAACAACTGGTCCAGTGACTATCTCTGTCAGCGCAAATTATGAACTAGTAGTAGCAATGTGGCTTGCTGGTGATAAAAATGTTACTGAATTTGCAACAGAAGGAAATGAATTTGTCGGTGAGTTTGAAGTTACTAAAAATGGAACTTATACAGTTTTTGGATTAACTGCAGAAGGACTCGTAGGAATAGGCTACATTACGATTGAAAATATCGTAGAAGAAGAGCCTGTTGTTGAGGAACCTATTGAAGAAGAACCCGTTGTTGAAGAACCTATTGAAGAAGAGCCTGTGGAAGAAGAACCAATCGAAGAGGAACAACCAGTAGAAGAAAAAGTGACACCTCCAGCGAAAGAGGATAAAAAACTAGGATCTGGTAATAAACTACCAAATACGGCTACACCGTTATACAACTACCTTCTACTTGGATTTGGATTACTTTTGATCGGATCTCTTAGTATGTATGCACAGCATCGTAAAAAAAGTAACTTTTAAGTAATTTATTTTGAGCAGTCTTCGTTTAGAAGGCTGCTTTTTTCCCCTATTAACCATTCCCTCCAAGTTCCCCTTCACAAGAAAAATCTATCTAAAATTAATCAAACGTTTGATTAATTTTGCACTAGGACTTTTACAATTAAAAAGATCGCTAATCATTGGGCAATGATTAGCGGTCCTTTTGTTTGTTCTAACTTTCACCATTATGGAAGTTAACTATAGATTTCCCTTAATACGACCAATGATAAGAAGTAAACTTTCGAACTGAAACTATTTACAGGAGATACCCCTCCGCTTTAAAGCTTTACCTCGGTGGGGGTCAGACCCCAATGAAAGTCCCAAACATTTTCGAATAGGACATTCTAGCAATCTCATAAACTTTATAAAAACAGAAAGGATTTGAGATAAGGTGTTCATGGCGAAATATTTATCTGCTAATCAGATCAATGTCAGGCATCAATATTTGCCAACTCGTAACACTGCAAGTAAGAAACTCCCTATTCTACTAAAATCAAACCGGCCACTAATACATGTTTTCAAGGACAAGATTGGAAACTACTTTTTGTGGAAAGGTATTGAGGTTTACCAAACCTTAAAGGTACTAAATTCAACTCTGAAAATTCCATGCCAAATACATCAAGGACCAGCCAATGAATATCAGTGGACACTTAAGCTCCTTCAATCTTGTTATCTGGAAAATAGTTATTGGAAAGTGAAAATGGAATTAATTAGGAACTTACTTAATGATGATAAAAAGACTGCGGAACAAATATCTGAGGATAGTGGGATTGAACTGAAGGAAATAAAAAAATACCTTATTCAACCTGATGTTCCGGATGACTATAAGGAACTCGCAATTTCAAACGGCAAACACACCCTAGTAAACAGTATATGTAATAATAAAAAACTAACCGATGAATGCAAAACATTACTTTATGAAGCGGTTTTCCACTATTCTACTCCTATAACTTTTGAGCAATATAACCTCTTTAAGAAATACATTAGAGACGGATACCAATTTGATCCTTCTGAAGCTGGTTCAATGGTGAAACTAAAGGAGATTGTTAATCAAAATGCTGCGTTAATTTATTACTGGTCTTCACTAAATTCTGGCAGGTATTACTTATATCCAAGGCTATATTTTAAAAGAAAGAATGACGAAATAACTAAAAAAACCAATCTATTAAGTTAGCCCTGTAGAGAGCCCTCTCCACAGGGCTAATTTTTGAGAATGAGTTTCCCCTGCTACGGGGTAGCTTTACTGCTTTACCGCTTCACTCCCCTGGGGGTCAGACCCCCATCCCCCCTCCCATCCCCTATCCCGCGACAAATTTCACAAATTCTGTCACCAAAACTTAAAATTATGTAGTGAATTAGTCCCTAATCATGGTATATTTATGTAAACAAAGATTTCCATTCATAGTTAAATATAGTAAAGGCAAAACTGCGGAAACGCAGTGACGCAAAGCTAAAGGGGCTAAATCATCGATTGATATGCCAGCCAGTTACCGTATAGTCAAGTAGACCACAATCTAACATACCCTTGCTTACGGGTGTGTTTTTTTCATATTTAAGGGGGATAAATCGTGCAGATAAGTTTCATTCAACAAGAGAACCAACAACTAGAAGTTGAGCAATCTCACTTTATTGTAGAAAAAAATAAGATTGTAGATATAAGTTCCGTTCTTGCATGTAACTTTAGATATCGCAAAGAACAATTGATTGGCAGGAATTATCTTGACTTATTCGATCAGCAAGACCAACGATTTCTTATCAACCAATTAAATAACGTCTCCTCCCCTTTTGTCGTTAGAGGAATAAAAAGTGATGGAACCTTAATTTCCATTGAGATAACCAAATCGATACCAATATGCCTTAATGGCAAGAATTATACATTAGTTCAAGCAACCGAAAAAAACACACAACAATTAATTAACCTTGAAAAACAACAGATAAAAATGCTTGTTCATGGTCTCCCTATCGCAACTATCATACTCAATTTAGATAAAAAAATAGAGATATGGAATGAAGGTGCAGAACAACTATTTGGTTGGAAGGCATTAGAAGTTGTCGGTAAAACGCTACCATTTCTGAAAGATGGTGATGAATTTCATAGCTTCTTTGAGCTTACAACCAAAGGAAAATCAATTTCAAATCGCGAGATTACTCGGCAGAGAAAAGATGGTTCATACGTTGATTTATGGATTTCGACAACCCCCTATTATAACTCTGAAGGAGTGATTTGTGGGTACGTAGCTCTTTACCAAGATATAACTGATAGAAAAAAAAGTGAGCAGGATATTCGTGATATAAAATATGCACTGGACCAATCTGCTATCGTCTCTGTAACGGATGCAAATGGGAAAATTTCTTATGTAAATGATAAATTTTGTGAAAAATATCAATACCCGCGAGAAGAAATGCTTGGACAGGACCATCGAATTATTAATTCAAGATACCATTCGAGTCAATTTTTTCAGGAACTTTGGGGTTCTGTAGCCAAAGGAGAAATTTGGCGGGGTGAAATTAGAAACAAAGCAAAAGACGGTACAATTAGCTGGATGGATGCAACGATTATCCCGTTTCTTAATGAGAAAGGTGTGCCTTATCAGTACATTGCAATTAGAAGCGATATTACCGAACGCAAGAAGATAGAAGAAGAAATGATCTATAAACAAGAGCAAATTCGCCTTGGGGAAGAACGGTTATATTCACTAGTTCAACACTCCAATGATCTAATCACGATCGTTGATCAAAACGGAATTATCACCTATCAGAGCCCGTCTGTTGAAAAGTTAGGCTATAAAATTGAAGATTTGCTTGGAAAATACGTATTTGATTTAATCCACCAGGAGGATAAGCCATTCGTCAAAAATGACTTTCTTTCAGCTTTAACTAATGTAGAAGGACAAACAGCGTTTGAATGTCGTATTAAACATTGCAATGGCTCATGGCGCCACTGTTCAGGAACCTATACGAATTTCCTTAACGAACCAAGTATTAACGGGATTGTCATTAATTACCGCGACATCACTGAAACTAAAGATGCATTGCAGACAATCGAAAAAATGTCCTACCATGATTTTTTAACAGGACTTCCTAACAAGAAATTTTTTGAGATGAAATTTAATGAAGCCCTTGAAGAGGCCAGAGTACACAATACACAATTGGCTTTAATTCATTTAGATGTAGATCGATTTAATAGTATTAATGAGACACTAGGAAATGAGATTGGTGACCAATTATTATGCGAAATAGCTAACCGATTAAAATTTACTACTGAAAAAAATGGTCTTCTTTCCAGAAATGTTGGAGATGAATTTTTTATTATTGTTCCTCAGATTAGTGATTTTCAAGTAATCAGTACACTTGCTAACTCAATAATTGTATCATTTGATTCACCTTTTTTAATTAACACTCACGAAATCTACTTAACAACAAGTATCGGTATTAGTATTTATCCATTTACTGGAGATACAGTGGTCGGACTCTCGAAAAATGCTGCTATCGCTTTACAAGAAGCGAAAAAAAGAGGAAAAAACAATTTTCAGTTTTACTCCTCGACAATGAATTTACATTCCTACAAGACTTTCACATTACAAAATGACCTTAGAAGAGCACTAAGTAGTCAGCAATTTATGCTAGAGTATCAACCTCAGGTAGATGTTAAAACTGAAAAGATCATCGGGGCCGAAGCACTTATCCGTTGGAATCATCCTCAGTGGGGAAAAGTTCCACCACACGAGTTTATTGCCATTGCCGAAGAAACTGGATTAATTGTTCCGATCGGAGAGTGGGTGTTAGAAACAGCATGTTTTCAAAATAAAAAGTGGCAGGAACTTGGATTACCTCCAATAACAGTCTCTGTAAATATCTCTCCGCAGCAGTTCATGCAAGAGAATTTGTTCGAAAAAATTAAGGCGATCCTTGAAAAGTCGAAGTTGGATCCAAAATATCTCATGATTGAGCTGACAGAGACTTCATTAGTTAGAGATGAAACAGCCGTTTTTTCAACCGTAACGAAATTAAAGAACCTTGGAATAAAAATTGCCATTGATGACTTTGGCACGGGATACTCCTCTCTTAACTACTTGAAAAAATTTAAGTTTAATTGTTTAAAAATAGATAAATCATTTATCAAAGATCTTACTGAAGATTTAGAATCTAAAGAAATTACGTCTACCATTATTAAGTTAGGGAAAGTTCTGAAAATGGCGATCGTTGCAGAGGGAGTAGAAACTTCGGAGCAACTCTCCTGTGTTCAAGCTTTAGATTGCGATTATGTTCAAGGCTATTATTTTTATAAACCAGTACCGAGTAAAGAACTTGAACAACTGCTGTCAAACGGTAACAAAAAAACAATTGCATATACTGCACCAGAGGTTGTTCAAAATAATCGTCGCAAATTTTATCGCATAGAATTTAAGCATCGGTTGCGTGCCGATATGACGATCGTAAACCTTGGTGGTAAAAATGTAACCTTAGGGACCACAAAAGTTTTAATAGAAAATATTAGTGGTGGTGGCTTACGTTTTTTTACAAATGTAAGACTACCAGTTCGATCAGATCTTATCCTGAATTTTAAGTTGAAACTAAATAACCAATCAATTGACCTCCTTGGTTCTCTAGTCTGGACCAAGGAAGTTGATAATGAACTACACCAATATGGACTGGAATTTTCGTTACCTAAAAACAAACAATCACAACTTATAAGTCTTCTAGATACAGTTCAATCAAGCATTAATAATGAGATGTATCAAGAAGTTGGCGATTTTGTAATGAATAATGAGATTCTTATGTAGTGCCAGGGACATAAAAAGAGCACTAACCGTGTATGATATGGTTGGTGCTCTTTTCCATATTTTATAACTAAAGGATGATTTAGGAATGGTAAAAATAGTCTTTGGGTTGTCTGCTCTTCTTTCCATCCCGGTTATTTTTTTATCGGTCATGTCTATCACACATAACACCCCTGACCCAATTACTCCATTGAAAACTGAAAATAATCAAGGGACTATTATGCAAACCAACAACCCATTTTCCATTACAACTTTTAATATTGGGTATGCTGGTTTAGACGAAGACCAGGATTTTTTCATGGATGGCGGAACGATGTCTCGGTCCCGTAGCAAAGAACAAACGTTGATTAATTTAGAACAGATGGGTAAATTTTTACGTAAGCAAGATAGTGATTTTATCTTTCTACAAGAAGTTAATATAAAGGCAACGAGAAGCTTTCACATTAATCAAAACGAATTTTTCGCTAGTCTTTTAACCAATTATAGTTCAACTTTCGGTATGAACCATCAGGTAAAATGGATCCCTATTCCGATTAAAAAACCGATTGGTTCCGTTTATTCCGGACTTGTCACAAAATCTAAATTCTATACGAGTTCTAGCTCAAGGTATCAATTACCCGGAAAAGAAAAATGGCCAGTAGAACTCTTTGGTTTAGATCGTTGCTTTATTGAAAATCGAATTCCAGTGCAAAGTGGTAGCGAATTGGTATTACTGAATGTACATCTCTCCGCCTATGATAAAGGCGGGTTCATACGAAAACAGCAGCTAGACTTCCTCCAAACTTATATTGGTGAAGAATATGAAAAAGGAAACTACGTCATTGTAGGTGGGGATTGGAATCATGTCTTGCCAAACACCGATCACCTCATGTTTAAAACGACGGAACAGGCACCTTTTTGGCTACAAGATCTTCCTGAGGAGTTTACACCAATGAATTTTACATGGGCAAGTGACCCCACAATTCCAACGGTTAGAAATAACGCCTTTCCTTACCAAAAAGGTATGAACTTCGTCTCTATTATTGATGGTTTCTTAGTATCTCCCAATGTTGAGATTGTAGAGGTAAATGGCCATGATTTAGATTTCAAACATAGTGATCATAATCCAGTCGTCGGAACCTTCATATTAAAGGCTCTTTTCTAAAACATTGTTGCTATTTAACCTAAATAATTGGAAAAATCCCTTAGATGAAGACATCACCCAATAGTTTGAGTAAGAAAAGAGCACTACTTACTAAATAATTAGTGAAATCTTAATTTCACGTGTAAAAATCCGGCTTTTGGGATTTTTACACGTGAAAAACTTTGCGAAAAGAGCCATATTAAAAGAGAATAAAAGGCATCAACAAACCTGAGAAAAACCACATTTCGCGAGTCCTGAAAATTAATCAAACGTTTGATTAATTCTAGATCTAGCTGCTTTAACGCTTTACTGCACTGGGGGTCAGACCCCAATAGTCCAATAACCCCCAATAATCACAAAACAGCCCTGCAGAGATCATCTCCGCAGGGCTGTTTATGTGTATTGGACTAATAGTTTTTTATATGTGAATATTACTTTCCAGCTTTCTCATTTTGCTTTTTAGCATTTTGAGATTTATTTTGGTTTTCTTTCTTTGTGTCTTGTTTCTTTACTTCAGGCTTTTTAGCTGCGGCTTTTTCTTGGTTACCACGGTCTTGGTTCTTCGCTTGGACCTTGTTGTTTGCTTTTTCTTGGTTGTTTACTTTTTCTTTAACGTCTTTTGTTGTTTTTTCTTTAACTTCCTTTGTTGCTTTTCCTTTAACGTCTTTTGCTGCTTTTACAGTTGCCACTTCAGCATCTTCTTCTGTTACTACTTCAGCAACTTCCTCTGTTCCTTCTTCAATAACTTCTTCTGTCTCTTGGTTGTACTCTTCTTCTACAATTTCTTCAGTTGCCACTTCTTCTTCGATAACTTCTTCCTCTTGAAGTTGTAGCTTAGCTAGTCTTTTATTAACTTTCATTTCAAGCTTTTCTTGTGCTTTACGATGTTCTTTTGTAGAGACTCTTTTGCTTGAGGGTTTGTTACTTTTTCTAATGCTGCTTGTAGAGCAAGAATATTCTTAGAAAATTTCGCTTCAAGCTCAGCGCGAATTGAAGCTAGTTGATCCTCTTCTTCTGTAGCCTCATCATTTTCAAGAACTTCTTCTTCACCTTCTGTTGTTTCATCTTCAGTTATTTCCTCATCTTCTAATGCCTCTTCACTACCGTCTAACTCTTCTGTTCCCTCTTCTTCAGTACCTTCTTGCTCTTCTGTTGTTTCCTCTGTGTCACCATATTTATCTAATGCTTCTTCATATTTTTCAATTGCTCGTTGAAGAGCTTCGCTAGCTAAATCTACTTTTCCTTCAGCTAGTAGAGCTTCTACCTCTTTAATTCTCTCTTGGCTAAATAAAATTAGTAATTCAGCTTTTTTTACATCGTCAAACGTTAATGCAAGCTTTACAGTCTCTAATACTTTTTTAGCAAAATACAAGAAATCGCCAGGAAGAAGTGCAGGAGTTTCACCTTCAACATCTTCTTCTACTTCAAGAGTTACATCTACTTCTACTACTTCACCTTCAGTAGTTTCATAGATTGAATCCTCATCTGTTACTTCCTCTACTGTTACATCTACTTCTACCTCTTGATTACCTGCATAAACTTGTCCAGTTACCGAAGTAAAGGCTAGAGCCGTTGTGATCACACTAGTCGCTAAAACATTACGAACATTTTTACTAAAACGAATTTTATGTTTTGACATGAAATAATTCCTCCTAAATTGTTTTTCACTATTCTATACGAGGTAGTTTATTTTTTAGGGGGATGTTTTTTTAAAAATTTAAATAGTTACTGCTTCCATCGGTAATTCCATTAAAAATATCCTATTAAGTTGTGACAAAAGCGATTTCGCGAAGCTCGTCAATTATAGTTAGCACACTCAGCGTTCATTAGATCTCCTTTGCTACTTCTTTCTTGAACTAGAAAATAAATTTTAGATTAATATCAAGAAGTCTCACCTTATTAATCTAGTAAACATTTGGTCTGACCCAAATGTTCAATTTCACCAATAAGCGATGCAAATATAGTTGAAAAAATTATTTTAATAGAGGAAAGTAAACTTTTTAAGACAGATCTATTTACAGGGGAGACCCCAACCCTTTATCCTTCCTTCGACATAATAATGTAGAAACGTGGGTGTTTTTGTATTAAGATAGTAATTATATTGTTGTAAATTCTCAATTTAGTATTAGATTGGGAGATTTCACATCTAGGGAGGTACATAATGAAAAAGAAACTTACTAGAGTACTATTTTTATTTGCATTTCTACTACTTATTTCCCCTGTCACTAGTTATGCACAAAAAATAGTAGTCATTGACCCGGGACACGGGGGGAAATTTTCTGGCACCTGTGGTTATACAGGGAACAGAACAGGTTTTTGTGAAAAAGACGCAAATTTATTGGTCGCATTACAACTACAAGACATCCTAAAAAAAACAGATATTCAAGTTCATTTAACACGTAGCACCGACAAGGCGTTTGCATCCTACTTAGCAGATGCTGGTGGTGACTTCGAAAAGCGAATGGCAATTGCCAACGGGTTTGCCAAAGGGAATAATGACAATAGTGTCTTTTTATCAATCCACCATAATGCCCACCCTACGAGCACGTTTGTAAGAGGCATTGAACCTATTACTACGATGGTGTAAATCATTTTAAACCAGAATGGCCCCATGATCCCATGCAGATTACCTACCTCTCAGAGAATAAGAGATTTGCAGAGCTTGTCCATCCGCGCTTAGTCAGGGATTTAGGGCTAATTGACCGCAAAGTGCGTAATGATCAAAGCTTTTATGTGATCCGCAATGCCCAGATGCCAGCTATTCTTGTTGAATTAGGTTTTATGACAAACCCTGATGAAGAAAAACTAATTAAAACTAATAGTTTTCAGCAGAAAGCAGCACAATCCTTAGCCGATTCTATTGTTAATTATTTTAAGGTTTTTGAAGTATTTGATGCTAAAATAAGAAGTTAAGAACTTTTCAAAAACAAGCCGATGCCATTAATTACGCTAAAACCTTTAAAACAAAAGTAACAGTATTTGATAAAGATAAACAAAAGGTGATTTTCACCAATCAACCTACCCATGAAGTTCAACACCGAACAAATGGAACTTTACAAAGTTTCTATAATTTAGAAGATGCAATCAATTTTGCAAAATCAAGAAAAAACACACGAATTATCTCGCTAGACACAAAATGGACAGTCTGGTCTAACTTTTTAACAAAAAAATATGACCTTATCATCAACAACAACATGATTGATAGTTTTTATGATTATAATCTCGCCCACAACGAAGCAAAAAGTAAAACAAATGCAAGGATCGTTAACAATTTAACTGGAGATGTACTCTGGACAAACCAAACAAATAGTAAAGTCACTAGAAATCTCTCAACAGTTAAATTAAGCGGGCAGACTCGTTATATCACTGCTGTTGAAATATCGAAGACATTGTATCCAAACGGCTTTCCAGAAGAAAAAGATCAAAAAGTAGTCATTCTAGCAACAGGTCAAGATGCTGCAGATGGATTATCCGCGGGACCTTTAGCAACCGTTTATGGCAATGCTCCAATTCTACTTACTAGAACCAATGAACTTACCGAAGCTACGAAAAATGAAATCCTTCGCCTTCAAGCTAAGAAAGTCATTATTCTTGGTGGACATTTAGCCATAGAAGAAATTGTTGAAGAGCAAATTATTGAACTAGGACTTGAGACAGAACGAATTAGTGGGCGGACAAGATATGATACAAATCGTTTAATTCTCGAAAGATTAGGTAATCTAAGTGGCGTATTTGTTACATCAGGAAGAAGCTTTGCAGATGCAATTGCAGCAGCTCCAATTGCAGCAGCAAACAATTGGGGAATTGTTCTCAGCCCTAAAAATGACTTCCCTACTGAGTCGTTGCCAATTTTAAATGACAAAGATGTCATTATGCTTGGTGGCCAGTTAGTAATGTCAGATAAAGTTGAAACTACAATTACCAACTATAAACAAAAGAAAAGCGCGGTACGATATGCCGGTAAAACTCGTTATGATACTCTTTCGTTGTTATTAAACCACTTCCGCAAAGAAGTGAACTCAAATCAAATTATCCTAACAACCGGAACAAACTTCCCTGACGCGCTTGCTTCTGCACCGTTAGCAATTCATAGTAAAGCACCACTTATTCTTGTAGGAAATAGTCTGTCTCCTGCTCTTGAGCTATTTCTAATGGAGTATGCTGAAAAAAACGTAGTTGAAGACGTCATTGTCATTGGGGGAATTGTTAAGGACCCAGCTATTAACCAAATCAGGAATGCGATTAGGTAAGAAAACGTAGCTAGACCCTAACTAGCGTTGTCTTTTGGAAAGGAGTAATACAACATGAAAAAATTCATTGGAATCCTTTTAAGTGCATCTCTCCTTTTTGGCTGTTCAAAAACACCAACAATAGAACACTCAAAGGAGAACTATGATACCTTTGAAGAAACTAAAGGAATTGTAGAGGAAACCATCGCTATAGATGAAGAAATTAACGAAGAACCAATAGATACTGAAGATAAGGCTGAAGTAGTAACTGTAGAGAAAGGTGGTCTATTAGACTATCGTCCAAAGGTAGGTAGCAAAATGACCTATTCAAGCGGAGAGGAAGAGCTATTCGTGTATGAAATCATCGCTAAAGATGAGCAACATATCCAAGTATCAATCTTTCTCGGTGGAAATCCAACAACGCAAATTTATAAATGGACAACTAGCGAAATAACACTTCTCTATGAGGAACCAGCACCTTCCGATCCATACAAAAATCGATTAAGTGACTTTAAGCAAATGACAAACCCAGATACACTGATTAACCTTGAGGGTTCTGCCACTTGGCAACTTATTAGTGATAGTGAAGCTGTAACAGTTCCATTTGGAACATTTGCCAATGTATTTGTGATCGAAAAAGTGACTGATGACGTTGCAGACGCAGATACGATTTTCAGAAAATACTTCGCACCAGAAGTAGGACTAATTAAAGAAACATTCGAAGTAACAGGAGAACACGGTTATAAAGGTGAAGCTGTTCTCGAAATTGTTGAATAACCTCTATTAGGGGAAAAAAAGTAACCACTTCTGAGTGGTTACTTTTTATTTCATATGGGTTAGACCAATGAAAGGTCACTTTTACCCTCGGATTATTCTTCCTTAAAGCTTTCGCTGAGATCTATTTACAGATGAGGACCCCATTGAAAAGTCGACTTTCTCCAAATATTGTTGCGCAATTAGTTTTATTAAAGATTGTGAACTTTCAAAGATAATACTTATCACAGGGTAAACCCCACTTCCTATTACGCTCTTACATAAATCTTTTTTCTGTGGAGGAGGATGGCTAGTAAGATCCAACAACAGGATATGAAAATGGCATAAATAATTTTTGGATGTGATGAAAAGTGAGTGAATAGTGCTACTAGATAATCACTAACACGAACTTCTTCCGTAATGAATGGGACATTGATTGCCGCTAATACTCTCGAAATCAGGCCCCTTCCAAAGTAAATAATAAGACTGTTTCTACCAAGTGCTTCAAGAACCGAAACTCCGATAAAACGTTTGTGTGATTCTCTAAATAATTGATCCACTAAAAAATAAATCAAAGCAAACAAGAATATCGTAATAGCAGCAGTGGAAGCAGCGTATGCAGGTGTCCAGATTCGTTTAATAATTGGTGAAAACGTTAGTAAGATCGGAACTAACGATGCAATTCCAATTGCTAGAAAAGCGAGATACTTTGTAGCACCAGTTTCTCTTTTTATAACTAATATTCGTCCTGCTGCATATCCAAATAAAACATTAGAGATAGCACTAAACATGGTCATGATTCCCTCAGGATCATAGCCTCGCCTTCCCTGTTGCCATAGATGATTTTCTGAAAAAATCAATAAATCAATTTTTACCAGCGAATAACAATCTGGAACAAGAGCCCCTCCAGTGCATGAAGCACTAATGATTGAAAGAAGAGCACTATAACTAAATAGCACGAATAAACTTACCGATACAGCAAAAATCCATGAACGATTAATCCAAATCAAAATTACAACAACTAGCCCCACAATTGCATATAGCTGTAAAACTCCTGTTATGCGCCATGTAGTTAGATCTATACTCCAATTTACTAATCCGTTATAGACAAGCCCAATCGCAAACAAAATAATCGTCCGACGAAGCACTTTTTTCCACTTGATCCCGTTTCTGTAGGCGACCGCCATTCCAATTCCGAATAACGTTAAAAATGCTGGAAACAGCATGTCTAACAGTGGAAGTCCTTCCCAACGCGCATGCCGCGCCCATTCATACTCTCCATTACCACCAGGGATGTTACCAAGGAAAATTGCGACCAATATGATAAATCCCCGAGCGATATCTAGGGAGTAAATTCGCCCCAACTTCTTCTGGGGAGTCTTAGTTTCTGTCATAAATAACAATCCCTTTATTAAATTTATTCATCAATTCCATGAAATCTATTTCTGTGATCAGTCAACATTAACTCAAAATGCTGCGGTACAGAAAAAATTCGCCCAACAGCATAATATCCATTTTCTGGGTCCCAAACAGCATAAGCATCAAAGGCTTCTTCAACGATCTGCTCTAACTCTTTTTCTGTGGTCGTTAACTGACCTAGGTGTTCTAACTCAACATAGCGCGGAACAAAGAAGGTAGCATTCTCAACTAAACCATCTTCCTTCAGCTCTCTTAGAGCTTCTCCAGTTGCTTTGTGATCTTTGTGAGGATCATAATAAGTGAACCCATGGTGATAAGCACCAGGGTATTTCGTTTCAAAATTGATCATAACTTCTTTGACATCCGTTGCTTGTAACGCAGCATCTGGATAATCAAAAACGTGTACGTTTTCTTTATCAATATTTAGCTTTGTTAAAGCTAAATGAAATTCCTTCTCTCGTGCATCCATAAATTGTTCAACCGTGAGCGGAGTTCTACCTTCAGCTTCTAGTTTTTCATTTACTTCTCTTCTAGCTCTTTTAGAAGCTCCACCTCTTGTCAAAAGGACAATATGAACGTCATGACCCTCGGACATTTGCTGAAGAATAGCCATTCCCATTGTTAAAACCTCATCATCAGGATGTGGAGCATAAAAAATGTGTGTAGCTTTACTAGACTCTTGTGAACTGGATATATTGAAAACAATCAAACCAACAACCACTAAAAAAGCAATAATAGCTATTTTCTTCATTCAAAATACCTCACTTCCAACTTATAATACTCTTGCAAATAAATGGCACTACTCCATAAGGATAGCTTACTGCGAATCCGACATTTCATTATAACAATACGGCAGTAAACTAGCAATCTAGTACATATTACCTTCTTTTTCGGAAAGCACTTCTACAGTTTACCAATACGTTACACGGCTCCAACGTTAAACAGGAACTTCTTCTTTGCCACAAGTTCCACTAGTATTACCTCCTATTAAGGGAGTTGCGTTGTTCATATTTTATTCCGGTGATGACAGGCACGAATATGATAGGTACAATGATAAGAAAGGAGGATGCTTATGAACATTGTGATACATAATTTATTAAGGAAAGCTTTGCACCATACGGAGAAATCATTGAGGTAAACCCCTTTTCATCAGATACATTCCAAGTAGTTTTATCTGAAGAGCAGGTAAATGGTTGGCGGATTGCTGTCTCCAATCTATCAGGAAAACGGATAGTCAAAAAGCTAGGACTGCATCCGAACACAAGAGAGTCCTTTGAACCGCTGAACGGTGTAGTTGTCATTGTTGTAGCTACAAAAGAAGAACCTGATAATATCAAAGCCTTTCTATTAGATCAACCAGTTTGCTTGTATAAAAACGTATGGCACGCGAACATAGCGTTATCTGCACAAGCTGCAGTAAAAATTACCGAAAATGCAACGGAGATTGAATCCCTCCATCATACGTTAAAAGAAGCGATTACCGTCGGTTTAGTTAGCAGTGATTTTTAGGATGAAATAACAACGTTGTTAATTAAACAAAAGAAAAGGTGATGAACAAATGGGGAAAATTATTGGTGTTGGTCCACATTATCAGTGTTTATTAGAAAGTAAAGGCGTAACTTTAGCAGATAAGCCATTTTTATTTATTAAACCAACGAGCTCAATCATCAAAACCGGCTCAACGATTGAGCTGCCAAGTAATGTTGAGAAGGTCCTAGCAGAGGTTGAAATTGCGATCAAGATGAAGAAAACCGTCAAAAATATCTCCGTTGAAGAAGTGACAGAGTTAGCAGTAATTGATGGCTATGCCATCTGTAATGACGTTACCGCTATTGGCGAAGATCTCCCTTCATTAGGAAAATTGTATGATACGTTTACACCGATCGGCGAGTTTTTCACCATCGAAAACCCTTCAGAAATCAAGATTGAGAGTTACCGTAACGGAGAGTTACAGCAGTCAGCTACCGCATCTGGCATGGGATATAGCATCCCTTATCTTGTCTCCTATATCTCTTCCCTATTCACGTTAGAGGAAGGAGATATTATTTTATCAGGTACACCAGTCGGTGCATTTGAAATTCAAAAAGGCGATACAATCGAACTACGCAGCCCACAACTTGGAGAGGTAAATAATCGAGTGGGGGTCTGACCCCCAGCGCTTTAAAGCTTTACTCCACTGGGGTCAGACCCCCACCCCATTAAAGCATCAAAGCGTTGACATGTGACTGTAGCTTTCTTGCGGACTTAATAATTAATCAAACGTTTGATTAACTTTAATCCCCCAAAAAAAGGAGTCATAATCATGTTGTAATGATTATGACTCCTTTTTCTATTTACAAGACTCAAGATAACTCAAATACTGTGTCTTCACTAAGGGCTACCCCTGTAAATAGTTTTAACTACGAAAGTTCACTTTCTCTTATCAAGTTCAGTAGCTCAAAATAGATTTACAATCTCAATGGTGAAAGTGAACTTTCTTTGGGGTCTGACCCCCAGCGCTTTAAAGCATTACTCCACTGGGGGTCAGACCCCAAAACCCAAAACCACCAAAACCAAAAACCACCAAAACCAAAAATAACCCATATAAATAAATTCTGAAATATTATAAACTATATTTAACAACTAATATTGGAGGGATTTGGAAATGAAGAGGTTAGTCGCCAGGTTTTTCATACTACTCTCTATCCCAATAGTACTTTTCATAGCCTTTTTAGTGTACATGAGCATAACAGATGTAAACCCTGAACCCATCATTCCATTGACAACTGAAGCAAACGAAGGAAGTATTGCTCAGATTAACACTCCTATTTCAATCATTACTTTTAATATTGGCTATGGCGGTTTAGATCAAGCCCAAGACTTCTTTATGGATGGGGGAACAATGTCTCGTTCAAGTAGTGAAGATCAAACATGGACTAACCTAGAACAAATGGGCAAATTTTTACATGAGCAAAATAGCGACTTGATTTTCCTCCAAGAAGTTGATATTAAATCGAGTAGAAGTTTTCACATTGATCAAAAAGAGTATTTTTCAAATTTATTATCTGATTATAGTTCAACATTTGGAATGAATTATCAAGTGAAGTGGGTGCCAGTTCCGGTTACAAAACCGATGGGTGCTGTACATTCAGGGGTTGTGACACTTTCAAAGTTTTTCACTGACTCTAGCTCGAGATACCAGTTACCTGGAAAAGAAAAATGGCCAGTTCAGCTCTTTGAACTTGACCGTTGTTTTATTGAAAATCGAGTTCCTGTTGAAAATGGAAAAGAGTTGGTTTTAGTGAATGTACACTTATCTGCTTATGATGAAGGCGGATTAATTCGAAAACAACAGCTCGACTTCTTAAAAGAATATATGATCGAAGAATATGAGAGAGGAAACTATTTAATTGTAGGTGGGGACTGGAATCATGTCATACCTGGAACGGATCAAAGTGTTTTTGAAACAACGGAAGATACTCCGTTTTGGGTACAATCTCTCCCAGGCGATTTTACACCAGAAGGTTTTACATGGGGAAGTGACATAACAGTTCCAACGGTTAGAAACAACGCATTTGCGTATCAGCCTGGGGTCAATTTCGTCTCAGTTATCGATGGCTTCTTAGTTTCACCGAATGTTGAAATAGCTGAAGTCTACGCTGTTGATCTAGGTTTTGAACATAGTGACCATAATCCAGTCTTAGGGATTTTCATCTTAATGGAATAGCTTTTATCTGTTAGTTTTTATTTTCAAATAACCTTCTAGGGGCCTGACATCAATGAAATTGAACTTTCATTGATGTCAGGCTCGTTATATATCATAGAAGTCTCTTTCAATGGGAAGCATATCTATGAAAGGAGGATTTGACCATGAGCGATAATAAGCAAAATCAAAATAATAAAAATAATAAGAAGCAAAAAAGCGGCAATAAACATAAAACAAGCAGTAGCGCGAATAAAAAGAACGAATTCCACTAAAATCTGAGAAAAGGAGTGCCAATCATTAACAACAAATGAGTGGAACTCCTTTTTTCGTACTTGCTTAACCATTAGTTAAAAAATATTTTAAGACTTATGTTTAATAGTTTAATAGTTTGGTGATACTGTAACTAAGATCAAACAAGGAGCGTGCTAAAAAATGAGTTTACAAGAATACATCGCAAATATTAATCAGATGTTAGAGCTTGCCAAACAAGAAGTACATGAAGATGAACTATTATTAGATCCTTCATATACTAATACTCTTTAGCACCATTTTAATTAGGTCAACCTATACTAAAAGTTTTCTCAAAATATTTATTCGGTAACATATCTGATATATAAATGAGGATGAAACTAAGGCCCCCCTTCTTAGTATCATCCTTATTTATCTTTTTCTTCTTTTGTCATTTGTGTCATTTGGGGTCTGACCCCCAGCGGAGTAAAGTGTTAAAGTGGTAGACTACATAGTGCTGATCTAGTTATATGAAAAGGGAGCAGAGATCATTTTTCAAAATGATCTCTGCTCCCTTTTTTATTATGAACCTATTCTCCTAACCACTTTAACGCTTTTACGTAGTGGGGGTCAGACCCCCATATAGCCCCCCCATCTACACCAACTTATGGCCGCAGTTGGAGCAGAAGTTGCCTTCGCCTGTTTTGGCGCCGCAGTTTGGGCAGAAGTTTGGTCTTGCTTTAGGCTCATCTTGTTGATTTTGCTGCGCTTGGTTTTGGTTTTGATTTTGATTTTGCCCTAGATTTTGGTTGTGCCCTTGACCTTGATTTTGATTTTGATTTTGACTTTGGTTTTGACCTGGATTTTGCCCCTGACCCTGACCCTGGTTCATGTTCTTCATCATTTCGTTGGCGACGTTCATGCCCATCATCATGCCGGCCATGTCAGAGGCTGCGCCGCCGCCTTGGACTTTGCCTGAGGCCATGCCGTCGACCATTTCGACTTGCTGGTATTTGCCTAGGTCACCGATCATGGAGTGTGAAGCAGTTTTGGTAATTCGATTTTGAATTTCCTCAGGGTAGTTGAAGCTCATGACTGTAAATTTCGTAATGGTTAGGCCATCGCCTAGAATGCTCATATCGAGGTCTTCTCGAATTCCATTTGAGATATCAAAGGCATTGGCTTGAAGGTTGAACATGTCTTTGCCTTCTTTTGAAATCCACTTCATTAACAGCTGATCTAACACTGAGGTGATACGCAATTTGATATCGTCGACATAATAGCTATTTTTGATCCCGGCGATCTTATCGATCAAAGCTATATAGTCACTAACTTTTACATTAAACGTTCCATTCGCTCTTATCGGGATCCCGCCAGGGAGCTGCGGATGCGGGATATTGATTGCATTTTTCGTTCCCCATTTGACGATGAATTCCTTCGTATTCACAAAAAGCACTTCCGCGCGCATGCCACTGTTAAAGCCAAATTTGAATCCTTTAAGCGTGGAAAGGAAGGGGATAATTTGCGATTCGATGTCATACTCCCCTTCTTTCTCGAAGATTCCCTCAATTTTTCCCGACCGTAAAAAAATCGCATCCTGACCCGCACGAATGATCAGTTTACTACCTTTTTTAATTTCACGATTGCTCCACTTCCAAAAAATCATATCATCTCGAAATTCTTCCCACTCAACTACATTGGCAAATTGATTTCTAAAAAACATATCGTTCTCCTCACTCCCGTTTTAAAATTTCCCTTTGCTACCGCTGTGGGAATGGCCACCGCCTGTAAAGCCGCCGCCACCAAAACCACCGCCGCCACCGCGGTTGTTATTGCTCGTTGGCTTTTTCGTTTTCGTCACTGTTTTTCTGACGAATGTATCATTTTTTGCGATCAACGCTGAGTTATTGTCGTCTAAATACGTTCTTGCGTTCGTCGTTTTCCTGCCACTAGAATGATAGGCCATAATCCCAACAACGAGAGCCCCGACAATTCCGGAAGCTAGTAGCTGAAACCAAAGCTCAAAAAAGATGTTTTCTTCTGCGGGTGGGTGATAAATTACCTGCGGCGTCTCATTGTAATTCGGCGTTTTAATTGGGTCAGAAGGACGTGGCGCCTCTGGTTCCATCTCCAGATAATACTTCGTTAACTCGATAAATTCCCAAAAGGCCCCGTAAAAATCACCATCGGAAAGGTAAGGTGTAATTTCTTCACGAATCATTTCGGCTCGGTCATTATCAACATACGTCTCACCTTTATAAAAACCGGCGACATACACATCACGCTCAAGCATATCGATCGTTAAAATCACGGTATCTCCATGAGCCCTATTATATCCTAGCCCCTTCTCGTCATAAAAATCGCCCATATATTGCTCAACAGGTCTTCCGTCTGTTCCATTTGTCGTTAGAATAATGATATCTACCTGGGTTTGATCGCTGTACATGTCTGCTAAGGTTTCTAGCTCTTCTACCTCTGTAGCTGTTAACAGCTCTGCAAAATCATAAATTTTTTGTTCGGTCGAGGCCAAAGCCGTTAGTGATAAAATCATTGAAAAAAGAATAAATAAGGAAAGTGTTCGAACGAAATTTTTCACTAAATACCACCTCCCATAAGCCAAGCGATTGTTTTGATGGTAATAAACGTGACACCAGCAACCCCTGTAAACCAAGCAGCCACTTTTCCAGAGCTAATCGGCGGCTTGCCGACAATTTTTCCTGTCTGTCCGTTCATCGCAAAAATATGCTCTTTTTTATCGTAATCATAGCTGACCATCCATACAGGAATCAGTGTGTAGTAGGCGTTTAATGGCTTCGTATCAATGTTTTTACGGCGAAATGAGGTACTCGCGTAGCCATTGATCGTCGATTTAATATAGGATTCTACATAAGTATCAACCCTAGACCTTACTCTTGGAAATAGCTCTTTGTCGTCATAATTATATTTTTCAGCGATATAACCTGCTAAATAAGGCGTGTTAAAATCTTTTAAATTGCGATAATCGTAGGGCTCTAGCTTATCCATCAACTGATCATCCATTTTTTCAGAAGCATCGACCGGAACCTTCAAATACTGAAGATCGACCTTTCGATAAACATCATAATAACTCGTCTCAGTATAGTTGTAATCGCCCTGACTGTACGTTCGTACTCTCGTACATACAGCGTCAGCTTCTCCTTTGCTGCGTAAATCATACAGCCAAAAAGGCACGTACATCCCAGTAATGCTTTTGATCCGATCAGCTGTCATAAAGCCTTTTGGGGTTAAAAGTCCTTTGCGACACCAGGCGACAAACGCATTTTCTGCCTGCTCTTTGCTAATCGTAAAAGGAATTACCTTCAAAGGAGCCAAATTTCCAGACAATCGATCGGCAAGCACAACCCCAGCCCCACAAAAACAGCAGGTCGTCGCTACAGTATCCGCGTCGGTTAAAACGATAGCACCGCAGTTCTTGCAATGATACTCTACCGCTTCTCCTTCCGCAAACTCCTGCGACATAAACTCTTTGGGATATGTATCAATGTTGTCCTCTCTCCCACAACTATCACAAGCAAGCTTTCCCGATTCACTATCAAACTTCATATCAGATCCACAATCCGGACACTTATAATGAATGAGCATCTTTCATCCCTCCTCTATTAGGAAGCGTGGGGACGGTTCTGCTGCTTCCTTCGCCTTACGAAATAAAAAAGCGTAAACGCCCTAGGAAAAAGTGTAGTGCTTTTTCTTTGCTTAGCCCCGACAAAAGTTACTGACCTCGTTCACAACATGTGTTACTTCTAGAGTTACTACATGCAGCTTTGCCTCGAGGACCTACTGGACCACAGAGGCAGCGGCTTAGTGAACAGGAACATTCGACCTCGAGGGGCTGGGCGCCTGAAGCTAGACATAACTTCTAAAACGCTTCTACTTATCTCTTGCAAAAAAGCATGCGAACCGTCCTTGCTTCTGCAAGTCAACAGCTAGAATAGACGTTCTAGCTTATTTCTTTTTTAAGTTATTCTTTAAGGCCTCTAGCTCATCGTCAATGCTTGGTTTAGCATTGTCTGTATCAGTATACTTCGCCATTAAATCATCAATGTCATCCTTAGGTGCATTCAGCTCTGCCATCGCATTTGCTGTATATAGCGCTCGATCGGCCTTCTCTTCCAATCTATCAAGGTCAGCCATTCTTGTAGAGCCACCGGTCATTCTGTTTATTTTTTCTTGCGTTTTCGCCGCAGTAAGCTTTCGTTTAATTTCGTGACTACGGGCTTCTAATTCTTTTATATCGGAATTCAACTTATCATGCATGTCACGCATTTTTTTTGCATTTTCACAGACTACTTCATAAGCATCTTTAAGTCCTTCTTCTCGCAATGCTACCGCTGCTTTTCTCTCTAATAACGCTCTGGCATCCGTTTCATTTCCTAGCTCTAGCGCTCTTTCTGCATACCGTTGCAGCTTATTGATCTCAGCTGAATTTTCATCCAGCGCTCGTTTTGTCCGTTGTTCCTCTGCCATAACCGAAGCCGTTTCAGCCTTCACGTTACCTAAATCACTACGTAGGTCTCGTAAATATTGAGCAAGCATCTTTTCAGGATCTTCCGCTTTTTCTAGCATGGCATAAAAGTTAGCCGCCATAATACTTCTAAACCTCTTTATCATACTCATGTCCATCCTCCCTTTCCAGGAAGCGTGGGGACGGTTCTGCTGCTTCCTAAAGCATTTGATTCACGAAGAAAGCAGCAGAACCGTCCCGGCGCTTTCTGATTACCACCTTATTATTGTATGTAATCTTCATTATTATTGAGTACGCCTAGATGTTTTTTTTCATTGTGTAGTACTACTTTTACGAAACCAATTGGAGAAAGGTTTCAAAAAAAGGAAGCGTCGCGAAGCATGGGGACGGTTCTGCTGCTTCATTTATCTGAGGAAGCACGAGAACCGTCCCCACGCTTCCTACTCTCCCGCTTCGTGATCAACTGCAAATTTAAGGTATAATAAGGCATTACGTGTCTTTTTAGTTAAGTCCATTGTTAATTTTTCTAATTCGTTTAATGATAGGTTGTGAGAATGGAATTCTCCTACTCCAAATTTAATAGAATCTAGGTTTAGTTTAATTCCACTTTCATGATTAAGTAAGGAGTCTGGGTACTCGGTTACTTGGAGGTAGCTATGCTCCATCATATTTCGTAAGTGACTTATTTTTTTTACAAACATGCTCTGTTCAGAGATTTTGTCATACCCGTAGATATCTCTAGAAAGCCAATATAAAGATTGTAATGCATCATTTTTTTTCTGTTTAAAAAACTTCTTTAGTGGCTTATTTGGGTCTTCATCAATAAACCAAATGTGATTAAGACTAGCTTTATTGTTAGGGATGCTAAGGTTATAGAAATGGTTAAGAAAATAGCCGATCTTATCAAAAATCGAATAAGACATCCGATAGACAGTTTTTAATAGATCAGTACGAATGCTATATACGTTCATCCCCTCGTTATTGAATAACAAGTCATTGTCCGCCAAATGGGGTTTTTCTTTTGATTGATGAATCGTATCAAACAGAAGCCATCGTAGTGTGATAAATTCTTGACTTAACGAATTTAAAAAGTTTTGATACACTCTTGAACGGAAAGAATGCGTTTCATTAGGAAAGTTATTGTCACTATATAAGAAGGCATCAACTTGAACCATCGAATGTAGGTCAATGTCATTCGATCCATTTAAAAATAAACGGTTAGCAGCGCACCATTTTCGATAGACCTTCTCTTTTCCTGAAAAGCGGTTTCCACCTTTATGAACGCCGACGTCGTCTATCCCTAATTGTTCATACATATCTTCTGCCACCTTAAAGCGCTGTTGATAAACCATCAAATTATCTTTGTCCTTGATGTTTTCTTTGTACGTCTTTAATTTTTGATGGGCATTATAGATACAATGCATTTTATCTTGGGTTCCTTTTAATAGGGTGGAGTAGAATAATAATCCCCAACCTGTTTGAGGGACCTTTTTTTCGTAATAAAAATCTTCATTTTCAATCATTTTCTCTATAACCGCTAATGCTTCAATCGGTCTACCAATATTCATTAGGGCCTCAGAATATGTAATGCAGATATTATTCCATATTAATGGTGGTATTGTTTTCTCTTCATATTCAGTGAAAAGATTTTCGAGGATAAACAATTGCTGTTGTCTCATTTTGCTGTTCCACTCGGAAGTTTTTTTTGAATGAATGAGGTGTTTTGCAAACCAGTAATCACTTTCAAGTATTTCAGCAATCGGATAAATTTGTTTACCAACAAACTTTCTTTTTAGATATGTAATTAACTCTAGTATTTTACCAGGCAAAGATTCCTTCTTTGTTTCTCTTAATTCGTTTATCAGGTAATCGATTACAGCGATAACTTCAGAAGCCTTAAAATTAGTTAAATTTTTGGCTTGAAGAACTTCTGTTGGATTGAACATCATAAGGTTTCTCCCTCCGATTTAGCTTCAATAAGTGTAAAATATTGGTTACCATATATTATACAAGAATGCTTCGGTAGGGGGAAGCGTAGGGACAGTAATGCTACTACATATCCTCAGAAACGGAATATCACTAGAACCCTCACAAAACATTTCTACTTTCTTGTGGAAATCACCGAACTTAGGTGGTATTTTTAAGGGAAGTAACCAAAGAAGCACAGAGGCACCGGGACGGTTCTGCTGCTTCATTTTGTTCGCCTCGTGAACAAAATGAAGCACGAGAACCGTCCCCACGCTTTCCACTAAAGGGGGAAAAACCATGAAATTATCAAGCATTATTAGTGACGGGATGGTCCTGCAAAGACATGCTGCGGTTGCTATCTGGGGGAAAACTAGAAGCTCCGAGGTAGTGAAGGTATTATTCCTTGAAAAAACATACGAAACACAGGCTGATAGCGATGGCAATTGGACCGTAACACTTAACGATTTAAAGCCAGGTGGCCCCTATCAAATGGTGATCATTGACAATGAAGAAACAACAGTTATTCAGGATATTCTGATTGGTGATGTATGGGTCCTTGGTGGACAATCGAACATGGAACTACCGGTTCGCAGAACTCTTGATTTGTTCTCCGCGGAAATGAAAACGGTCAATCAACCATATATCCGCCAATTTGCCGTTCCACAATTGTACGATTTCCATGCTCCCCAACAGGACTTGGCCGGTGGAAACTGGATTGCTGCCAACCAAACTGATGTCATGAGTTTTAGCGCCGCTGGCTATTTTTTCGCAAAGGATCTCTATGAAACATACGGAGTTCCAATTGGATTAATTATGACTGCAGTTGGTGGAACGCCGATTGAGGCCTGGATTAGTGAAAAAACGTTACGAGAGATCGGTGGCTACGAGGAACGTCTTGCTAAGTTGAAAGATGATTCTTATGTAGCCGGTACGAAACAAAACGACGAAAAACGTAATCATGATTGGTATGAAGATTTAAATGAGCGAGATCTGGGCTTAAAAAAATGCTGGCATCAAGCCGACTATGATACAAGCGAATGGCAAGATTTTGTGGTCCCGAATTCATGGGCAGGCAGTGAGCTAGAAACGGTAAGAGGTTCTGTATGGTTCAGAACAGAGATTAATATCCCTGAAGAGATGCTAAACTGCGAGGCAAAATTAGCATTAGGGACCATCATTGATGGTGACGATACATACGTTAATGGGACATTGATCGGAAATACAGGCTACATGTATCCACCAAGACGGTACCAGATTCCAACAGGACTTTTAAAGCCTGGAAAAAATTCAATTGCCGTCAGGATCATCAGTACTCAAAATATCGGTGGATTCTTAAAAGATATGCCCTATAAACTAATTGCAAATGGTCACGAACTAAACTTAGAGGGCACTTGGAAATATCGAATTGGAGCAGTGACCGAGAGACTGGAGCCACAAACATTTTTTCAATACATGCCATCTGGCGTTTATAACAAGATGATATCACCTTTACAAAACTATAAAATCAAAGGTGTTGCCTGGTACCAAGGTGAGTCCAATACTCCTCAGCCGAAAGGGTATCATAAGCTTTTTGAAGCTTTAGTTAATGACTGGCGTAAAAATTGGGGAATGAACGAGCTTCCGTTTCTTTATACTCAACTAGCGAATTTTGATGCCTGGGAAAAGGGTCAAAGTAATTGGGCAGAGCTACGTGAAGAACAACGGAAGGCCCAAAATATAAACAATACAGGAATGGCCGTGACGATTGATATTGGTGAACACAATGATTTACATCCTCAAGATAAGAAGACCCTTGGGCAGCGACTCGGCTTATGCGCTAAAAAACTAGCTTACGACGAGAACATTGTCTATAGTGGCCCAATCTATCAGAGAATGGAAAAGACTGATGATGCCATTTGTTTATATTTTGACCACGTTGGTAGTGGACTGACTTCGCGAAATGGTGAACTAAAGCAGTTTATGATATGCGGTGAAGATGGTCATTTTGTTCCAGCAAATGCTGTCATCTCTGGCCATAATGTTATTGTCAGCTGCGAGCAAATCAAGCAACCTCAGCAGGTACGCTACGCATGGTCCGACAACCCCGCTGGCGCAAACCTCTATAACAAAGAAGGCCTACCCGCATCCCCGTTTACTACTGAGTAGGAAGCGCGGGGACGGTTCTGGTGCTTCCTCGTAGCCCTAAATAATGAAGCACGAGAACCGTCCCCATGCTTCAAAAAACAAAAAGGAAGAATTAATCAAACGTTTGATTAATTCTTCCAATGTACTTCTCAATAGCAAAAGGAAACCCTGTAGCTTGATTTTTTCTTTTTGCTGTTAAGGAAGCGTGAGAACCGTCCCCACGCTTCATGCTTTAAAAACTAAATTTGGCGAAATGCCTAGAATTCTTGCAATTTGGCGTTGTGAAATACCATTAATCTGTTTTACTTTCCGAAGAATTCCATCTCTTTCCAGCCGAGACAAACTCTTAACTTTTGCTATTTCCAAGGTACCTAACAACTCTTTCATTAGTTGGCGTGCCTCAACATCTGTTAATCTTGTTTTTCCAGGTTCATCTAAGCATTGATCATTGTTTCTTCTTTCATTTAGCCCCTTAAATCTTTCTGTAGCAGCTTCTTTATTGGCTGAAAGCAAGCTAAGTATATAATCTCCATCAAGTAAATACTTTACTGATGAGATCGGTTGACCATAATAGGAACGACAACTACTCCACTTCCATTCGTCAACACGTTTGGCGATGCCTGCCTTTACTGGATTTTGATGAATATATCTCACAACGACTAGTAAGTACCTAACCGTTTCTACATTCTCACTTTTGAAGCGATCCTGAAAAAGATGTCCTGTTGTACCATACTTCCAGTTATAGTACCTAACATAACTAACACCGATCCGTTTCATAGTAATAGAAATAGACTCATCACCTTCTTTTAAAAGAAGATGGACATGGTTATTCATTAAGCACCAAGCATAAACATCCATTCCTGCCTTTCGTTTATTTTTACCAAGAATATCAAGAAACCTCATACAATCTTCCTCATCATGAAAAATTTCTTGTCTATTCGCTCCCCTCAAGATAATGTGGTATATTTTGCTGTGACTTTTCACCCTCGCTTGACGAGGCATATTGACCACCCCTTTTCTATGGACATACGTTCTTTGATTCTTTTAACCTAGTAGCCTCCTTCTTTCTTGTCTTTAATTAGTAATAGCAGTATTAACTTTTTGTGTTTCAGCAATAGGTTAGTGTTTTCGATGGGGATCTGATTACAGAATTCATTACAGAGGTATAACGCTCTCAAACTTGCAAATGGAATCGGTAAAGCGTGGGATTTCGGTAAATTGGGATTTGAACAGCTAGGGAATAAAACAAGAATGTGATGGACTTCAGTTGAAGGAAACCTAAATGAGGAATACTGTCTTAAGTTTAGTAATAGGGGGCTGAATCTTTACATTTATCATATACAATTTTATAACAAATTTCACCATTTTTTTCGGAGCGTGGGGGAGCGTGGGGACGGTTCTGCTGCTTCCTCTGGTCTATGAAGCAGCAGAACCGTCCCCATGCTTTTACCCATGCTTTATACAGGTTATATTCTCCCCACTACTTGTATATAAATTAAGTAACTATCTATTAAGGTGGAGATGGAATGAACTTTGAACTATTATTAGATAAATTACTTGGCCAGAGGGAAATAATTCATGAAGTAGAATGTAGTGTCTGCGGCGATTTTGAAACATACTTTAGAGATCCTATTACAAAAGAAAACCTTGGTAGAGCTTGTGAACATTGTGTTTACGTTGAAAAATTCTAATACATATTAACAAATGCAAACAATATAAATAAGATGCGAAAGAACCCTGTAGAGCTTATCTCTACAGGGCTCTTTCTTTCGTTTTAAGCTTGATTGGAGCTCGCCCCAATTAATCTAAGGAAGCACCAGAACCGTCCCCACGCTTCCTACTAAGCTCGCCCCGATTAACCTAAGGAAGCACCAGAACCGTCCCCACGCTTCCTTGCTTCCTCTGGGGGGAGAGGGGGGCTGATCAGGAATCCTTGGATTTCGTCGCAGTTTATTTGTTGAAGGAAGGACTTTTGTGTTTCGGTTTCAACACCTTCAGCGATTACTTTGAAGTTCAACCCTTTTGCCATCATTACGATTAGTTTAACGATTCCGTCATTTTTTTCGCTTGTGTTCAATAAGGAGATAAATGAGCGGTCAATCTTTAAACGGTCGATTGGAAATTGACTCAAGTATTGTAATGATGAATAACCTGTTCCAAAATCATCGATTGCGATGTGGAACCCCATATTTTTTAGTTGTGTTAACTTAGTAATTGCATCCTCTGTGGATCCCATTGCCATACTTTCTGTGATCTCTAATTCTATATTATCGGGATTAGCTTCTGTCTCAGAAAGAATTTTTGCTACTGTGTCAACGAAATTACACTGCTGAAATTGCAGTGTAGAGATATTTACAGCTACTCTTAGTGGTGGGAACCCTTGTTTTTCCCATTCGACGGATTGTTTACAGGCTTCGCGCAGGACCCATTCACCTATTGGGAGGATAAGTCCTGTTTCTTCTGCTAGTGGGATAAATTCTGCAGGTGAAACAAATCCTTGGCTTGGTGATATCCAACGGAGTAGTGCCTCTACCCCGACTAATTCACCGGTCTCTAACAATATCTGAGGTTGGTAATATAACACAAACTCTTCTCGTTCAAGCCCTTTTCTTAAAGAATTTTCTAGAGCCATCTGAGGCTCGATGTCCATGGTTTCGTTATATAGTTTAAAGTGATTTTTGCCATTTTCTTTCACCTTATACATCGCAGTATCTGCCTTCATGAGAAGTGCTTCGAAGTCTTCTCCATGCTCTGGATAAATAGCAACTCCTATACTAGGAGTAACATGAATTTCCGCACCAGAAATATCATATACTTCTCGCAGTGTCTCTAGGATTACGTGTGCCCTTTTCTCGATTCTTGCCATATTGACGTTTTCTAGTATGATGGCAAACTCATCACCGCCAATTCGGCATACCAATTCATTTGGCCGCATGACAAGGTTTAGTCTCCTACCAACTTCTTTTAATAATAAGTCTCCGAATGAATGCCCAAGACTATCATTAATTTGTTTAAATCTGTCTAAATCAAGTAATAAGAAGGCGATTTTTTTTCGACTAGAAGAGTTTGAGTTTATTATCGCACGGGACAATCTTTTTTCAATATACCGCCTATTAGGAAGGCCTGTCACGACATCATGAAAAGCCAAGTGTTCCATTTTGTTCACCGTTTCTACTAACCGATCTGTTCGCTCTTTTACTTTTATTTCTAATGCTTCATTCAAGTTATTTAAATCAGTTACCAATCTATCATTATCTAGAAGTGTAAAAACCTGTCTTAAGATCACAAGTAATATACTTAAAAATAAACCTAAAACAATCGACGTACTATCCTGAATTTCCGAAATAGCATAAATGGAAAGGAAAATAACGCCTAGATATGGGAAGCTATGCTTTAAGAAGTTATTTTTTTTAGGCTTTAGATCAGCAACTGTGGAATACTCATCTTCAGATTGATTTTCGTGATAAAGTCCTGCTAGTCCCAGTAAAAATACAGATAAGATCCATAATGGTTCAGATAAACTACCAACTGTATAAATGTTTTTGACTGTTAAGTATGAAAAAATCAAATCAGCCATAATTTGCACTAAAAATCCTGCCACAAGTAGATAGGAAGTGATTTTAGTAAAAATGGCCTTAGAAGCAATCATAAGACTAAGAACACCAACTAAAACTCCTAAATCTAAGATTGGATAAAGTAATTCAATAACTAAAAAGGAATGCTCCGTGTTATTTATTAGTGGGTTCATAATAAAAAACCAAATAAATGTTGTTGCAACAGACATCACGATTAATATATCAAACAAGAAACGTATTGTTAGCAAGTTATTTTTTTTCATGACGTTCATCATCAACAAAAGGGCAACAAAATAAAAGATATTTTGAAATATCCAAAACACCTTTGGTAAAAGGGCTTCTTCAGCTCCAACATTCAACGTAAAATGGTAAAAAGCCCAAACAAGGATTCCTAATAAATAACTTAAAATTCCTAACCCTAAGAAAAGCCAAAACCTTCTTGTTCTTCCTTGATCATTTTTATAAGTAACCATAAGCCAACCAAAGGCGGTGAGGCAGGCAACAAGTTGCAATACTGCCACACCCCAGTCTAGGATGACCAGATTATTTTGAAATAGATAATTCCAAGAAAGATTTAAAACAATGAAAGTAGCAATGAATAGATACGCAATTTTTTTATCTTTCTTGTTAAACATGCTTTTCTCCTTAACTTGTAACATATATAGATTTGCTCAACTCCGGATTCACAGATAGTAACCATGGAAACCTTTGTTTCTCAGTATAAATAAGGTTTGGATAAACAACTCCTGGAATAACATAATCACCTTTATAGTAAAATGGTTCCCCGACAGCTTCCACTGGAATTTTATAAAAATTTTTTAAAGCCTTAAAAAAGACCCTTTCAAAGAGACCAACACAAGATTCAATTTTGTAGACTTCTGAATAACCGACGAATAATGATATTAACCTCTCAAGATTTTTTCCGCGGTGTTGCTTCAGTATAGAAACCTTATCGATCTCCCTCACTTTTTCTGGATTTCTAGCAAGATGGTCTATTTTATGAAAAGGAAATACAGTATTGATGTAGTTCTCCTTGGTAGGATAATAGGGCTTGAATTCAATCGTACCAATATGGTGCTTTTCAGAATTACGAATGATAAATTGATCCGCTTCTGTTGAAGATAGGTCTAACATATAGCCTTTCTCTAGCCAACATTCCATCCAAATTTGATTAAAAGAATTCAAATCCGCTACTGTGCTTACTTTAATATAAATTGTTCTCATCCCCTATACACATTGTTTGTACTTTACGATAACTAATAGATTACAAAAAAAGTATATTACATAGAGTAATCAATCTACTAATGTCTATTATACTATTTTAAGGGAAGCATGGGGACGGTTCTCGTGCTTCATAGATTATGCAAGAGGAAGCACGAGAACCGTCCGGGAATTCTGAAAAAGTCACTTTTTAAAAATGAAAAATGTTGAAAGAGAAAGCGCTTCTAAGCAACGTTTGTTATATAGGAGGAAATTTATGTACTTCCGTAAAGAGCATTCACTCCAAAATGATTACTTTTTCACTGATTCCAAACGGTCACTTGCTTCCTTATATCAAATCCATTCGCTTCATCACTTAATATCCTACTCTCACTTAGCCCGGTCGTAGCTTGTATATCTTTTATACATCGCTTATCAAATTCACTTAAATCAAACCACTACATCGAAACGTATAATATTTCGTTACATGTAAATAGCATAGAAATTGAATGCGCACCACCAGCATGCCTTTTTAGCACTATGTTTTTCACCAAATACTATTTATAAATACCTGCTTCAATAATAATTCATTTACCCTAATTTTACTATATATTACAGAATTTTCACTCACGTTAGTTAAATATGTCGAAAGGAGGAAGCATGGGGAAGCGCGGGGACGGTTCTGGTGCTTCCTCCGGTTCTTAAGAAGCAGCAGAACCGTCCCCGCGCTTTCTTATTAGATAAATTACTTGGACAAAGAGAAATAATTCAGGAAGTAGAAAATGGTGTCTGCGTCGACTTCGAAACCTACTATCGGGATCCTATTAACAAAAGAAAATCTTGGTAGAGCTTGTGAACATTGTGTTTACGTTGAAAAATTCTAATACAAACAAACAAATGCAACAATAGATTGCGAAAGAGCCCTGTAGAGATTTATCTCTACAGGGCTCTTTCTTCGTTCTAAGACCTTGGATGAAGCTCGCCTCGATTTATCAAAAGGAAGCTTGAAAACTGCCCCCCGCGCTTCAAGGCTTTAAAGCAGTGGGGGTCAGACCCCAATGAAAGTTCACTTTCACCAATACACAATGTAAATATGATAGAACAACCCATTAGATATAAGAAAGTGAACTTTCGAAGTCAAAACAATTTACAGGGTAGACCCCGCTCCCCCCCCCGAAAGGAAGCACGAGAACCGTCCCCACGCTTCCCCCACGCTTCCTACGACCAAAAATCTCTGCCGTCGAGCACTTTTTGTACGATCCCGGCGCGGATGGTATAGTCACCGAAGTGCTCGCCGTCGTGGCGTTCTTTGGCATAGCGGGCAAGAAGCAGACGTAGTTCGCGTAAAATCTCTTCTTCACCGATATTTTCGCGGTATAGTTTACTTAGGCGACTTCCGTCAAAGCCTGCACCGAGATACATGTTGTATTTGCCAGGCGCTTTACCGATAAAGGCAATTTCACCGAGAACATGGCGGGCACATCCATTGGGGCAGCCTGTCATGCGGATCGTAATTTCTTCGTCCCTTAGGCCATTTTCATCCACAATTTCTTCAATTTTATCGATAAGAACTGGTAAATAACGTTCAGCTTCAGCCATCGCCAAGCCACATGATGGCAGAGCCACGCACGCCAGTGAGCTGCGGCGAAGTGCAGAATAGTGCTTGCCGTCGGTCAAGCCATAGTGGTCAATCAGCTCTGTAATCTGTTTCTTTTTCTGGCTTGTGACATTGGCAATGATCAAGTTTTGATTGGCAGTTAAGCGAAACTCACCATTATGTACCTTGGCAATTTCACGAATGCCCGTCTTTAGCTTGTAATCACCATTATCGGCCACTCGGCCACCTTCTACAAACAACGTATAGTGCCATTTTCCATTACCACCCTTCAACCAGCCGTAACGGTCACCGTTGTGGTCAAATTGGTAATGTTTCTCTTCATCCAAACTCCAGCCAAGGCGGCTTTCTAGTTCAACTTTGACTGTTTCGAGCCCTAGGCGGTCAACTGTGTACTTGAAGCGAGCATTTTTGCGTTCGGAACGGTTTCCATAGTCACGTTGGATCATAATGATTTTTTCGGCTACATCATAGATTTGTTCTGGTTTACAAAAGCCAATGACTTTCGCTAGCTGCGGATACGTCTCCTTGTCACCATGCGACATTCCCATCCCGCCGCCGATAGCCACGTTAAAACCCTTAAGAACACCGTCCTCGATAATAGCAATAAAACCAAGGTCCTGAGAAAAGACATCAACGTCATTCGAAGGTGGAACGGCGATTCCGATCTTAAATTTTCGCGGCAAATAAAGTGGACCATACATCGGTTCAACTTCTTCCACTTCCGGTGAACCAGCGACCTTTTCCTCATCTAGCCAAATCTCATGATAAGCCCTTGTTCTTGGTAACAAATCATCACTCAAGCGTTTCGACCATTCGTATACTTCGGCATGAATGTCTGATTGGTAAGGATTGGCGTTACACATGACGTTGCGGTTGACATCACCACATGCTGCAATCGTATCCAACAGTGCTTCATGTATTTCCTGCATCGTTTGTTTCATGTTCCATTTTAAAATGCCATGCATTTGAAATGTCTGGCGGGTCGTCAATTTCAACGTCTGGTTTCCGTATTTTTCAGCCAGATCATCCATTACCAGCCATTGAGCTGGGGTTGCGACACCACCTGGCATACGGACGCGAAGCATAAACTGATACGCCGGCTCTAGTTTTTGCTTTTGGCGCTCATTACGCAGATCGCGGTCATCCTGAAGGTAACTTCCGTGAAATTTCATCAAACGATTGTCACCATCTGGGATCCCAGCGCTAATCTGATCGAGCATCACTTCTTTTAAAGTGCCTCGTAAATAATCACTTTTTTCTTTAATTTCTTCGACATCGCTTGGCGTTCCAGCCGGTGCTGTTAACCTTTTATTCACCATTTTGAAAAACTCCTTTCATCAGTAAACGTCCCGCTGGTACCGGTTTTGCTTTTTCAGGTCGGCAAGATAAGCTTCCGCTTGTTCTCGCTTCATGCCACCTTCGATTTCAATAATTGTCAGGAGAGTCTCTTGGACGGCACGCGCCATCTCTTTTTTATCACCACAAAGATAAAATACGGCTCCTTCCTGAAGCCACTTGAATAGTTCCTTGCTCTCTTCAAGCATGCGCTGCTGTACATAGACTTTTTCAGCGCTGTCTCTCGAAAACGCGACATTCATCTTTGTCAGAACTCCCTCTTGTAACCATTTTTGCCACTCAGTTTGATAAAGGAAATCCGTCACAAAATGCTGATCACCCAAAAATAGCCATGACTTTCCTTTAGCCCCGATCTCTTCCCGTTCCTGCATAAAGGCGCGGAAAGGCGCAACACCCGTCCCTGGTCCGACCATGATAATTGGCGTATCTGGATTCATTGGTAACTTAAAGTTTTCGTTAGGTTGAGTGAAGACTCGAACCTTATCTCCTGGCTGTAACCGTTCTGCACAAAACGTAGAGCAGACGCCTTTCCGTTCTCTTTCGTGTGCCTGATAGCGCACGGCTCCGATTGTCAAATGCACTTCATCAGGATTAGCCGCTTGGCTACTTGCAATCGAATAAAGACGAGCGGGGATTTTCCTGAGAATGGAGACAAATTCTTGCGCTGTGTCGCCCCATCGACCATACTCACGAACGATATCAAGGAGATCGCGTCCTTCAAGGTACGATTTTAAACTTTTTTCACCTAAAAGCTCACTTATCTTTTCATTCTTTAAAAATTGGTTGATCTTCTCAAGCAACGGTTTTGTTACAACTGTAATTTCAAAATAAGTAAGCAGTGCTTCCTGAAGCGATACGTCTCCCTGAACGATTTCATTCGGGTCCCATTTCAATTCCTCTAAAAGCAATTTTACAAGAGCCGGATCGTTTTCTGGGAAAACCCCAAGACTATCTCCCGGTTTAAACGTGAGACCTGAACCTTCTAGTGACAACTCGAGGTGGCGCGTCTCTTTGTTTGAACCTCGTCCGTTTAGATTTATATTTTCCAGCACTTCTGCATGAAATGGGTTTGTTCTTGTGTAGGATATTTCAGGTTTTACTATAGAAACATGTCGCTTTTGCGTCTCAGCTACGCTACCAAGAACACCTTCAAGCCATTCGCCTGCTGGACCTTCATAATCAAGATCGCAGTCAATACGTTTATATAGCCGCGTTGCCCCAAGCTCTTCCAAGCGAGCGTCAAATTCCTTTCCCGTCTGACAGAAAAATTCATAAGAGCTATCTCCAAGCGCTAACACAGAATAGTGAAGATCTTCAAGCTTTGGTGCGCGTTTGCTATGAAGAAACTCATGGAAGGTGAGTGCGTTATCGGGTGGCACTCCTTCTCCGTGGGTACTGACGATCAAAAGCAGGTTTTGGATTTTTTTTAGATTGGTAGGTTTAAACTCGCTCATTGACGAGACGGTTACTTCGATACCATTCTCTTCAAGAAACTTGCCTGCCTTTTTTGCTAATCCCTGAGAATTTCCCGTCTGCGATCCATAAAGAATCGTTACTTCTTTTTTCGCCACTGGACCCTCTGCGGACGCAGCGAGATAGCCACTTAGCCAGATTTTTTGCGTGTCTGACAAGCTTGTCAAAAGCGAATGAAGGAGCTCGACCTGCTCCTGATTAAACGGGCTGTTTGTTACCTTAAGTTGCAACATTTCCACCTCACAAATAATTATTGATGACAAGATCCACAAAAACTTGATGACCGCTCAAAGGACCGGTTTGAAGGATCTGTTTTCCTTCGGTTTGCCTATTCTCAATTTTTTTCGTTACTTCGCTACTTAGAAGTCCGTGAAATAATAGATAGGGTACGACAAACACCCTCCCTACCGTTTTTTTGGTCAACATCTCTAGCGTTTCAGCAAACCGCGGTTCGGCAGCTGCTAAATAACAAACTGCTACCTCTTTTAGGCCAAGTCTACTTTTTACTCCTTTGGCAATCTTTAAAAAGTCAGCGTGGATTCCCGGCTGACTGCTTCCTCTACCAACGATCAACAAGCGGTCTTCAGGAGCTAGGTTACCAGCAAGATCTCTGACTAACTCAGCGATCGCATCAAGAATGGTTTCCTGTACTCCAAAAGGGGCCTTTACTTGGACTTCAACCTGAGGAAAGCGTTCCTGTAACGCTGTTAGTACGTTCGGGATATCTTCATTAATGTGACCTGCCGCCAATAGAAACAGCGGGATCACCGTAATCTCTGTAGCGCCTTGCTCGACACACCGTTCAAAACCTTGTTCAATAAGAGGTGACGATAGCTCAAGAAAACTCATTTCCTGAATTGGTACTGCGATCTGACTTTTCACCTTCTTGTAAAAAGCGATGGCCTCCTCGGCACCTTTTTTTGAACGTGTTCCATGGCCAATGTAAAGGATTGCTTTCATCCGTGGACCACTGGCAGATTTGTGACTATCTCTTCTTGAAACCAGTTCAATTTTTTATGGAGGGTAACGACCTCCCCAATGACAATCATGCTTGGATTTGCAAGCTTCGCGGCTTTTACCTTTTCTTCAATCGTAGCTAGCGTCCCTACGACTGTTTGCTGATCACGTAAGGTTCCCCAATGAATGAGCGCAATCGGTGTTTGTGGTGATTTCCCATGTTGAATTAACCGTTGCGTAATCGTTGAAAGCTGTGAAACGCCCATATAGACACAAATGGTGTCCACCGCTTTTGCCAAATGGGACCACTGGTGCTCTGCTGCGACATCGCCTACTTGATGTCCGGTAATAAACGCAAAGCTCTTACTCAAGGTCCGATGAGTAACGGGAATTCCGGCATACGCAGTTGCCGCAATTCCAGCTGTGATACCAGGGACAATTTCAAAAGGCACGTTATGTTTACTACATTCCTCAGCTTCTTCCCCACCTCTTCCGAAGACAAACGGATCTCCTCCTTTTAAGCGAACGACCTGTAAGCCTTTTTTCGCATATTTTACGAGGAAGTGGTTGATTGTCTCTTGTTTCATCGTGTGGTAGTTTGGTAGCTTGCCACAATATACGAGCTGGGCCCCATCTTTCGCATGCTTGAGAAGCTCACGATTGACAAGCCGATCATAAAGGATGACATCCGCCTGCTGCAGATATCGCAATCCTTTTACCGTAATTAAATCTGGGTCTCCTGGACCCGCACCTACTAAATAAACCTTGCCAACCATGGCTCTACCACCCTTTCATAGCCTAAGGCTCTTTTCGTTTAATGTGTTGTATCAGATAACTTTACTTAGCCAAGTGGCAAGTTAGAAAAGCTTGGTGTGATGCCTTATACTGTTTGAAAACAACCTAATTAAATCATTTTTTTAACGCGAAGATATTCTAAAATTTGGTCCACAGCTTCCGGTACGGATAATTGATCCGAACGAACCGTAATTTCCGGTTGTTCCGGAGCCTCGTAGGGCGAGCTAATTCCGGTAAACTCTTTGATTTCACCACGACGAGCTTTCGCATAGAGCTGCTTAGGATCACGGCGTTCGCATTCTTCTAGTGAGCAGTCGACATAGACTTCGATAAACTCGCTTTCTGCAAATAAAATTCGGACCTGGTCTCGGTCAGCGCGAAATGGAGAAATGAATGCCGTGGTGACGACTGTACCACTTTCGACAAATAACTTCGCCACTTCGCCAATCCGCCTGATGTTTTCCTTTCGATCATCGTCGGAAAAGCCAAGATCACGGTTGAGCCCATGGCGGATATTATCGCCATCAAGGACAAATTCCTTAATTCCCAGCCGGTACAATGCACTTGATACGGCATTGGCAATTGTCGACTTTCCAGACCCTGAAAGGCCAGTAAACCAGAGGACGCAACTTCCATGGTCATTTTTTGTACGACGGTCTTGCTTTGTAACAGTTGTTTCATGCCACGTAATATTCGTCGCTTTTGACATCGTTTCTCCTCCTTATACCGTTGTCGCTTCCTTCATTCCTTCGATTAACACCTCAACGACTTCTTTTCGACTAAAGGTTGATGGTGGCAACGTACCAGAACGAAGCATTTCTCTTACTTTGGTCCCTGACAAAATGACACGGTCCTCATTACCGTGAGGGCAGGTTTTATCTGAAGCCATGCCTTCACATTTCGTGCAATAAAAGCTATGTTCAAAGAACAATGGCTTGATGCCAAGCTCATCTTCAGGAAATTCGCTAAAAATATGCTGCGCATCATACGTTCCGTAATAATTACCGACACCGGCATGGTCACGGCCGACAATGAAATGAGTGCAGCCAAAGTTTTTACGGGCAATCGCATGAAAAATCGCTTCTCTTGGACCTGCATAACGCATCGCCGCAGGATACACGCCAAGCTGGACCCGCTCCAGAGGGTAATAATTCTCCAGCAGAACCCGGTAGCTTTTCAACCGAACATCGGCAGAAATGTCATCAGACTTTGTTTCTCCGATCAGTGGATTGACGAAGAGTCCATCAACCGTCTCAAGGGCGGCCTTTTGAATGTATTCATGGGCGCGGTGGATCGGATTTCTTGTTTGGAAACCAACAACTGTTTTCCAGCCCTTTGCTTCAAACAACTGCCTAGTTTCAACGGGCTCTAGCCAGACATCTCCAAAAACACCTTTTTCCGGTTTTTTAATAAGGGTGACGTTACCAGCAACGTAGACCGGCCCTCTTTCATACAGTCGTTTGACACCAGGATGACTAAGCTCCTTTGTTTTATAGACCTCGATCGCTTCTTTGTCTAAATCAGGTTCATACCATTCGGAAACCTTGATCACTCCGTATGCTTCATTTTTATAAACAAGCGTAAGCTCTTCTCCTACGGTAAGCGTTGCCGCCGTTTCATAGGAAACCGGAAGTGTCACTGGGATTGACCAAATCGTATTGTCAGCCAGACGCATCTTCGTGACAACAGATTCGTAATCGTCCTTCCCTAAAAATCCAGTTAACGGACTGAACAGCCCTACGCCAATCAATTCAAGATCACTTAAAGCGATTGCGTCAATTTCAAGTTCTTTTTCGATATGGGTTACCTGATAATTCGGATCAAATAATTGAATAAGTTTTCCTCCATGAGGTTTCGGTAAGAATGACATATCTCTCAATCCCTTCTAAAATTCAGTTCTCTTACTGTTGCTCTTTTTAGTAACGATAGAACACCGAACACTGAAATTAGCACTCCCACCATAGCAATGATTGGGTAGACATTTTGCTCAATGAACAATTGAATTAACGTGTATGAAAGCACCATCGAGATCACCGGTGAAACAATCCATACGGTCAGCATCTGAACGACTATATCTTTTTTTAGTACTGCCATCCCATGTTTGGCAAAACCGATCCCGATAATTGAAGATGTCGTAATTTGAGTTAGCGGAACTGGGATCCCTAGCATCGATGCCCCAGTCACAATCGTTGCTCCTGTTCCAGAGATCACGCAGCCCTCTTCTAGCTTGAGCGTCGTAATTTTTTTTCCGTTCGTTTCAATCACTCGATGTCCAAGCAAAAGTGCTCCTAAAGCTACGAATAATCCGCCCCAAAAGATACCACTCTCAATCGAGAGGATGCTGGCACCAACCAGCGGGCCAACAGCATTGGCGACATTGTTCATTCCGGCTGAAAAAGCTTCAAACATACCCAAAAGTACAACAAGGACTGACAGAAACGGAACAGCTTTCGGTGCCTCTAACCATTTTTTAATCCACCTCTGTTTTAAGAGAGTGGCGGCTGCGATCGCGATACTAAAAGCGAGAATGGGCGTGATCAGCCAAAAAGAAACGATCCAGACGAGTTTGCCGAGATAGATCGACTGATAGACCATCCCCGCACCAACGACAGACCCAACCGTAACTTCACTTGTTGAAAGTGGAATTCCAAAAATATTGGCTAAAAACAAGGACAAGGCAGCGGTCGTGATCACGATTAAAGAAATGTTCACCGTAAATGTACTAGACGGGACAATCCCGCTTCCCATCGTCTTAACGACCTCCCCACCTCCAAGCCAGGCACCAAAAAAGACAGCGACCCCGCATAGGAGCAAAGCAATTGTTTTTTTGACAACACCTGATCCATAGGCAATTCCCATCGAAGCTGCGGCACCACTTGCCCCGATGTTCATCGCAAAAAATAACCCGATTGTAATAGCCATAATTGTCAGCAAATGAAACGTCCTCCTTTAGCGGTCGTGCAATCCACACTCCGTCTTGCTCGTTCCTACCCAACGCCCTGCACGTGTATCACCATCAGCTGCTACAGGCTGAGTACAAGGAAAACAACCAATGCTCGGGTATTGCTGGTCATGCAAGCTGTTATAGGGAAGATCTTTTTCTTTGATGTAGGTCCAAACATCATCCCACGTCCAATGAATCAACGGACAGATTTTGATATTTTCAAACTTCTCATCTTTATTTACGAATTCCGTCGATGCCCTTGTCGGTGACTGTTCCCTCCGAAGACCTGTAATCCAAGCTTTTTTTGCCGTTAACGTTTCTTGTAACGGAATGACCTTGCGGATCTGGCAGCATTGGCTAGGGTTTCGCTTCCATAACGCTGATCCATAGTCGGCAGCTTGTTCCTCGAGACTTAACTGTGGTTGTTTCCGCTCAATTCGTAGTGTTGGGAAACGGGCTTCGATTTTGTCAATAACCTCATAGGTTTCTAGGAAGTGTAAACCTGTATCTAAAAATACAATCTGGGCAGCTGGTTTGACCTGATGGATTAGATCAAGCAAAACAATGGCTTCTGCCCCGAAGCTAGATGCATAGACTAGCTCTTCTTCTGAATACGTTTGGTAAGCCCACTCTAAAACCGAGCGCGCTCCTTTGGTTTCATCACTGTAAGGAAACGCAACTGAATTTTCACTCCAATTTTGATAAGTTAATGCTATTGCCATCACTACGAACCTCCTTTTTTACATATAAAAAAAGACAGCCTGCCACCGCTATGGTGGAGACCGCCTCTAGTTTATCTAGTCAGCGCTGTTTATTTGATTGAAGACGAACCTTTTCATTTTTATCAATTTGCACAATCTTGCCATCCTGGACAACGAGTGTGATCGATCCGTATTTCAACGTTTCGAGCATTGCCTCGATATGCGCAAAAACTTCTTTTATCTCATCTGCTTTCAGCTGATTCGCCCCCATTCAATAAAAATTGATTGTCACTGCTAATAAATGAGTTTTGTTTTGTTGAAATTAATCCTACCATACCCATAGGTTTAATGTAAATAAGAAAATTGAAATTTTTTTGGAAGCGTGGGGACGGTTCTGGTGCTTCCTGCTGTCCTATGAAGCACCAGAACCGTCCCCATGCTTCCCCCATGTGGTAATATAAATGAAATGAAGGCATCATTTATGAAGGAAGTGATCATATGAACAACTTATTCAGTGTACAAAACAAGGTTGTATTAATAACAGGTTCAACGCGTGGCTTAGGGCTGAGTCTAGCTAAAGGATTTGCGGAGGCCGGGGCTTTTGTTGTCATTAATGGAAGAACCAAACACGATGTCGATGAGGTCGTAAAGCAAATTCAACATAAAGGTGGAAAATCAGCAGGTGTAGCCTTTGATGTAACAAACAGAGGCGCAATCGAAACAAACATAAAGAAAGTCGAGGCTGAAGTCGGCCCAATACATGTGCTTATTAATAATGCAGGAATACATAGACGTGCTCCGCTAGAAGAACTACGCGATGAAGACTGGAAGAAGGTCATCGATGTAAATCTCAATTCTGCTTTCTACGTTTCTCAAACAGTCTTTCCCTATATGAGAGATAGAAGAAAAGGGAAAATCATTAATATCACTTCGTTAAATGCAGAGAAAGCTCGTCCAAATATCGGAAACTACTCTGCTGCTAAAGGTGGATTGAAAATGTTAACAAAGTCTATGGCGACAGAGTGGGGGAAATACAACATCCAAACAAATGCGATTGGACCTGGGTATTTTAAAACAGATTTGACGGAGGCTCTTGTTAACGACCCAGACTTCGACCGTTGGGTAAAAAGCGAAGTCCCTCTACAACGCTGGGGCATTCCAGAAGAATTAATCGGTACAGCCATTTACCTCGCCTCCGATGCCTCAAATTACGTTAACGGACACACCGTTTACGTAGATGGCGGTTGGCAAGCGTCTCTTTAGGGGGAAGCGCGGGAAGCGTGGGGACGGTTCTAATGCTTCCTGCTGTTAGGAAGCACCAGAACCGTCCCCGCGCTTCATTCTAGCATTAGTAAAAATTTTTCTCGTTCCTTGATTGAGTCTTTGTATCTCTCTTCAGTAGCTTGCTTAAGCAATCCTCGTTTATCTTCTATAGAACAGGCACTATGTTTAATTTTCAAGCGGGCATGATATAAAAACTCCAGATACTCCTCATACGATTCATCATAGCGCTCGTTTAATTCGTCACGGATTTTTTTTGCTAGCATTGGGCTTGCCCCACCTGTTGCAATGCTGATTTGTAGTTTGCCTCGGGTAAAAGTTGCGGGGATATGAAAATTTCCTATTTCAGAATCTGTAACTACATTCACAAGCTTTGAATCTTTTACTTTCTCATATATCTCCCGGTTTATTTCTGCGGAGTTGGTGGCAGCTATGATCAGGAATGCCTCCTGATAATCAATGGGTTCTACTTCTTTTAGACGAATTTTTATTTTCCCCTCGAGAAAGATCTTCTCAATTTCTGGGCTTATTTCAGGGCTGACAACCGTAACATTCGCTTTCGCTTGTAGGAGAGGGCCAAGTTTAATAAAAGCAATCCTTCCCCCACCCACAACCACACACGGTTTACCTTCCAATTTCAGAGTGACTGGATACATAATAATCTGCTCCTTCGTGGAAGCAAAGGTTTTAGTGCTTCCTGAATTTATATGTATAAGCAATAAACAATTCCCTTATTTATCATACTATATCTATGTAGGCTGAGGAAGCGCGGGGACGGTTCTGGTGCTTCCTGCTGTCTATGAAGCACCAGAACCGTCCCCGCGCTTTAACTTTTCTCAAAATATCCAAGCGAGCATTTGGTACACTTCCGGCCTAATAACCCAAGACATTGATGACAAATACGGTAGCCACAAGTACCACATACGTTCCAGTTCCAATAATTTGAAAACTGAGCTCGACATTCCTGACATGGTAGTAACATAACTAACCCTCCTATCAAAAATAACTTTGAGTGGTGGCAAATTTTTTTAGAGGAAGCAAGAGAACCGTCCCCATGCTTCCCCTTATATCATATGCCATCCCTTCATAGATTGAGAGAAATAGGGGCGGTTGTTTTGTTATTCCTGCTGCCACGAGCGCACAAATAGGAAGCATCAGAACCGTCCCCATGCTTCCTGCGTAATAAAGTTGTAATAATTACGGGAAATAATGTAAACTTAGAGTAGATAAGGATGACGATGTTATTGGGGGAATATTAATGGGGGAAGCTGTAGAGCAATTAGTGGAAGAAACTACTCTTTTACAGAAAAAATGGTTTAGAGACTGGAAGTTTATCATAGCCGGTATCGTTATCATTATTGTACTCATAATTGGGGCACTGAGTTTTTATCAGGCAACTCACTTTAATGAAAATAAGAAAATTAATGACGTAGACGTCAGCGGCCTGACGGCTAAAGGTGCGCTAAAAATGTTACAAACATCCATTTTAACAAACGAAGTCTTTATTGGAGATCAACTAATTTTCGATGGATTAGATACGCAGATGGCATTTACAGAAAGTGACCTACCAGAAATCAAAAAAATATTAAAAAGTCAGTGGTCATTTTTCCCTACCTTTGAGACAATAAATTTTTTATTAAAGCCTAGCGAACAGGACCAATACCGCACTAATTTTTTAAAAAATGAACTGGAACAAACGCTCATCTCAATTAATCTAGATTTAATAGCTCCGATAGATGCGTACGTATTTTTAGAAAAAGGGGAAATTATCGTTTCTAAAAGCGTTGAAGGAAAGCAATATGATATTAATAGTTTGTTAGAGGAATATGATATGCAGGAATATACGAGTGAGATCCACCTGACCCCTGTTTACCTACAACCTATAAAAGAAGACAGTGAAGTTGTAAAACAACAAGAGGAAACATTGAAGGAATTCCTTTTGCATACCGTTGACTATACGGTGCAGGACCAAGTTCATTCTTTACTGGCTAGCGAACTTGTGAAAAATGCCTCTTTAACAGAAACTATGGAGGTTTTAATAGACGACCCAAGTGATATTAAAAATAAACTTGCTGAAATTAATGACGCACAATCGACATTGGGGAAAGATTTTACCTTTAAAACTCATTCTGGTTCAGTTATCTCGGTTAAAGGAAAAGGGTATGGCTGGGCCCTTGATGTTGAAAAAGAAACAGCACTCATTCAAGAAGCGTTTGAACAAGGTGAAAAATCGATTTCCGCTTCTCATATTTACGGAAATGGCTGGAGCAATGAGGGCTTTGGCTACGAAACTACGGTAAACTACGGCATCGGAGATACATACGCTGAAGTGTCCATTAAAGATCAACGTATTTGGATTTACAAAGATGGAAATTTAGTCGTAACTACGAATGTGGTTACTGGAAGGAAAAGTACAAAAGAAGATACATTACCAGGAGTTTGGTATATTCTCTATAAACGGACACCATACACGCTTACAGGCACATCGGTAGACGATAATGAATATGCAATTGAAGTCGATTATTGGGCACCTTTTACAAACAGTGGGCAAGGATTCCATGACGCCAGTTGGCGAGAAAACTGGGCGAGCAATGCCTATCTCACAGCAGGTTCAGGCGGCTGCGTCAACGTCCCCCCTAGTATGATGAAAAAAGTCTACGAAAATCTCAAAATCTATCAACCAGTTGTTGTGTATTAGGAAGGAAGCGTGGGGACGGTTCTCGCGCTTCCTGCATCTTACGAAGACGAAGCATGGGCGTGGCGGCTACCTTCATCATTTCATTAGTTGTCACAAAACACAAAAACAGCCCTGATGAGAGTTCCACTCTCATCAGGGCTGCTTCATTTATCAAGAATTTTGATGGTGACGGTCACCAAAATTAACCCTAACTATTCGCCACTCTTAAGGGGATTCAGCCCCACATTGGATTAGGAAGCAGGAGAACCGTCCCCACGCTTCACCCGTGCTTCATTCTTAGCATTTAGGGAGACTACATCCTATAATGACTAATAGAATAAACAACACCAGAATTAATAGAAAACCGTGCCCATGAGTAGGAGCAGCATAACCATATCCGTAAGCAGGCATAGCATAATGTGGCATAGGTCCATCCATTACGCCAGCCACCATATTAGGAGGTACATTTGCTCCAGCCATCATATTAGGGGGTACATTTGCATACATATTCTCGCACTTCCTTTCGGGTTAGTAAATTACACTACATTATACTCACCTAGTTGAAATATGAACCTGTCTACACATTAAATGGGTGAATGTCACCTATTACCGATTCACGGGGCATCCCTCTTTGGTAACGAAAGCATCCTTACAAACGAATTAGACATTATTTAGGTAAAACTGATACTGAATACTGGAGATGGAACAAAGATTATGATGTATGACAATTTTTGAGCTGCGACCACTATGCGAAGTTAAAAGCTTATGCATTGTTGTAGGAGAAATTCTTGTGATTAAATTTTCTAAGTATGCTGGCCGCATACTTTCTGGAAATCTTTGTGTATTTAAAAATTCTATCATCTGTTCAGCAGTAAGTATGCCAAACCCATGACCATAAAACGTATCATCGCTCAAAACGACGGCGTTTTCTCCTCGATACCATGGTGCATTTGGATGAAAGTCAGGATTATTAAAATACACAACATCCCCGGGCAAAAAATGATCCGAATAAAAGAAGTCAATTTCTAATTCAGGCTCTGTATGCCAACTGTATAAATAAATGTTTTGAAAAATAGAATCAAAACGACGTCTCCCAATACTTTTTAAGATGGCCTGGTAATAGATAATGATGATTGCAGTCGCGCATTCAAACCCATAAAGGGTACTGTTCTGATAAATGTCCAAAATAGCATCAGATGGTCGCACACCTGGCCTCAACAAAAAACCTCCAGCATTTGTCAAAGTCCAATAAGTAGGGTTACAACGAGCATTTTCAAAAATGGTAAACGCAACTTGACTCGCATTCATCTCTTTAGCGCTTTCCATAATATTTTTTCTAATGTTAATTTCAAATCTAAGTTCATTCATAGAAGGATAGGCAAACAATTCAGGAGAATTTAGCATCTCTTGAATGATTACGCCTTCTACCTCTCCGAAGTCCATAATACCCTCTAGTGAAAACTGCCTTCCAGCTACTTGTATCATGTCATACCCCATTTCATTTTTAACTGTCTTTTCTTTGAATTATATATATGTTAGAAGCGTGGGGACGGTTCTCGCGCTTCCTCCACCAAATGAAGATAAAGCATGGGTGCGTGGCGTCTTCTTCCATTCTTTAATTATTGTCACAAAACACAAAAACAGCCCTGATGAGAGTTCTCCTCTCATCAGGACTGCTTCATTTATCAATCTTTGGGTGGTGACAGTCACCAAATTTAACCCACTCTCTCTATTCATCACTCTAAGGGGTTTCACCCCACATTGGGTTAGGAAGCAGCAGAACCGTCCCCACGCTTCAAACGGGTTGTCCTTTTTTTCCTACCCTGGAATACTTTCCTTTCTAATTTGCTTATTTCTTTCACGATTTATAAATGCATTTGTTTTGGATTCTAAAAACTTTCGAACCTTTGGTGTTTGAGCTTCCGTTAGTTTAGAAAAGAGATATGCAATGATGCATAAAAGGGTCACAAGTAACAATTCAACTATAAAGGAGAAAATCGTTGGCTGTAAACCACCATAACCGTTCATCGCTCCCCACCGGTAGACCATATTAATGATTGGATAATGAATGACATAAAGACTGAATGAAAATCCTGCAATCAATCTTGAAAATTTCCCTAACCAACCGAGATCCACATTATGAAATTTGGTAAATGGAACTTGCAACAGTGAATAAACAAAGAAACCAAACACTAATGCAATAAATATGTCCACAAAAATTAAGTCCGTCGTCCACTCATTCGTAAACAGTCTCCCAGTCATTACTAGAGGTCTAACCACACTAGCAACTATGACTAATATTAGTGCAATAATCGGTACATACCAGCGTTTTAAGATATTAATGCTAGGTAATAAAATTACAACAGTACCTGCTAACCATATAAAGAAGTAGGAGTTCATCCTAGTTCCAATGGAGGAAACGATGAGAACTGTGATGATTAAGTATATAGCCTTTTTCATTTTCCCTTGTTTAGAAAACAACAAAAGGATAAGTGGGAATAACATATAATACCAAAATTCGTAGCTAAGACTCCATAATGGATAATTTGTTCCATATGTCCCTACAAATACATTTTGTAGGAAAAATAAATTACCTACAAATTGAGTCAGGTTTGTAATAGCATCCCCATACCTTTGAAACTCAAAGAAGTTTGCGGTTAAACCATCTAAAATAAAGGTAAGTATTAATGCAGGTATCAGCACTACATATAATCTTGAAAAACGATTTATCAAATAAGATTTCCATGCCCACTTCCTCTCATAAAAAGCTTTCAGGACAGATCTTGAGATAAATACACCACTAAGGACAAAGAAAATGATAACCGCTGGCCCACCTAACATATTTAGTAGGTGAAGTAGTTGTACAAATATAGTTGGATTTTCCACGTTGCCGTATCCCACAAACAATCTTGAACTTAAATGTTCCATAACTACCAAAATCGCTGATATCCCCCTAATAAAATCTAAATAGATAGAAACATTGCCCTCTAACAAATTATTTGTTTTTAAAAAATTAGAGTATAATTTTCTCACATTGACCTTGACCTCCTCCTGTAGTATTTCGCCATTCATGTAGCGATACATACTCATATATCGTTCTTTATTATACACCAAACTGTTCGTTATAGCGAATTAATTATTATAAAAAAGCTCTACCTTTCTTAGACACTGCTAATAAATTTATAAATATTATCTATGATAAGGCTTTCCATACCTCAAATGATTAACTTTCCGAGTACAATCTAACTGTATATGAATACATTAGGAACCGCTTTTTTAGTAGAAACAAACAAAAGTAGCCCTGATGAGAGTTCTCCTCTCATCAGGGCTGCTTCATTTATCAATCTTTGGGTGGTGACAGTCACCAAATTTAACCCACTCTCTCTATTCATCACTCTAAGGGGTTTCACCCCACATTGGGTTAGGAAGCAGCAGAACCGTCCCCACGCTTCCCCACGCTTCATTTTTCATTCGTTAAGGTAAATAAATCGTTTAGTTTGCCTTGACGTAAAGCTTCCTGGTAGTAAATATTTTTGCTAATTGTGTCTTGGTGCTCTTTTGCAAATGACAAAAACTGAGTTGTATGTTCAGGTTTAAATTTTAGAAACGAAGAGATATTTCTAGCTACAGCAAAAACTATTTCTTGTTGGTAGCGAGGATTTGCTCTCGCTAGCAATCTTCCCCATGAACGAATAACCCCTAACGTTTTGAGATTGTTACTATTAGTGATAGAACCAGAACGGAATTTATAGTAATAGAGAGGCTCTCTGAGATAAGCTGGAGACTTAGCATTTGTCAACAACAACGGAATGGTAGCAAGATCCTCATACCAACCTTCCGTATACAGAAGGTCTTTATCAAATAATTTCTTATTAATAAGTTTATTGCAGGAAAACGCAGTGTCGGTAGAATACAAAACTGCTTGCTGATGGTCGAAAAAACTACCTGTAAAACCCTTTAGTACATGGCTTTTATTTCCTTTATGAATTTTAACGTAATCACAGATTATAAAATCATGGCCTTTAGTAGCCAACTTGTATAATTTCTTAAACATACTAGGGTCAACCCAATCGTCAGAATCAACAAATCCCAAATAATCGCCTTTGGCTTTTTTTATTCCGTAATTACGTGCGATACCTGGCCCGCCATTTTCCTTCACTATTGGTACGATCTTAGTCGGGTATTTCTTATGGTACTTATTAATAACTTTCTGGGAATCATCAGTAGATCCATCGTTTACTATAATGATTTCGATGTCTTCTAAGGATTGGTTTATCAATGAATCTAAGCATCTTTTTAAATATTTTTTTGTGTTGTAAACCGGTACAATAATGGAGACTTTCATAGATTTTGACTCTCTTCCCACATGGATGATTTCAGATACTTGAAGTACTCTTCTTTATAACGTATATCTGAGTTCCAGGGTTTGCGCCAACCACAAAAGTGGATAATCGCTGGCTTTACATGAGGAAACTGGTCCCAATGGTAAGTCGTATAATTCCACTTGTAGTCAAGTTGGTGCCACTCATTATGAAGAACAGCATTCAATGCATCTTGATCCATAAAGGTTAGTTTTGGATGACGCTTTAAATAATTTACTATACGCTCAGAAACTCCATCCTTTCTCCATTTTTTTAAATTCAATAACAAAACGCCTGCATTAAAATATCGGGATCTTTTAGATATGCCTAATTCTTTTTTTAATCTTCTTCTTCTCCCTGAACCAAACATGCTAGACTCATCGACTGCAGCTAGAATATACTTCTTGATATCGGTATTCCATAATTCACTGATGTCTTTTTTAACAATAAGGTCACAATCAAGATACAATACTTTTTTTATTTTGCTACTGAGTAATTCTGGTAGGAGAATTCTAAAATATGTTTCTTTGGTAATGTAACCAATTGTTGAATCTGTCGGAAGTTCCCTCAGTAATTCCTCATCTGGCGTAAGAAAAGTAATTTTTTTTTGAACCTGCCCGTGACCTTGTTAAGCCTATATTTATTATCGCTTGATATACCTCCATCAATAATATAAATATTCAAAATTTCTCTGTTTTTTGTGTTTTCAAGAAGGGAGTTTAACATCACTCCTAAATGCTGAGAATATTCATTGTTCGACGTACTCACAATATTCACTACCTATCTCTCCTTAATCCTCATTTTTATATAATATGTTATTGCATGGATGTTGACAGTATTTTGTCTATGGAAGAAGCATGGGGACGGTTCTCGTGCTTCCTCGATCAAACGAAGAAGAAGCATCAGTGCGCGGCGGCTTCCTCCATCCTTTAATTAATTGTCCCAAAACACAAAAACAGCCCTGATGAGAGTTCTCCTCTCATCAGGGCTGCTTCATTTATCAAGAATTTTTATAGTAACTTTCTCCAAAATTAACCATCTCTTACTATTCACCACTGTTTAGGAATTTCAATCCCACATTGGATTAGGAAGCAGTAGAACCGTCCCCGCGCTTCCCCCCACTCACCAGTTAGGAAGCAGCAGAACCGTCCCCACGCTTCCCCAAATCCCACTTCTCAACACTAAACGAGCACTCTTTTGATGCGCCGAATGTAATCGATCGCTGGGAGGCTGCTGGGTAGTATCTTGCTGTGAAAACTTCTTCGCCGCCGTTAACAAAAACTTCGACCGATGACGTATCAATGTAGATGGTTAATGAATCCAGCTTCTCAAGAATACATTGGCGGTTTTCAACTGTACCATCTACATAGCTTTTTCTTTCTAAAGTGAATACGCCGTTTGAATAGACGATCCTAGCTGCATCATGAATGGCAATTTCAAACCACCCTTCAACCAGAGAAATGTCATTTACACGTAATTCCACCGCTCTACCGTTTACCCCTTCTAGTTCCCGCACTTCATTCCTTAAGGTAACACGATGGGACAAAGCTTCCCCAATACGAAGTCCTTCCAACTCCTCCACCGGCAATTGGTACAGCTTATCGCCCACCATTTTTAATTCCCTAGGCAGGGTCATATTATGAAGCCACTGGTATTCAACCGTCGGGTGATCCTGTTCGTTTTGATCCGGGACACTCATCCAGGCAAACATAAGTCTTCGTCCCTTGGAGTCCTCGGTTGTTTGTGGTGCATAAAAATCAAATCCTCGATCCAACTCCTCAAATTCACCATGATCATACGACTTACCCTTTGGATCAAAATAACCAACCACATACCCTGACTGATAAACATTTCTGTATTTCATACCGTCGGGCTTAAGCCCCTGAGGAGAGATAATCAACATATCTTTTTCACCTAGAGAAAACAAATCAGGGCACTCAAACATATAGCCAAAGTCCTTTAAAGGTCCTTTCCCTCCTCCGGCTAAATCTCCCTCGTAGCTCCAGGCTGTTAAATTGTCCGATGAAAAAAGAGCGACAGCCCCTTTTTTATCGAGAGTTTGCGCGCCAACTACCATATAGAATTGATCATCCTGCTTCCAAACTTTTGGGTCACGAAAATGTGGCGTGTAGCCCTCGGGCAGCTCGACAACTGGTCCCTTCTTCTCTACGTTAACACCATCTTCAGAAATCCCGAGGCATTGATAGGTTTCGCGATTTCCATTTTCGTCTTTGACGTTTCCTGTGTAAAAAATATACATTTTTCCGTCATGCTCGATGGCACTTCCGGAATAGCAACCATTTTTTTCGTACCACTCAGAAGGAGTTAGAGCAATCTCCTCTTCTCTCCAATTGATGAAGTCCTCGGTGGAAACATGTCCCCAAAACTTTGCGCCATGACCAGTTTTAAAAGGCATCCACTGATAAAAAAGGTGGTATCTCCCGTTCCAGTGAATAAACCCGTTCGGATCATTTAACAAACCGACAGGGGGCATTATGTGATAGTGAAGTCGATAAGGGTCCTTGTTGACCGTTTCTTTATACTTCTCAACGGATTCATAGGCTCTTTCTCTTAATTCACGATCTTTAGTAGACATTCTCTTCCCCTCCACTGCTATTATTTTGCAACTTCTTCTTTCCAGCCTAAAACCCAGGCGCCAACAAAGGCCACTACAATTGCAATTAAAAAGCCAATTCCATAGTTAAGAGGGTCTTGCGCAATCGCAAACATTGGAATACCTGTTAAACCAATCCCGTTTGCCATTACTTGCGTGAACACAACGTAAAATCCACCTAAGGCTCCGCCGATCGCCGCAGCAATAAACGGACGTCGGTATCTCAAGTTAACCCCAAAGATCGCTGGTTCTGTAATTCCTAAAAATGCCGAAACAGCAGCAGGAAGCGCAATTCCCTTCATTTTTTTATTCCTTGTTTTGAAAAAGACAGCTAATGTTGCTCCACCTTGGGCAACGTTTGCCATCGCCCAGATTGGCAATAAGAAGTTTCCACCGACACTGATCAGTAATTCCGCTTCAATCGCATGGAAGCTATGGTGTACCCCCGTTAATACAATCGTAGAATACAATCCACCGAAAATGAAACCTGCAACCGGACCTACTGTATTGTAAAGGAAGTCTAATGCCGTTGTTAACCCATCACCAAGCGCCCGCCCTAGAGGACCAACAACTAACATCGCGATAAAACCTGTAAAAATAACGGTTAAAAATGGCGTGACAAGCAAGTCAACCATATTAGGTACGACCTTGCGCAATCCTTTTTCAATAAGAGACATCATGTAAACCGTTAATAGAACAGGAATAACTGTTCCTTGATACCCAAGCATCTCAACACCAAAGCCTAAGAAATCAAGTGTTGAAGGTTCGGCATTGGCAAGTCCCCAAGGATTTAATAATGCCGGGTGAGTCATAATTCCTCCGATAACCGCACCTAAATACGGGGTCCCACCAAATTCTTTTGCAGCGCTAAAACCTATTAATATCGGTAAAATAATAAATGCAGCAGACGAAAACATGTCTAGTAAAATAAAAAGTCCACTTTCAGGATCGACCCAGTTGTAGGTTCGCATTAATCCAAGAAGTCCCATTAACATACCCGCTGCTACAATCGCTGGGATAATTGGAACAAAAATATTTGAAAGAGTTCTGGCAAAACGGGCAAACGGATTCAGTTTCTTTTTGGCAGCGTCATTGTGAGAAACCTTTTTGTCTGTCTCTTCATCCACCCCTGACACCCCTGCTAACGGAGCAAAGTGGGTAAATACTTTATTGACTGTCCCCGATCCAAAAATAATTTGAAATTGACCAGATGTCGAAAATGCACCTTTTACCTCATCTAACTCTTCAATCTCTGCTTTGTTTATTTTGCTTTCGTCATCAATCACAAGACGGAGCCTCGTAGCACAATGTTGTGCACTAATGACATTGTCTTTTCCCCCTAAGAGGGTAATCAGCTTTTCAGCTATTTCTCGGTGATTCATTTTTGTTTCCTCCCCTATTATATAATGGCTGTTTTCGCATAGATAAAGCTGTAACAGCAAATAAAAAAGACCTAAAACATACGAAAGGGCACATAGGTAGAGAATCCACCTCTATGTTCTTTCATACATTTTAGGTCTTGCCTGCTTAACCAGTCACAATCCCACAATATGCGATTTGTACTTCATATTCTACCTAAAGAAAGCGTTACCGTCAAGAGGTTTAAGGAAGCGCCAGAACCGTCCCCACGCTTCCTCGCCTCCTTATAGTAATCGTTGGAAGTGAAGTGTAATATAGGCAATTTGTGATGGTGGGAACTCAATCCCATATTCTTGCTTAATGTAGTCACAGATTTCCTCGGCATAGTTATAGGCTGTTTTATATTTATCTTTGATGAGCTTGAACATATCTTGGTCAATTGGTTCAAACGAACGGTCTTCTTCGAGCCTAGCTAAAGCAAAGCGCAAATGCGTGATCAAGCGCTGGTAATCTATACTTGATTCATCAATTTTTATCGTTAACTTTTCTTCTAACTTACTGATAAAATCATTTAATACTTCTGCTTTTTGCATCGTTTCACTCATAGATTTGCTACCCATTTTTGCGGTGTGTATATGAAGGGCAATATGCGCAACCTCGTCGTTAGGAATTTCAATCCCGAGCTCTTTTTGAATTTCTTCTTTTGCCCATAAGCCTATTTCAAATTCCTTTTTATATAACAGCTTAATTTCATTCTTAAGCTTGTTTTGGATCGTAAATCCCTGTTCCAGCCTTTCCAATGCAAACGATAAATGATCCGTAAGGGCGATATGAATATGGTCATTTAAGGGTTGCTCTAAATACCCTTCCGCATAATCAATCACTTTTTCCGCTAGTTCGATGTGTTTTTCCGGCAATGTAGCTAAGAGTTGCTGAAATTTTTCAGAGGATTGGTCCCGTAAAATAAACACCTTTTCAATTTTATGCTTCGGGATGATATCATTCTTCCGTTTTTGAAAAGCAATACCGTTCCCCATAACAATTTTCTCTTTCTCACCATCAACGACAACAACGGCATTGTTATTTAAAATTCTATCTATACGCATTTGGAAACTCTCCTACCATCAACTTCATAAAATAATATCCATACATGCATTAAACCATGATCAATTATTCGAAGCAACAAGGGAAGCGTGGGGACGGTTCTGCTGCTTCCTCGCGCCTTCCTTCAATTTCTTTATTTTGCTTTTATAACCAAGTACGAAAGTATAACTTATGAATAGTTTAATAAAGAGAATGGACTAGAAAGGAGTTTTTAGAATGGCTATTGAGGTTAGCGTGATTATTGTATCTTATAATCGTTATCCACTAAACAAACTCACACTTTATTCACTTAAAAAACAAGATTTTGATCTGTCAAAAGTTGAAGTAATTTTTGTCGATGATGCTTCTACGGACCGTACGCCTACTTTAGAAAAATATCGTTTTCCTTTTACATTTCAATATGTTCGTAATTCGCAAAATCTCGGTCGAGCCCGCTCAAGGAATGTTGGCATTCAAAAAGCCAGGGGTAAAGTTCTATTATTTCTAGATGCTGAGGCAATTGTCGAACCGAATAATATCTCACTTCATTATGCTTATCATCAAAAATATAATAAAGCCGTAGTTACTGGAGGTAATTTTTATAAGTTATACAGCTATCTCCTGCCTGAATTTAATGAATGGGAAAAACAAAGCATCGAAAAATTCATGCACAAGAACGAAAAGTATAGAAAGAAGGTCCTAAAAAGGCTGACAATTTCCACCAATGACTTTTCTAGTATTTTAAACACTACAAAGCCAGTAAAAGTGATTGGTCGAAGAGACATTAAAAGATATAAAACACTTCGAAAGCTTAGTGAACCCAAAATATACGAGTCGCGAATTATTAAAAAACTAGGAAACAAAGTTGAAAATTATCACTTATCATGGCTTTACTGTATTGGCCTTAATAAATCAGTAAGAAAAAGCTTTATCGAAGAAGTAGGTAGTTACGATGAAAATTTCCAAGGTTGGGGAGCAGAGGATTATGAATTTGGTTATCGCCTAACAAAAGGAGGAGCAATTTATTTTGCCGATCCAAATATCTATGTTTACCACCAGGAACATCCGGTTGGACCAACCAGAGACTATGAAGCAGCAAAAAACATCGTATATTTTCAAGAGAAACATCCGGATATAGATGTATGTATTAAATCCTTACAATTCATTAATTTGGATGATGCAAATGTTTTAGAGGATGCTGTAAGAGACTATTATCGCCTAGAGGAAGGTTTTCAATTATTCAAAGATACAATTTTAAAAATGTTACAAGAGATACCAAAAATAGTGTCAAATAATGATCTACCTATAAGCAATCTACTTGAGAGAGTTGGTATTTCATATAACACTGAAACTAGCAATCAGCTTATAAGAGAAAGGGATTTAATTGCTTCAAGTGGAAAATGCGAAACTTTGGTTATGGCCTTTGATAAACTTACTTCATTATAAAGTCCACTTTTTTTAAAAATAGGATGCCATAGACTTGGCATCCTATTTTGGTTTAGATTTAATTAGGTCTTAAATATTCTCTTTGCATATCTTTGATAGTACTTTTTCAATGGATGGTCGGAATTCCACGGTTTATTCTCACCGGTGTAGTGAATAATTGCCGGTTTTATTTTTAGTTTCGGAATATGGTCTGTCTGATAATTCCATTTGGCCTCCAATTCAAACCATTGATTATAAAGGACAGCGTTTAGCACATCTTGAGCACCATACTTAATTTTATTAGAGTGCGTATTGATAAAGTTACTAATTTTATCCTTTATCTCAAGATCTCGCCATTTCTTTAAGTTAATTAAAAGGACACCAGCATTAAAATATTTGGCTTCTGCTGGCATCAGGAGATCACTATTCCTGGTTTCCATTACGGAAAAATCCTCGACTGCACCTACTATAAATGGGCTGATATCGGTGTTCCACAGCTCAGTAATGTCTTTTCTAACAATAACGTCACTATCTAAATAGAGAACTCTATCAATAGTCTCATCAAAGAAATCAGAAATAGATAATAGATAATAGTTTTCTTTAGTAACATGATCAAATGTCTTTAACCTACGATACATTGCCGTATCTATTTTTTTAAAGCGAATTTTTGCTTTATATTTATTCACAACTTTCTTTAACAAGGACTTATTTTTTCTTTGGATGTTGCTATACATGACATATATTTTTATTGGATTTTCTGATTTTTTCTTTTTTAATAATGATTTCAACATGACAGCAAGATGTATTGCGTAGTTGTCGTCTGTTACAGTAACAACATGAATTGTCGTAGCCTCTTGATCTCTAGGCTCAATTGTCTCGTTCAAATATTTGTTCTTTACATCCCTAATTACGTTATTCATTTTCTCTTTATCGAACTTTGCTTGAGAGTAAATTTCACCTAAATCCAAATTGTTTTGTCTATTCGGATTATTTTCATAGCCTACAACCGGGTGCCATAAGTGATTAACAGTATGCTCTAATCTCTTATAAGGGCCACAAATAGTACTAACTGCACAGCTGAAAGCTTGGTCTTCTCCGCCCCAGCCTAAAAATCTTTCATCAAAACCCCCAACCTCCAAAAAACTTCTGCGACTAATGACGTTTATACCTCCAACCCAATCAAAGTCGTAGTCTTTAGTATCAACTAACTCGAAATCTGTTATCTCCAAAGGCCAAGTTGGTGTCTCTTTTACCAATACTCTTGAATTTTCTTCAGATATTCTTTTTATATATTTGTAGGGTATTACCCAAGGTGCATTTCCTATTTCTATATGTTCAATTGATTCCTTGATAACGTTTGGGTCGCAAAAAATATCTGCATCTACTAAAACAAATATATCTCTCGTTGCTTGCTTTGCAGCATTGTTAATGGCCTGAGATCTATTAAAAAGATCATCATTAGAAATCCCTACACAAATTTCAGCTTCTGGATAAATATTTTGATAAAATGTCTTGATCCAATTGAAATTAATATCTCTAATACCATGGTCAGGTTTATAGGGTATTAGAAACGAGATATTCTTAAACATTAACACACCTCCTAGTTGTAATAATGGAAGCATGGGGCATGGGGACGGTTCTGCTGCTTCCTTAGGAAGCGGCAGAACCGTCCCCGTGCTTTTGCCATCTCCAAGAATCTTCACACATTTCCTCTAGACTTTTTGTTGCCTCCCAATTTAGCTCTACTTTTGCTTTTGATGGGTCTGCGTAACAAATGGCAACATCTCCGGGACGTTTGTCTACAATTTTATAGGGAATTTTTCTTTGTGAGGCTTTTTCAAATGCTTTAACAATTTGTAGTACGCTATAACCCTTTCCTGTTCCAAGGTTGTACGCCTCCACCCCTGCAGCAGAACTGACTTTTTCTAACGCCTTTATATGGCCCTTCGCAAGGTCAACTACATGAATATAGTCTCTGACTCCGGTTCCATCAACCGTAGGATAATTGTTACCAAATACTTTTAATTCAGCGAGCTTACCAACCGCTACCTGAGTTATATATGGCATAAGATTGTTTGGAATTCCAGCCGGCTCTTCACCAATACGGCCACTTTTGTGTGCTCCAATAGGATTAAAATACCGTAAAAGAGCAATACTCCAATTCGGATCTGATACGTAAAGGTCACGGAGAATTTGCTCAATCATTAGCTTTGTCTGCCCGTACGGGTTTGTTGCATGTAGTGGAAAATCTTCAGAAATTGGTACGCGCTCAGGCATTCCGTAAACAGTTGCCGAAGAACTAAATACGAGTTTTTTCACGTTATACTTTTGCATCAATTCACAAAGAACCAATGTTCCAGTTATATTATTTTGATAATAGCGAAGCGGCATTTCTACAGACTCACCTACAGCTTTTAATCCGGCGAAATGAATCACAGCGTCAATCTTATGTTTTATAAAAACTTTTTCAAGTTCCTGAGAATTTACAAGATCCACCTGATAAAAAGTAACATCCTTCCCTGTAATTTCGTTGATCCGTTCTACTACTTCTGCTTTGCTATTCACTAAACTATCTATAATAATCACGTCATACCCCGAGTGAAGAAGTTCAACACACGTATGACTACCAATGTACCCCGTACCTCCCGTTACAAGTATCGACATTGCCACTACTCCTTTAGTGTTTTCTATCTCATCCTTGTATTGTATGTTTGAGAGGTGTTTCTTGATTGGTTACTAGTCTAGGAAGCGTGGGGAAGCGCGGGGACGGTTCTCGTGCTTCCTTATGAGGAAGCAGCAGAACCGTCCCGGCGCTTCCAAAATCAAAAGCAGCCCTTATGAGAGTTACACTCTCATAAGGGCTGCTTCATTAGTCAAAAAACCGTTTCTTAATGGTGAAAGTCACCAATTAACTAGTAAAAGTGGAGTTTGCAATAGCAGTTATTAACGTCGAAGTCAAAGCCTTACCCACTTACCTATAGAAAAAATTAATCAAACGTTTAATTAAAACTAAGAGGACCTAATATTTTCTGTAATTAACCGATTAACTTAAAACATTTGTTAAAAAGGAAACCGCTACTTTTCCCACCACTCTTACCTCGTATCAGCTCCTATTTAGGAAGCACCAGAACCGTCCCCACGCTTCCCTGCATCGAGTAACACTTGGTTTCGGCCTAAAAGAATAGCAAGGATGATAATGAGGACTCCGGTTCCTATTAACAACCATTCAATTTTGATAAAGTCGGCTATTGGACCGAATATTATCATTCCTAGTGGCATCATCGAGGTCGAGATCATCCCCATTACACCAAATACTCTACCTAAATAATCTTCTTCTATTTTCTCCTGTAATAAAACGGTCGCTGGTGTATTAAAAATTGGCATCGCAAGTCCGAATAAAGCCATGAAAACTAGATAAACCGAAAAGTGCGGAACAATACCGAGCGCAAACGTACAGGCTCCCATAATGACACTGGCAAATCCCATCGTTTTAACTTTATTTTGAAAGCCACCCCAGGAAGCGATCACACCTCCCCCTACCATCATCCCAATGGAGAACGCAATCTCAATTGCCGTCAGTCTCCACACGTCTTCACCAAAGCTTCGTGCCACTTGTAACGGTGTCAAAAACGCTGCTGGTGCCATTAATACAAAAAAGACTGCAAAGAATAAGAAAAATTTCTTTAAAAAAGCATTATTATTCACGTAATGCAACCCTTGTTTAAAGTCACTAAAGTAGCTTGTTGTTTGTTTTTCCGATGCCTTCTCATGCACAGCAATTTTTAAAAAGCCAAATAGCGTAATAATGGCGATTGCTGCCGTAATGACATCAATAAAGAAAATGATTTCAAGCGAAGTCAAAGCCAAAAGCGCGGCACTAACCATTGGTGATAGGAACATAATCACAGCTTGAATACTACCATTAATTCCATTTATCTTTGTCAGTTTATCCTTTGGTACAATTTGCGGTAGAATAGCACCTACAGCAGGCGTTTGAATCCCTGTCCCAAAGGCACGAATCGCCGCCATTACAAAAAGCAGCCAAATCGAATCAAAGCCAAGTAAAAAGAGAATCGCAAGGATTAGTGTCGCTACAGCGATAAGTCCATCTGCGAAAATAATCAGCATTTTTCGATTGTAGCGATCTGCCCAAACACCTGCAATTGGCGATAAAATAAAGGTTGGTATAAAACCGCAAATGATGTACAGCGTCATCATTAAACCTGATCCTGTCGTTAGCGTTACATACCACATAATGGCATACTGAACGAGAGACGATCCAAAAAGTGAAATCGTCTGGCTAGTAAGGAAGAGAGTTATGTTCCTTAACCATTTCTCCTCGAGATTATTATTTACTGTATTCACTTTCTACCCACTCATTTCTAAGGAAGCGTGGGGACGGTTCTCGTGCTTCCTTATCAGGAAGCAGCAGAACCGTCCCCGCGCTTTCTAACGATGTTGATCGATTAAAATTTGGTTGCCATCTGGATCTTCTATTGTAATAAATGCAGGCCCTTCTGTTGCTTCATCAGCTTCTTGTATTAATTTAACACCCTTTTCCTTCAACTCTTTTTGTAGTTCTCGAATATCTGTAAAATCTTCTAGATTTTCAGCATTTTGATTCCATCCTGGATTAAATGTCAGGAGGTTTTTCTCAAACATTCCTTGGAAAAGACCAATCACTGTATGTTCATTCTTCATGATAAGCCAATTTTGATTAATGTCCCCGCCTAAAGTTTTAAACCCCAATTCCTCGTAAAATGCTTTTGATCTATGGATGTCTTTTACACTTAAACTTACAGAAAATGCTCCTAGTTCCATTGTATCTCCTCCTCGTATATTGATCACATATAAGTTCTATTTTAACCAGATATTCCCTTCTTTACCTAGTTTCTTTTATATTCATGTGGAAATCTGTGCTAATTAGCCTAGGAACAGTAGAACCCGCGCACTCCCCAAGTCATAGCAAAAGAACCAGGTACGTATCTCATACCTGGTTCTATGTCCATCATTCATAGGATGAGCTATTCAATTTTGAGTTTTATCTTTTTAAAGGAAGCAGCAGAACCGTCCCCGTGCTTCCCTAGCAAAAAAACTATATAATAGAAATTGGGAATCTATTTTTTCACAGGGAGGAAAAGAGATGTCAGTTCAAGAGTTTTTAAATGAGCAAAATACGAAGATTAAAAGTCTACATCAAAACATTACTAATGCCAGCTGGATGGCCCAAACTACCGGGGAGAAAGAGTGGGCGCAAAAGGTTGCGGAGGCGCAAACGGAGTTTCGTACACATTTTTCAAATCCTGAAGCATTCCAAGCGATCCAAAAGTTTTTAACGGAAACAGAATTAACTGACCTAGAAAGAAGACAATTAGAATCGCTTCTAAGTACGTTCAGGGAAAATCAGCTTCCTAAGGACATTTTAAAAGAGTTATCACAACTATCCGCTGAATTGAATCATATGTTTAATACCTATGAACCTGAAGTAAATGGAAAGAAACTTTCAGCCAATGACATTCGCAATATTTTACTTAATAGCATGGATTTACAAGAGCGTGAAGACGCTTGGAAGGCTTCAAAAGAAGTAGGAAAAGTCGTTGAAGAAAAGCTACTAACGCTTGTTAAAACGAGAAATGAAGCAGCTAAAGCTGTTGGGTATGCCAACTATCATGAAATGTCGTTTGAAAATCAAGAATTAGATCGCGAAGAAGTCTTTTCGATTTTTCAAAAGCTGATTGATCTTTCAGATAGCACTTTCCGACAATTGAAAAACCAATTAGACGAAGAGCTAGCTGCGAAGTTCGGGATTGCGGTTTCTGAATTACGACCATGGCATTATGTAGATCCTTTCTTCCAAGAAGCACCAGCTTCTGAGGAAACAAATCTTGACCCATATTTTAAAGGTCAAGACATCGAGAAGCTTACGGCGGATACATTTGCTGCCATGAACATTCCAATTGAAGATTTGTATGCAAAAAGTGATATGGATCCACGTCCTGGGAAAAATCCAACAGCCTTTTGTATGGACATGGACCGTAACGGGGACACTCGTGTATTATGCAACAACCAGCCAAACGCCTACTGGATGGGAACGATGCTCCACGAATTCGGTCACGCAGCCTACTTTAAATACTTAGATAATGAGCTTCCTTATATCCTAAGATCGCCGGCACACACCTTAACAACCGAAGCGATTGCGATGTTATTTGGGAAAATGACCGAAAATAAAGAGTGGTTAGAAACGTTCGTAAAGCTTGATAAAGATCGTTTAGAAACACTTGCACCAGCCCTTGAAAAATATGAGCAGTTAAAGATGCTCATCGCAGGACGCTGGATTATTACGTTCGTATTTTTCGAAAAAGAACTATACGAAAACCCAGATCAAGATTTAAATGCACTATGGTGGAAGCTAGTGAAAGACATTCAATTAGTTAACCCTCCAGAAGATCGTAATCTACCAGACTGGGCAGCAAAAATTCACTTTACCCTAGCACCTGTGTACTATCAAAATTACTTACTAGGCGAGCTAACTTCTGCTCAGCTTCACCAACATATTAAAAACGAGGTTTCTGAACAATTTTTCAATCCAACAGTTGGGAACTTTCTAAACGAACAGTTCTTTAAGCCAGGCTCCAAATACCACTGGAACGAAAAGATTGAACGAGTCACAGGTCAAAAGTTAAATCCACAATACTTTGTCGATGCGTATTGTAAATAGTTTCTGTATTGTGGGGTCTGACCCCCAGTCCGTTAAAGCGGTAAAGTAGGACAAACCAACAAAAGAAAGCAACTCTACTGAAAAACTATTTTCATAGAGTTGCTTTTTATTTTGAAGCATGGGGACAGTTCTGGCGCTTCCGCAGGAAGCAGCAGAACCGTCCCCATGCTTCAAACTTTGGAGATCCAACGCACAGGCATTAGATCCTAAGAAATTATTGCTGTAGCAGCAATGAATGAGGTATACTTATATTAGAAAATATACACAATAAAAAAGTGACTGAGTGCAGAAACACTCAGTCAATGCAACAACACATGCCGCATGAAGAACGGCTGACCTTATGAATTTTGATGTTTAACAGCAGAAATAACCGCTAATCCATTGGTCGTGGGGGCGGTTATTTCTCTTTTCTATTGGTGACGAGTGTGATTATTGCTACAATCGCTGTTATTGTTATTATAAATAACATACATAGTTGAATTGCCATGTTCATTGCTTCAAAAGTCACCATGATTACCACCTCCCTTCGGGAGATGGCCAACCGCCCATCCGCTTTATGTGTTGCACCTTAATTATAACAAACACTAGTTCTCATAACTATCATTCTATTACATTATTTAACCTACATTCTTCGACAAATCTCGAGTAGTTACAGTGACGAATCACAATGGATATAATAATTTAATCCACGGGAATAAGTACTATAAAAAAACTATCTCATAAATGAATGAGGTACCTTTTTTCATTTGCATATTAATAAGCATGGGGACGGTTCTGGCGCTTCCGCAGGAAGCAACAGAACCGTCCCCGTGCTTCCTGCGGTCCTTCAGTTGACTTTGGTATAAATTCTAATTATTGTTAATTTATTATGTAATTGAAATGGAAGCGATGTTTGTGAAAATCCGCATTATTGTGCCACTCGTAATACTACTATTAATAGTTTTAACTAGTTGTCAAAAGGAGCAGTATAAAATGATAAGGATGAATTATGGAAAATACCATTTTCCCGAAAAACTGGAACATGTCATTGAATTGCAAAAACAGTTAGACAAAGACGGTTTATTAGAACATGGAGATTTATTAGGTTATTATTTTTCATACGATGGTCTAGATTCACGTTATTTAAATACACCACTTGATGTAATATCATTGCTAGACCTGGGTCAGATGGTATCCATTATGGCTTTCTCACTGATTTCGGAAAAGTAAGCGACTTAAGCAATGCTTATATTGTACGTGTCTCTCCAATGGACTTTGACGCCCCTGTAAAAATTGTCGCAAGAAATTTTCACGATTTTTTGAGAATCATGTCCTTTTCTCCAAACGCTCTTGATATTTTTGATATATCTACAAATAAAAGTGAATTTAAAGAAACTACTGATTTTAATAATGAAAGACAAGCAAAAGTCCGTGAAATGTTCACTCAAAAATTTCAGCTCGAACCAATAGACTCTTTATATGAATATTTGCAGAAAGTGAAACAGGAACGAGAGAACGAGATTGTTGTAACAACAGAGGACGGTATCGGAGTTGTTAATCAAAATATAAACCTCGAAGTGAAGCACCCTCCTATTTTTGATTTTGAAAAAGAGGAAAATTTAACAATCAATAATGTAAAACTCTTTTTGAAAACTCAACGTTAGAATCAAAATTAGTATTCTTGCGAGATGCTCAATCTAAGGGTTTACTATTTGATAATGAAGAAGTTAAGCTGTACCTCAAAGAGCAATTACGTTCTTTAAATTTACACGATGAAGCAGAAAGATTATCTTATCCAGAATAAGCTTTTTAATAAGGTTATAGAATTGCCTTTTCTAATAAAGCATAGAATTTTTAATAAGAAAAGGGACGGTTCTGGTGATTCCGTAGGAAGCAGCAGAACCGTCCCCACGCTTCCTAGACTCCTAACATTTCACTTAGGGTGTAGCCAGAATCAAGGATTGTTCGACCATTAGAGCTTAAGTAAAACTCTGTTGCACTTGTATTAAACCCTTGGTAACTTGCACTCGTTTGAGAGGCGGGACTAGAAACATATCTAGCATTGGTTATCGGGCCATTTACTTCAGAAGCACTAAAAACAAGTATCGAACCCTCATTAATTCCTACAGCTGCCGCTTGTGGATTTCCATTTAAAGACGGAACTCTTTGTTGCGTTCCAATTCCACTTGTAATAATTAGTGGTGGACCTGATATCGACCATACATTAGCCTCATTACCAGGCACTTCACACACCGTGATGGTATCACCTGTCCAAGTCATGACCAATCCGAAAGGAGAAACGTACTTATTCCCTGGCAGTAGATTTGAGGTACCTGAGGGGGCTCCGTTTAATCCAGACGTAAGTGGAATCGCACCTGTCGGATCGCAAGCAGGTAGCAGTGTAGGTGGAAATACCGGTTTGTTACTACAATGCAAAACCTCTTTGATATAACGTATTGATTCAGCTAAACGACACTCCACTTGCTTTAAATTTCCGCAACGAGCATCTTGGCGTGCTTTTTGCAACTTGTCGATTAAACGATCTAACTTCTTGTTACAATTTTTCTTATCGCAACCTCCACAGCAATTACATCCCATATAATCAAATCCTTTCATAGATTCGGATATAATATAATATGCATTCCTCCAACGATTTGTGGGGACAAATTACTTTATTTTTGGTAAATTAGGTATAGCTTCCATATATCGGCAGTTCCTACTGCCAATGAGACTAATCATATTTGAACTAATAACTGGTTGTGACGGACGGTTCTGGTGATTCCGTAGGAAGCAGCAGAACCGTCCCCACGCTTCCTAGGAGGGTTATATTTGTTTGATGTTAATATTATTGAAGTTTTTGGGACTATTTTTTCATGGGGTTTGGTGATATTTCTTATTTACTATTATTATCAAAAACAAGAGATAAAGCCGAAAATCTGGAAGGCTATTATCGCAACATTGATAGGGTTATTTGTTTTTTCTTTTAACTTTCCCGTGTTGGGTACGATTTTTAAAATTCCAATTTTACCTTTAGGGGTCTGGATTTTACTTTGGTATGCCTCTAGTAGAGGGTCATGGGGAAAATACCGTCGTTTTGCATGGCTTGGTTTTTTTGCTAATTTTATTTTTCTTGCAACTACGATTTTAACTGTTCTGCTTCATCATGCTGTTTATCCGAAAAGTGATCTCGCAACATTTGTTGCATCTTATGAAGATGCAGCTATTCTTCCACTCCACCCTTCCGCAAAGGAAGTAACACTTGATAACGAATTGCAGCACCTGCTCACAACATTCGTGGAAGAGCCAATTAATAGTGTAGAGTGGTATAACGGAATGTTTGAAGTAGAGCCTAATGAAAGGGAGGAACAATTTCCTTATTACCTAAGTGGGACTTCTTCAAAATGGGGAAGTGGAATTCCTAAGATGATTTACGTTGAAAAAGACGGAAAAGGTATTTTAATAGATTCCTCTGAAAAACAGCGCTATTTTCGCAGTACTCAATCGCTTTTGAAAGGTGGCAATGAGTAATGAAACAGAAAAAAATCTGGATCCCTACAAGTATTGCTATCTTACTCGTAGTTATGGGGAGTAGTTATTTTTACTTTTTTTCAAAACCAACAGAATTTCTACCCGAGAATGTCCTAATTGAAAGGATCAATAGCTTTTATCCTAGCCATGAAATTGAAGTCCAGGATGTCGTTTTTTTAGGAGATACACATGTGTTTGTTCCGTTCATTTCAAATGGACGTCATGGTTCAAGTTTTTGGATATGGAAAAATCGAAGTTGGGAGCTCGGTGAAATTAATACTATTCAACAACCTTATGTTTGGAAGCTTGACCCGAAAGACCCCTCCAAGTATTTTGTCGTTTGGAATATCGCTGTGGACAACGATATGAAGGAGTTTGATATTTACTTAGTGAATAAACGAGGCTATCGGGTAAGTTATGATGTGCATCACTATTCACCAAGAGTTCAGCTTAGCTTTACTGTGGATTACGAAACAGTAGAAAATTCCTACGGTGTAACTACATTACCGAATGACTGGATGACTTTTCTTGATTCTTTTCTAAAGGTAGAGAATTCAAAACAACCAGATCCATCAATCTTTAGTTTTTTCCAGCCGAGTAGCGTCTATTTCGCGTGGATGCCATACGATGAGAACCGTGAAGTGAGTTTTCCAAACTCGCCAAATGGAACGGGACATGGATTCGGAGAACACCACTTACAATATTTATCTACCATACCGGATTATGAGTTAGAGTAGTTTTTTGGAAGCGTGGGGACGGTTCTCGTGCTTCCTCATCTAGAAAGCTAGAAACCTGATGAAGCAGCAGAACCGTCCCCACGGTTAAATTCCCCACGCTTCATGTTTCACTTTCAATCTGACTATATTTTTCTATTAATCTATTTATTTCTTGAACTCCTTGTCGATTTGTAACTAAATGAAGTTTATTCTGAATAAGGTCTAGTATAAATATCTGTTCTTGATATTTGTTTTGTAAGAGACTTAATTCTCTTGGATTTAATCTATGGTTTGTATTTTCATATAACATTTTTAATAATCGATTTTTAATTTCCAACTGCTTATTAACACTTTGATGCAACTCTTTACTTGTAATTTCGTTTAAAAATAATATCTTTTTCATAATATTTTCCCTTCCTTACATTAGCTAAAATCCTTTTACAGTAGAGATCTTCCTTTAGTATATTATTCTAAACATGCCCTCTTCCTTCTTAAAGAAGCTCTACAACGCTTTCTCCGTTCAAAATATAGTGGCGAAATCGTTTATTTTGTAGGTTTCTTGATTTTCCCCATAAAGGTTGTATTGGTGTGAATGGTTATCTGTCCTGGGGAAATACTTGTATATTTAAAAATCGAAGCTCCCTTTATTCCTCTCCCAAGTTACACCGACCATCAAAGAAATAACCCAGCAGAGCTATCTCCGCTGGGTTACTTTAAGTTCCCTCACCATTTGGAAGCAGCAGAACCGTCCCCACGCTTGCTACTATTTCCACACCTTTACGCCTGTGTAAGGGCTGTATACTTTTTTTCCGTTGACTGTTCGGTAGGCTCGGATTTTGTAGTAGTATGTTTTGCCCTTGGTTAGATTGGTGTTGTCAAACTTGATCGTGCTGCCGCTTGTAATTGTCTTAACTCTACTGTATGTTCCTGTTTTCGAAGTGGCACGATGGATTTCATAGCCGCTTGCTCCGGATACTCTGGACCAAGCAATGGTTGCGGTTGTTCCATTTTTCTTCGTGACTAGTGGATTGGTTGGTACGGAAAGCACCGATTTTCCACTCGTAACCGTCGAAAATGCACCGTATACGTTCTTTCCGTTGACAACTCGATAAGCGCGTACTTTGTAGTAATAGGTCCTGCCAGTTTCAACGCCCCTATTTGTGTAGGTTTTAGTGCTGCCACTTGTAACGGTACCTACTTTACTATACGTGCCTGTTTGCGAAGTAGCACGGTAAATCTGGTAGCCATTTGCTCCGCTCACTTGATCCCAGCTTATTTTTATTTTATCAAAAGCAGCTGAGGCTACTTTAGGAGGATTTACCTTCGCCAACGTCACTTTGCTATTAACTACAGTTGAATACGGGCTATAGATCTTTTTGCCATCAACAGTTCTGTATGACCTTACTTTGTAATAGTAGGTGCTGCCAGTGGCCAATTCTCTATTTGTATATGTTAAGGTATATGGGCTCGTAATCGTTTTCACCTTAGTATAGGTCCCTGTTTGTGAGGTAGCACGATAAATGATATAGCCCTCGGCACTATCGACTTGCCTCCAGCTAAGCTTAATTTTATTGAAGCTAGTAGGGGCAGCCTTAAGAGATTTAACTGTCGGTAAAACCGACTTTGCACTAAAAACCTCCGAAAATGGGCTATAGATCCGTTGATGATCAACTTCTTTATAGCTTCTAACCTTAAAATAATATGTTTTTCCTGGTTCTAAAAACCACCAGTCAATGTTAGAAGTCGCTGCGTCTAGTCCATAAATAGAGTTATATGGCCCACTTTTCGCAGTTGCCAAATGAATTTCGTAGCCATCTACACCACTAACCTTAGTAAATTGAATATTTATTTTATGATAGTCAACCGACGTTACCTTTACGTTCGAAGGTGCATTTGGGTTCTTCATAAATTTCGCATACACGACCATATCGGAACGAATTCCACCCGAAAAAGTAAATTTATTTTTTAATTCCTTGTCTTGGTACCAACCGATAAACGTATATCCAGTCTTTTCTGGAATGGTCGAACTCCAAACTTCTGAATCATAGTAATATGTCTCAGCAAATAAAACCTTATCATGGTCCATGTATGTGACCGTATAGATCAGTGCCTCATATCGTGCTGTGATCGTTCGATTAGACGTAACATTTGTAAAATTGCCATTCCAACCGATAAATGTGTATCCATCTCTTACTGGAATTGGCGGTGTAGCTGACGAGCCATCCAATACCGTTTCAACCTTGAGAACCGTTCCATCATAGTCTTTAAAGGTCACTTGATAAGTAGCTTGTACAAAAACAGTATATCCAGTCGAATGACCGTTATAGTTAATCGTAATCGACTGATAGCCAGGTTTATTAGGATTAAATCCACTAATCATATCAGGAGTGATAGTTACCTCATACTCATTGCCATAATTCGTATAGGCATGAAGCACTGCTCCTGTTAGATCAAGGAGGTCTCCTTGAACATAATTAGTTTTTTCTGGATGTGAAACAAGAAGGATACTAGTCTCCTTTTCCGCTCCTTGATACTGAGCCATTTGAAGTTCTGGTAGTTTATATTCATTAGTTTCATTGATTATCCATACAGTGTTAAAATCAAAGCCTACAAAAGAGGCGCGTTCCAAGAAGTCATGAAAAGTTAGACTTGTACCTTTGTCTCCTCCTTTTCCAATTCCTCCCGTATGTTTTTCAAGATAATAGGTGTTGGAAATTGTCCCATCATGTTCACCCGCTACTCCACCTTCATAAAACAAAAAAGTACCGGGTAAGCGAAAGATTTGCCCAAAGTTATAGCTATTTTCTATCGTTCCATTTCTACCAATAGCTACTAAACCGCCAGCCTGGTAATTGGTACTTATATCCGCATTATTATACGTTTCTTGAATGGTAGTACTGGAAGCCCAGCCAGCAATTCCTCCCCCATACCTTGTTTGGATTGGCCCAGCATTATAAGCTTGATTAATGATCGTTGTATACGCAGATCCGACAATTCCACCTCCATAAGAACCCGAGATAATCCCACCAGTATTATAAACCTTTACAAAAGAAGTGTTACCTTGGCTGTTACCAGCAATGCCTCCGGAGTAGGAGGAACTACCGGTATTTCTCACTTGGCCACTGTTGCTGCTTTCTGTAATCATCGAAGAGCTTACCCCACCAGCAATACCACCACTGCTTGCACCTTGAGCAGAACTTGTCACGTCTCCTTCATTTCGGCTATGACTAATTGATGATGACCAAATATCTCCAACAATTCCACCACCATAAGAGATTGGAATGACTGTACCTTTATTTACTCCGTTTGTGATAATAGAGTTCGATCTAGCATACCCAATTATTCCCCCTGCATTTTTCGACTGGATCATCCCTTCGTTAGAAGAATGTTGGACCGCTAGCCTGTAAGCTTCTCCAACTAATCCACCTGCAGAATTTTGCGCCTTGATCGTCGCTGCGTTAAAGCTTCCTGACACTAATGATTGTTGGTTGAATGCCGTATTCACATAGCCAGCCAAGCCGCCTGCATACCCTTGAAATAGAGACTGAGACTCCACTTCCCCAGATACTGAAGAGTTGATAATCGTGGCATTATAGGCATACCCCACTAGCCCGCCAGCATAAGAATAAGAGTTTGCATTTTCAAATGACGTATTATTAGCCTTCACGTTCGCATTTACCAACTCAACATTTTTAACTATTCCATTTCTCATATAACCAAAAAGACCAGCATAAATCGTCTTATCAGATTGCATCGATACCCTTAGTCCGCTAATTTGATAGCCATTTCCGTCAAGTTCCCCTGTAAAAGGGGCACTCTCCGTTCCAATCGGCTCCCACCCTTGCCCGTCTCTAAAATATATTCCACCTTCTGACGTTGCCTTTGTTAAATCAAGGTGGTTCATGATAATGTACTTACCGTTTAGCCTTTCACGAACCTTCTCTAAATCCTCGATCGTATAAATTCCCGTATATCCTTCAGGAACTTCGGACTTAAATTTCCCTTCTGCGTTAGAATATGTACCTACTAAAACTAAAAAAAGAAAAGTTAATACAAGACTTTTAAAGACAATACTTTTCATGTACATCCTCCGTTTCATTGATACCTAATGTAGATATTACTTTGCTCCAATGAAACCGAGTACTAAGGTTAGCCTTATCTCCTGTTCTATTAGGTTGCAGAAGTATTCTATTAATCTTAATTATAGTTATTTTTTGTCAATTGGGAAGGGAAAATTAGCGCAGCGTGGGGACGGTTCTGGTGCTTCCCCATTTGGTAAGCTAGATGAAGCGCCAGAACCCTGCCCACGCTTTAGCAGAATTCATATATAATAGAAATTAAGAAAAGTAGACCGCATGAAACCACACATGAACAAGGAGAATTTACATATGCCAATACCCAATTCAGTTGAAGAACTAGATATTATTAAAGGGGAATGTAAGAAAATAGTTAATAGCCGTGCTGCCGCTTCAGGGGCATCTGCATTGACACCCATTCCAGGACTTGATATAGCTGCTGACCTTGCTATTTTCACAGAGATGATACCTAAGATAAATCGCGAGTTTGGATTATCTAGAGAGCATATTAGACAACTCGACAACCATACTCAAAAAATTGTCTATCGGTCTGTACAGAAATACGGTACCCACATCCTAAAACAAACCGTGGGCAAACAATTAAAAGAGGCTGCTTTAAAGGAACTAGGAAAACGATTTATTAAGAAGGAAGCTGGAAAGCAAGCGGTAAAGACTTTGGGTAAGTATATCCCTTTTGTAGGACAAGCAATTTCAGCTAGTATTGGCTATGCGTTAACCCAAAAAGCTGGTAATGATCACATTGAGAGTTGCTATAACCTTGTCCAAAAGATTATGGAAGAACGAAGAAGATATGAATTACTCTTGGCAGAGCGAAGAGAAAGAAGGCTCATAAAACTGAAGAAAATTTTATTCTGGACAGCAGGAGTCACTAGTATTATGTCAGTCCTAATCTTTGTGATGCCAAAATTTGATGTCGCATCACCTGCTTTTATGAATCAAAAGGTCATAGAAAATTCGGATAAAACCTCGATCTCGAGTATAGTAAGTGAACCTCCTACTGAAGAAAATGATAAGAAAAAGGAACCTGCTAATATGTTACCACCCTCTATTATCTTATCCTTACCCAATCCTAAAATTGGTCTTTATCATTCTGAGGAGTTACAAATAGAATTAAAGAATATTCCTGAAGGGACTGCTCCTGAGCTGGTGTTTTCCTCAAGCAATCCTGAAATTGTCAGCGTCAATAAAAATGGAGTTATAACAGGAAAATCGATTGGAAAAGCAACTATTTCTGCCAATGCTTTCGGACAGATAGCAAAAATAAATGTCGAAGTTACCAACATGATTTGGTCAGCAAATATAGAGGATCTGTTGGAAACTGCTCATATTAGCTGGTCCGATGACGGGGAATGGCTCACCATGGACTCCTACCTACTAGACCGTTCTGCCGGTACTATCAAAAAAGAGTTTGTTGGACCACTATTATTTTTACGAGAAGGCTTAGGAGAGTTAGAAGGCGATTACTTGAAAATGTACAATAGTGATTTCAAAGCTACTGATGAAAAAAGGCTTATTCCCCATGATGACTATTACGCAGGGTATGGCCTACTCAGGGATAAATATGATATGAGGGTAACAAACAGTGGTGAGAGGCTTATCTATACAAAGTATGATTACCAAAAGTGTTCCGTAAATCTCACAACAATCCAATCTACATGTTATGACGTTTACCATGTAAGACTTGGTGCAGTAGATATTACACCAGATGACAAAAATGTCGTGTTTGCGAGTGGGGATATTTATGTCATGGATATAGACACTGGAGAAACAATTAATGTCCTAGAAAGCGATTCGTATTATGGTGTAGCTTTAGTAAACCCTAGTGTTAGTAGCAGTCAATTGGCTGCCCTAAATTCTATTGACTACAATAATAATATCGTTGATATCTGGAATATGGATGACGGCTCAATCTCTAATCGATTAGAAGCGCCTGATGCCATTACGGATATGACGTATAACCCTAGTGGTCGTTTGCTTGCGATAAGTTGCAAAAATGGCAGTATTTATATTTACGAAACAACTAATTTTGAATTAGTTGAAACGTTAATTACCGCATACAATGATAGACAACAAAGAGCAAACCAATTTAGCAACGAAGTCTTGAACATCTCCTTTGCCCCTAATGGGCGGGAACTCTTGGCAATCTATTCCGTCTTACTCAATGAGGAGCCAAATGTTATTTTATGGAATGTAAGTGGTAATATCGAGTGATGAACTAAACTCAATCGAGGGGAAGCACGTAAAATCCCTTACCCTTTAGGTGATCAGAGTATTTAATAAACCCTATTCTACGGTGGTAACCTCAAAGGTTCCGCTTATTTAGACAGCAATTAATGAAGTTGGAAATGCGGCTTCCTCTTATCAATAATACGGGTTCTTGGTGATGATTACGTTGTTTTTACTCTATAAAATTGGAAGAGAAGCTTGATCTTCTTAACTAACTGTAACTCAGTTAGCAGTGATCTTATAACAGGGTTTTACATTCGGTGAAGAGTCAAAGAAACATTGAAATATAGGCATAACAAAGAAACCAGAGAGTCCCCTACCTGGTTTCTTTTGTAATCATAGAATAGCTGTGGTGATTATCCAAGAGGAAGCAACAGAACCGTCCCCACGCTTCTTCTTACTTCAAGATTTGACTTTTAATATATTCTTCTGTGGTACTAAATAAATTTGTAAACACTCCGTTTGCATATTCAAAAACATTATCATTTTCGTCTACTACAATTAAGATACCTTCAATCCCTAAATTTTGGATAACAACATACTTATCCAATTCTCCATTTGCTAAGGTACGTTCTTCTTTTGTAGATACGACGACATTCAAATAACCACTCACACCTAAACCAAAAATCTCATCTGTTCCTGCGGAGATTACACCGTATTGTTTAATGATTTCTTTATAAGACTTAGGAAAAGCAACCTGTAAATCTTTTTCCGCTTGTGCAATTACTTCCTCGTCTACCGGGCCTACTGTCGTAATGTCAGCGTTATTTAAGATATTTAATACATCCATCATCCATTACCTCTCTCTTCTAAGACTTGTGCAGCACGCTCTTTCCAATGGTCTTCTCGTTCTTTTTTAAATTCTTGACGGTCTATATCAGATTCAACCGTTTTATCATGTAATATGCCGTCATTGCCTTGCCCTCTATGCTCTTCAACAGTTAATTCCGCTAGTGGAGAGTCTGATTTTTGACCAATATGATGTAGCTCTATGGGTTTTCCTTCAACTAGTGGCGGCAAGCCTTTTTGCATTCTTTCTAAATTTGTCCGCCCTAGACTGTCCACTGCATCATAGTCAATATCCGTACGTTGAAGGACTTCCCGTCCATTTACTTCCCCTTTTTCTAGATTCGCCTCATCATAAATAGCTTTTTCTTCTTCTGATGCCTCATCTAATGCTTCGTCTAACGTTTTAAATTCTTTGGTACCCTCTTTTATCTCCCACTCTTTTCCTTCTTGTAATTCTCCAATAGAGGAATCATCCAACGGTACTTCCTTATAAATCTTATGCCACTTATCCTTATCAGCTATTTCAACTGATAATATTTCTACTGTTTTTACTAGCTCAATCATTTGATTCCTCCTCCCCGTACCGCTTCTATCCAAGAATCATAGATTTCACGTTTGTTCAAGTTTCCGTCCGTATGTAACAAACATTGAATCGTTGCCATTTTATATTCGTGGGATAATCCAGGAATTTGTTTTTCGATGAACTCATATAAATATCGATTTAAGTCCTTAATATTATGACTTTCCCTCACAAATTTTGAGACATTTGTTTTCCCATCCAATAGCTCATACACTACTTTTGATAATTCGCCAAACATATCTTTTTCAAATAATTTACTTTGATAAGATTCATCATGAACTGCTTTTTGAATGGTATGCTTCATCTTTGATGATAGCGTCATTCCCTCAGCGATATGAGATAGCTTTTCTTGCTCTTCAACAACAGCATCACGCACACGCTTTTGTAATAAGAATTTAATGACACTCTTCTTCTTCTCATGGGTACTTATTGTTTGTTCAAGATTAACTTCTTCGTATATTCTTGAACCTTGGTTAAAATAATTGATTTTACATAACACTGGTGCAACCCAATCATTTTGGAACACAACAGATACACCTTGTGGCAATTTAATAATTTCATCTAATTGCTCGTCCTTCATACCAGCTGATTTTCCGATTAAACGGCGATCCGTTTCATCAGGTAAACGCATAATTATTTTCGTATTCGTATTGCGGACTGCTGACATGTCTAACATACTCGGTGATTGATCGGCAATAATAAAGCCTTCGCCAAATGTTCGCATTTCAGCTATTGCATTAGAAAGCATTTCTACAGATTTACCTAATACATTTGAGCTTTCACCTTGTTGTTCTGTGCTTGTTTTTTTTAAAATATTATGCGCTTCTTCTAATACGGTTACGTGCTTCAATGGTTCATTCATCCCATTCGCATTCGCCATTCGGTACTCACTTAAACGCATGACGAGAATTCCCATAATTAACGATTTCGTTTCTGAAGAACCTACTCTGCTTAAATCAACAATGACATTTTGATCAAATAGAAGCTGATTATCTAATTCTTTTGAACAAAAAATTTGACCGTTTATGCCATTTGTTAATGATTTTACACGTGTCACCAGGGATCCTGTGTAATTTCCTTTTGTCTCCGCATCATACGCAGATTTTTGTATGACCTCTTCTAAACTATTTAAAATGTCTTTGAATGTAGGAATGCAATCTTCATGTTCGTTTACTGAGTTTTCTAAATCCCAGCCACATTGTTCATACGCATGGATAATTGCTTCTTTTAAAATAGCCGGCATTGCAGCATACATTGGCCAACACACATTAAAAATTTCAACCAATCGATCAATATGTTCTAGGACGTGAATATCTTCAGGGAATGAAAATGGATTGATTTTTAACAAGGTAGATTTTTTAGGATTCGTTCCTAAAACCGTTACATCTAACCCATGTCCAAAAACATGTTTATACTCACCTTTTGCAGGCTCAATCACTAAAAAGTTTATACCTTGATTTTTTAATTGTAGGAGAATCTCATAGACAGTATTTGATTTACCAGAACCTGTTGAACCCGTAATAAGTGTATGCATCGAAAGACTTTGTAAATCAATTTTCACGCGCGAATTTGTAGGTTGCCCCATATTGTAGATAGAACCTAAATTAATATTGCGTCCTTCTGTTTCACGATAAGTGACAACTTCTTGGGCAAATTCCGCATGTTCAATCACAGGGAATCCATTTATCGATTTACGAGGTAAACTCATATGAATCGCTAATTCTTTCCCACTTACTAGAGATGTTGGCATGATTGGCCATTCAATTCCATTATTACTGTATGTGAACACGGGATGTATGAAGTTTTTAACATAATTCTGGATTTCTTGAGTTTCATGCCTATTTCCAGACCAACTAGATATATGAGATATTTCTACTCCTGTATTCTCTCCTTGCATGAGAGATTTGTAAGTAGCTGCAGCAATATCGGCGGCATACGGTGTATCAGACATAAAATACGCAGCACACTCCCACATACCTAAACTCTCAAATTCTTGAAGTCGTTCTAATTGTTGATCAATTTTACTCAAGTAACTTTGAATCGTTTTATTATGTTGTGTAAGTTGTATAGATTCTGTATTTCCACTTGTTGTCCCGAAAGCATCTGATTGACTTTCACTCGTTGTGTGCGAAACTGCTTCTGACTTGCCAGTAGTTGTAGCCATACTAGTATTATTTGTAGTCGATGTCCCAGTAGTTGTACTCACTGTCTCATGTGTGAAGGAAGCGATTGCCGTACCAGCAAGGCCACCGATTGCTCCTCCAATTGCTCCTCCAATCATCGTGCCTACTCCAGGTACCACACTTCCTACAAGAGCACCAGCAAACGTTAACGCACCAGCAGCTGTTTTACCAGCACTACTTTTACCTGTATTCTTTGAATGATTAGTTGATGTATTAGCAGTTTCTGAAGATCCAACTGTATCTGTAGACGACTCATTTTCAGTATGAGTCGTACCTTCTGTACTCCCTTCAGTATACGTTTTGGTTTTATTAGTAGATTCATTTACTCCATAAGAAACTTGGGTTGTTGCTAATGGAGAAAGCATTGAATAAATATTTTCGTATTGCTTTCTTACCTCTATTAATTGGTTCGTATTCGTCGGATTCGCCAAAATAACCCCAGTGAAAACTTCCCCTTGCATGGTTAGAGCAAGCTTTTCTAAACCTTGAATGAAAGATTGATTGTTCTGCAATCCACTATCCTTGTAATTTGCTACTCCAGTAACTATGGATACAGCATTCGAACCGATTCCATTTAGGACTTCTTCTATCTCATCTTTTAGCACATTTTCCGTTTTAATTCCCGGAAAGTGACCATTCATCGCATTTTTCAGAGTATCATAGGATGTTTTTGTACTCTTATTTTCATTTAAGGAACGAATTCCCATATAGAAGTCCACTTTTGTTCCATCACTATCTACTAAGATAAAAACTGAACTTTCTGTTACTGCCCCTGCATTTAAAACACTTGATAATTTATACGTGGCATCCTCGTCTTTTGCATAAACAATCTCATTAATCTTAAACATTCGTACCGATTTCGCTAGATTTTTTTCTACTAGATGTTGGTCTAACGGTACAATATTCATCTGTTCTAATTTCGAAATATAATTTTTAAGAACAACATCATCTACTACTTCAAAAGCAGTACTTACCTGCTCTTGAAAGGTTTTGAATTTAGGCATGACGAGATCTGTTTTCAAAGTTTCCTCTAATTGGAGTTGAGACATATCGAATACATTCCTTCACTATTTTTTTACTAAATAATAGGTAATCCCACCAATGACACAAGTTGCGATAACTGTAGCACCTGCAAATTTAACAATGGTTGCATTTCTTAATACCCCGAATAAAATCGACGCAGCTGCAACTCCTATAGTCGTAATTAAAGTAATCATTGTTCTACTGTCATTTTTTCGAGACGTTTGAGAATTACTGCTCATTCTTTGATAATTAGTATCACGATATACCGACTGTCTAGTTGATGACGATGGTACTGATTGTACTCCTGGTACTGCAAAGTTTTCTTCAACTGCTAATTTATCTGCGTATACAAAGCGCTGAACTTCTTTAACATGAGCAATACGTTCAGATGAGAAATTGTCGATCAAATCTACTTTTATATCACTAGCATAATCTTCATTCCAACTTGTTTTCCCTTCGAATTTAGTACCATCATGAGGTTCTATTAAACCTGGAATTGATGCCGCATAATCTAACATTTCTTGAAACTGTCGAAATGTAACATCCATTGTTAAACTATTTTTCATCATCAGTCTGACACGAGTAATATCTCGAGCCATTACAGCTTCCTTAAACTTATTTGAAAGCATAAGCTACCTCCTCAATCTCAATGATATTGTTTACTTTTCTTTCAATCTTTTCAAGCCATTCTAGTTTTTGTTTCGATACTTCAATTAATAGTTGAACCGTATCCGCATCCTCTGTGAATTGTGTTAGTTCATTTAATTTATCACGTAATAATTGGTCTACTGTTTCGAATTTGCGATTATAATCAAACTTCAATTTTTTCAGTTCTTCTTTCGCATGTAGTTCGATTGATTTCGCAAGGGTACGTTCATGTTCCTGAATTAACACGACATATTCATCTGCAATTACTTGCGCTTTAATTTTCTCGCGATTTTCGTATACATCTTCAGTCACATATTTTGGTTTCCAGAATTTAAGGAATCCAAAAAAACCCTGTCTCTCACTATTGCGAATTTGCTTTTCTCCAACCTTCACACGCTCGGTATATTTAGCTGCTTCCATGATACGACTTTTCTCTTGTGAGAAGTCGATCTCAGAAGAAATTAATTGGAAAGGTTCAAGGAAAATTTCCTCTGTTTCTAAACCATCAATTAAACTTACAATCTTATTTTTATACTCTTCTAATAAATGCATCGCTGTTTTAACTAATTTGGTATCAATTAGTTTTTCTAACTCCGTTGCTAGTTTCGCTTGGGATTGATTTGCATGATTAGACAAGTTATTGATAAAGGTTTCCGCCTCATGACGCGTAAATTCTTGGTCGATTGTACCTGTTAAAAACTTATCCATTTCCTTTTGCTGTTGACGTAATACCTTTTTCGTTTCATCCTTCACTTCAGGCATAATATCCAACACATCGATTTTCCCTTTAAATTTCTTCGCCTCTTCACCAGAATTCAACTTTTCTTCAATCATGGCAATTTGATGACGAATTTGTTCGTGCTTTTCGGTATTCTTTGCAATTGCATTTTTTGTTTCTTCAAATGCTCTCGAACTTTCTAGTTTTTTATGGAACGTATCAACAACATTTTTAATTTTTGCTGTACGCGCATATTTTTCAACGTACAATTTAATTGTTTCCTCAATCGCTGGGATCCCTGAGTGAATTAAAGCCGTTTCTAAATTCATTATATCGTTATCACCAACTTGGTCTAAACGGTCGAAAATTTTCTTTTTCGTACTGTACGTCAATGTCGCATAGTTCTCTAAATGTAACTGTTGATTACGATTTAGTTTGCGGGCAGTCATTAAGATCTCATCTTCTAAATCCTCATCAATCGTATCCGAGTTTTTCATTAGTTCTCGGATATCCAATGCAGGAAGTGCCGCTGCGGGGAATAAATTTGGATTATGAATATCACGATCTCCCAGATATTTACGAACTTTCTCTAAAGACTGTTGTACGTCATCATCGCCTTTTCGGAAATTATCAATTTTATTTACAACAAATAAATAACGATCTTTTGATTGTTTCCCTCCCACTTTCATACTGTTTGCTACAGCATCAAGTAGTTTAGAATCATCATTAACACCTAATTGTGTCGCATTTAGAATGTATAATACCAATGCTTTAGAAGACTCATCTAAGTTCTTAAAAGTTGTTTTCAAATGATTTTCGTTACGAGAATTGTTTGGTCCTGGTGTATCAATTAATACTAGGGACATTTCCTCATTAGATGTAAATGGTATATCTCCTTCTATATGGATTGTAGATACTTTTTCATCTGCATTTAAACTTGCCATATCTTCTAGTTTTACATCATTGACACTTGTAATTTTATTACCATGTTCATCATAAGCAACTGCATAGAATTCTTGATCATCTGTATCTTTAATTCTAGCAATTGTTGCTGTACATGCTTCTTGACTCGAAGGCATAATCTTACGTTGCAGTAATGCATTAATTAATGTTGATTTTCCAGCACTCATCGTTGCAACAACTGTTATTTCAAATTCACTATTTAATGCTTTCTTAAAAGCATCTTGTAGGTCTTTTGTTTTTAATTCATCAATTGGACCATGGATAATTTCATCAAAAACTTCTTCAATCGCTAGTTCCATATGTGCGACTTCTTTTGCTGGAATATGGGTTAAATTAATCATAATTCCTTTTGCCTTTGCTTCTTCAACAGACTCTTGTAAATCTTCAAAGTCCATTAACGTTCCTTGAAATGTTAAATAAAAACTATCCTCATTACACTCTTCTTGTAACAACATCGGTAGGTCTTCTACCCACTCTTGTAAGCGTTTGTCTCCAACATTCAATTCACTATTATCTGCTACTCGTTCGCCATCAATACGAACGATCGTCTCAAGTTTGTACGGATTATATTTAATAAAAATCTCTGCCATAATTATGCGCCCTCTCCTACTAGTTCGGCTTCTAAATTTGCTATACCACATTGCCTTAATACATTTTCTTTTTCTATAAGTCGAAGTTGTGGGAGGTTTCCAAACCGAGATAAATCCCACTCCTTACGATTAAACTTTCTTTTATACAGGCTTAATTCATCCTCTTCATCTTCATCGATGGCTTGTCCTAATAATTCAATCTTAAATAAATAAGCCGCATAGGCTGAAAGAGGAAAAACTTTAGGATCCTTAAACTTTAAATCTTTGAGTTGTTCAACCACTTTATGAACACTTGTTTCAATCGAGTCTTGCTCTTTTCGAAATTGATCAACTTTATTAATGATAAAAATCATTTTGGAATGATCTACGTGATCTCTCACGAATTCTAAATGTTCTAAATCATCATTGCTTCCTAAATGATTCCCGTTCATCACATAAAGTAGGAAATCAAAATCATTTGTTTGAATCATTTCATGCGTAATTCGTTTATGTTCGGGGTCAACAGAAGAGTTGATTCCCGGTGTATCAATTAATTCCCAAAGGGAGTTATCTCTTAAATGATACATGTTACTCAGAATTTTAAGGTTGGGATTATTTTCATTATGTAGAATGGTAGCTATATCCTTCTTCAATGCAAGCCGCTTATCCAAAAAATCACAGATGACATCCTTTGCCTTTGCATCCTCTATGATTTCATATGTTCTTGCCGTACATGATTCGTTTTTAGTTGCCATTATTTTCCTACCTATAAGTGCATTAATTAATGTTGATTTTCCAGCACTCATCGTAGCTGTAACGATTATTCTCTTTTCTTTTGTTGCCCACTCATTGACGACGTTACAGCAAATCCGCTTAGTCCCAAAAGTTGGTTTAATTCATTTGTTAATTTTTCAGGTCGCTTAGGATAAATTACAAATTTCTTAACCAAGATCGGCAATTCATTCTCATATTCTTTATATCGATGGATATAAAACTTATTTCTCTTCAACTGTATATATTTCTGATTAATAAACTTCATTTCATCAATTGGCTCATTGAAAATACTAGATGCATATTCTTTAATTAACTTCCTAGATATCCTGAAATCTGTTGAGTATTTTTTAGCAAAATAGTATAAAATGGAAAGCCAATTTTCTTTATAACTTTTACTTTCTTCTATCAGTGGAATCACCTACCAATCTATTATCTCCTTCTAAGATGTTTACTATCCCTTATGACCATTCCGACTACTATCCCTGGACCGTGGTATTGATAGACTTATAATCTTTTAGTCATACGACTTTACTAAGTTTCCCACTAAGCCTTTTTGTCTATTACTATTTTACTAAACAATTTACAAGAAACATGTCACTATTTGTCGATGCTTTGTTTCTTTGTTAGAAATTGTAGCAAAGCGCGGGGACGGTTCTGGTGCTTCCATATTTAGAAAGTTAGAAACCTGATGAAGCAAAAGAACCGGCCACGTGCTTCAAGAAAAAACACTAGAAAAAGCGAGATACTTTTCCTGCAAATATGGAGCAAGAGCATTAAACTCCTAACAAAATCAAGCAAATTCTATAATCCGATTTGTATACTGTTTACACACTGATATCTACTAAAATAATAGGCACTAATTTTATAAGCGCCTTCCCACATGTTCTTTTTCAATTATGTCTAGTTTTAATCAAGCGTTTGATTAAATTTGGCCATTACTAGTCACAACCACAAAGCAAGCCTGTAGAGAGACTTTCACTCACGGCTTCTTTGGTACTCTAAAATAAAATAATACATAACATACAAAGTTTAATTGCCATATTCACTGCTTCAAAAGTCACCATGTTTGCATCTCCCTTCAGGAAATGGTCAACCACCAATTTAGCTATGGGGCGTCTATTTGGGAAGCACGAGAACCGTCTGGGACCAGTGGAAAAGTAGTCACTTTCTAAAAAAACTCTCTTTAGGGGGGACATAAATGTCTACCCCTATAACAAACGTTGCTTAGAAGCGATTTTAGGAGCTCATTTTTCTTTCAACATTTTTCATTTGAAAATAGTTGGACTTTTTCAGCCGTCCCGGACGGTTCTGGCGCTTCTAATATAGAAAACTAGTTACCAGATGAAGTAGCAAATACTTAATGTAGAAATTATACAGAATAAAAGTGACCAGGCTCTGGAGCGCCCAGTCAATGCAACACATGCCGCATGAAGAGCGGCTGACCACTTGAAATTTAAAGGTTAAAGAGAAATAACCGCCTATTCCATTGGACGTAAAAAAAGTATCCTATAGAGGACCTTTATAAAAGGTTTTCTATAAAATACTTTTTATAGGGAGTGGTATTTCTCTTTCTATTGGTGACCAGTGTGATTGTTGCTACAATCGCTGTTATTGTTATTACAAATAACACACAAAGTTGAATTGCCATATGCACTGCTTCAAAAGTCACCATCACTACCACCTCTCTTCGGAGATGGTCAACCGCCCATCCGCTTTATGTTTTGCTCTTCCCTTAACTATCATTCTACTACATTATTTAACCTACAATCTTCGACAAATCTCGAGTTGTCACAGTGACGGTTTCCCCTCCTCACCATTTGGAAGCAGCAGAACCGTCCCCACGCTTCTCAATCTATTTTAAATTTATTTACTTGATCTTGAAGTTCTGTAGCAACTTTTAGTAGGTTTTCCGAAAAAGACTGAATATTAGTGATATCCAAAGTATGCTTTTCTATAGAAGTAGAAACGTTGTACACTTGTTTCTCTGCTTTTTTAGCAATTGAAGACATTTCTTCGAAAGAAGCCTGTACTTCTTCTGTACCAGCTGACATTTGCTGGGCTGTAGCATTGAACAAATCAACCTGATTTACTACATGGAGGGCTGAGTGTTTTATCTTATTAAATACTTCAACTGATTCATTTAATAATTTCACACTATTTTCTACTTCCGCAAAAACTTCATCCATATTTTGTACAGAATTTGTTGTTTCTAACTGTATATTATTTACAATGTTCTCTATACCTTTTAAGGAACTGGTTGTTTCCTCTGCTAGTATCCTAACTTCATCAGCTACAACTGCAAAACCTCGCCCATATTCACCTGCTCTAGCCGCTTCAATTGCTGCATTTAAAGCTAGTAAGTTTGTTTGTGAAGCAATTTGAGAAATTACTTTAACAATATTGCTAATTTCTGAAGAAAATACGGATAAATTATTCACCAGTGCCTTTGAGCCTTGAACAGAATCATAGACCAAATCCATTTGAGATGATACTTGTTCTATAGAACGAATGCCTAGATTAGCATCATCTACCGTTAACTGTGATGCGTTAATAACGTCTGTTGCAGTTGCAGCAATATGCTGGACACCTTCTGTTAGCTCACTGATAGCTTGAAAGCTTTCTTCCGAACTTAAAACAGTAGTTTTTGCCCCATTACTTACCTGGTTCATTTCACCAATGATCTGCTCGTTTCTAAACAACGTATTTTGGAAGTTGCTACTTAAAGTTTTAGAAGTATCATGCAGTGTTTGAGTGCTAGTATTGATACTTTTTATCATTGAATTCATTTCTTGAACCATCTGTTGAAAAGCAATGGCAAGACTTCCTATTTCATCTTTTCTCTCTTTCGCTTTAAATGTAACAGTTAAATCCCCTTGTGTAACTAACTTAACCTGATCTTGTAAAATTTTAAGCGGTTTTACTAGAAAGCTAGTTACAACATAAAGTATTAATACGGATAATATAGAGGCAAAAATAGTCAATAATATAGCTTTGGCTTTACTTTCTGATAACAGATTAACTACATTAGAAACATCAAAATCTGCTCCAACTACTCCAATAATATCTCCATGTTGATTTTTAATCGGTGCATAGGCATAAACTAACGTTCCCCACTCGTCGGAAAACGTAACTTCACCAAACATTCCTTCACCTGTATTATAAACATCTATTACGATAGGAAAGTCTTCTATGGTTTCAATTTCACCAAAGTTTGAAGCATTAGGATCGCCAAGAGGCATACCATCAACAACATAAGTAAATTCTTCTCCATTTTCACTATAAACTTTAGTCATCGTATATAAATATGTAAGCCCAGTCATTTCTCTAAGTTCATTTAATTTAGCCCTTAATTCATAATAGTATTCTGAGTTTTCACCCTCAGTTAATACATCTCCAAAACGTTCCACATCTATAGTTCTTACAGCACTTTCGGCAATTGTTTTTGCTTGTAGCCCCAAAGAATATTCAACTACTTCTTCTGAATTGTTAAAAAATAAAAATCCTAATACTGAAACTATGATAATAAAAACAATTGAAAAAAACACCGTTAACTTAGTTTGAATACTTTTCAATTTAATCTTTCCCCCGCCTAATTTAGTGTTATTACTATTTAATATGTTTTTTAAATAAGAGTAAATATACTTTACCAATAATTTCTTCTATACTCAATACAGTTAAATTAAAAATTATTTCAACTTAGAGTACTGCGTGGTGATAGCACCCCTTTTCAAAAAAACCAGGTTTAGGACCTTGAATCCTTTACCTGGTTTCTTTTGAATAGCATTGCTGTGATAAACTATTAGGAAGCACCAGAACCGTCCCCATGCTTCCCTAAAACAAGTAAAAGGACTCTTTTCCTAGGTGATGGGTGTAATCTTGAACTAGTTTTTCTAAGTTTGTGGATCTATCTAGAGTGATCCAGTCATCAACGCTACCTAAATAGCAGAATCTTTCTACCTCAAATATGCGTTCATCTTCGTCGATTAAAACAAAACGTAATTGTGTATCATATTGTTTATATTTATTTAATAGGTGCTTTGGGATTAATCCATTTGCAAATGAGTTATCTACTGTATATATATAAACAATATCCTTCTTAATATCTAGTTTAAAATCTTCTATTTCAGAGTATTTTTCTATACCGTTTTGGATAATCTCGATCTCTTTAGCATCTATGTACTGTTTGATTTTCTTTTTCAAATACACTTTCCCATTAGGCTCTTCATAGATTTCAAATCCCTTTGGAATATCCTCAATATCAGCTGCACCTTTTGATTGTTTAGAGAAATGAAAGGTCGTATTTCCTTTTTTGGTTTTCTTACTATGCAAAAAATAGGTCTCTCCTCTAAAATTCTCATAAGCTACCGGCATGTGTACCCTCTTTTCATTTGTAGTTTGAACTTCAAAAATAGCTGCCACTACTCTACATCATCCGTCATATCAGCCATTTTCACCTGTATCTGAAAACCTTCATAAGCTCTTACCATTTGCCCCAATTGTTCCCATGTATAAGGCTTTCCATCAATACTAACTAATGGCTTATCTTCGTTAGCTTCATCATAGTCCAACCTTCCAATTATTTTATCATTTTTAATAGTTTCTACTTGTTGTCCATTCGGAAACTTATTTATTGTGACATAGGACGTAGTTATCCCATGCTTCACTTTTTTCTAGTAACTGTTGAGTTAATACCCTTTGATTGCAGGCCAATTCACCATGAACAGCAAATTTATAGCCAAATTCCTTATTTTCCTCTGCTTCAATAAAGATACCTACTGGATCAAGTCTTCGTCTAATAGTAAATTCTCTTCTAACCCCTACATAATCGGTAAGCGAAAAAGATCCCGTGGGAAGAGCTAACTTCACATTCAGTATTACAGACATTAGATTGTTGTAGCAATCTAAGCATAACCTCCTGCACTTCATCATTGGCTTGCTTCTTATCTTTTACAAGTTTCACACGTCATGCCTTTTCTCACACTTTTGGAAACAATCTTTCCTAAAAATAAAAATATCAAAACATCAGTATAATACAACTTCCAACTTAATAGAGGTCGCTTGTCCCCCTTTTTCCACTTTCGATGTATTTATATAGTGAAGGAGGTGATAAGCATGGAAAACATCTTACAAACACGTTTAACTTTACACTTTTATGGCGGTGTTGATGGTGAAGGCAAGGAAATCTTCAAAACGAAGACCTTCCCGAATGTTGACAACACAGCCACAAGCGAACAACTGAAGCGCGCAGCTCAAGCATTAGCTTCGCTACAGCAGTACACTCTTGAAACTATTACACGAAACAACCAGTACGATATCTTCAACTAATCTAACAAAATAGCAAAACGAACGGAGGTGATTTAAGATGGCGAAAAAAATTGAACTAATTTTCAAAAATGAAGCTGGAAAGAACGTAGTCCTATCGTTGGACAACCCTTTTGAACCAGTAAACCCAGCATTAGTGGCGCAGGTCATGGAACAAGTCATTGCCGAGAACGCATTTATTTCATCAGGAGGCGCACTAGTAAGCAAGCATGCCGCTAGAATCGTCGAGCGCAACGTGTCTGATATTCAAATCTAGTCATTCTAGAAGCCCCGACCCTTTTTCCTTGTCGGGGTCTTCTTCATTAAAGACAACAATATGAAAGGAGGCAATGAAGATGGAAATATGGCTTCCTCTTATCAGTGAATACGGGTTCCCAGTGATGATTACGTTGTATTTACTCTACCGGATTGAAGCAAAGCTCGATCTTCTTAATGACTCGGTAGCCCAGTTAGCAGTGATCTTACAAGGCAACACACTCGTTGATGAGTCAAAGAAACAGTTCAAATTTAAGGCGTAACAAAAGCAACCAGGTATAGGGTCTAGAATCCTGTACCTGGTTGCTTTTGTTAGGGCATAGCTGTGGTTATTTATCTATTAGGAAGCAGCAGAACCGTCCCCGCGCTTCTTATTCGAACAACTTTTTTAGTCATTCGGTCAACTTCGGCGATTATTCGAACAACTTTTTCAGTTATTCGGCAAACTTTCCACGTTATTCAGCAAAGTAACCCCAAACCACCTGACCCTCACTACGCCGACAGCTTCTTCTCGGCACTTCCACCTTTTCTCCACGCGTAATACAAAACTGGGATCATCAGTATATAGAAAATGGGAAAAATAGCGAATGATATCGGTAGCAATTCTTCTAGATCAAAAAACCGTTTCATTACTAAAAAATGAATATCCCAATAATTCGTCCTAGCCCAAGCGGGATCTCCCTAACTACGATGTAATCTAAACGTTTGTTTTCATACCCTTTGTCTTTTTCAATGGCAGCATAAATGAAAGCATTCATCGACGTCCCGATCATAGTGGACGCGATCGGTTTTATCAGCCCAAAGATAAGCAAGCCAATTATTATTGGAAACACGGATAGAAAAACGGATGCAATAAATAACGCTATTGCCCCAATCGAATAGATTAGAACTCTTCGTTCGGGTTTTGAAATTTTTGCTAGTAATAAAAAGGTAAAGATCGCGACAACTTCTGCACCAAAATTAAATATACCTAACTTCAGTTCGCCCCCAGCTACAATAAAAATCATCATCGATATAAGGAATGTTCCATATACTCCTGAGACAATCCCTTCGCCAAACATGACCAAATACATTCGTTTCCATTCTTTTGAAGGGTTTTTTATTACTTCCCAGAAATAACTTCTTTGTGCTATTGGTTTTCCCTTGATCTTAAAGGAAATAAGAATAGCAAGCACAAAAAACAAACAGGTGACGCTAAAAACTATGAAGTATCCCGCTAATCCCTCAAATTGCTCAATTAATAAACCTGAAAATAAAGGCCCAATTAATCCACCTGCCGTTAGCATCATCCCTTCAACATATAAAAACTTATCTCTTCTTTTATCTGTCGTTAAGTCCAATACAGACATATGTGCCCCGACACTAAATAAACTTACAGCCATCCCTAACATAAATCCTACCAACATGACATAGTTTGCAAGTGATGTTTGAAACAGAATAATTATTAAATAGGTGAATATATAAAACAAAATTCCTACTCTTAATGTCGTCATCGGACTAGTCTTTCGTGCTAAACCTGCACAAATTGAAAAATTGAGCATAATCGACAATGAAAAAGAGAGACTATACATCGCAAGGAGAGTAAAGGTTTCATCTAATCTCCAAAGAAAGACACTAAGAAAGATTCCCGAAAGTGCATTCCCAAATGAAAAAAATGTATTCATAAATAAATACGCTTTTACAGTTGGTGAGAATGATTTAAATAATCGTAGCATGATAGCTCTCCTGACCTATTTGTAAAATTGAGGGCCAGTTGCCGTTAGTAGGCACCTGACCCTAGTAAATATTAAAGAGTTATTTCGATAAGATTGGTTTCATCGGTAAGTTTGCTAGCTAATTCAGCTTCCTGAATATAGAAACCACCTTGGCGATAACGATTGCTTACTTCCTCAGCTGCGACTGCTTCGCCATTAATTCGTACACCTTTTTCCCCGTTAGTAGATAAAATGTATACAAACGTTACCGGACGTTCGTTTAGCCTATAATTAAATGTTAGTCCATCAAATCTTTGCGGTAACATTGGATCAATGACTACTCCCCCTTTTTCAGGACGAATTCCTAAACAGTTCGAGATCAACTGATTCATATAAATTCCAGGGCCGCTCGAGTAAATACGCCATCCGCCCTTCACTTTAACAGAGCCGTCACGTAACTGATCAAAGTTCTCTTGCGCTTCATAACGAGTATTAAATTTACCATCAGAACTACTAAAGTAAGCGTTGCTTTGACGATAATCTGCATTTGGAACAACATCTTTAAGCTTAACAGGATTAATTTTTTGAAGGCCGTCCCAAACTTCCTCTACCTTCCCTAACTTTGCCATCGCCTCAACAAAACGAATATGAGCGTGTACGTACTGTAAACCTACTTCTCTTCCAAAATTGGCTGCAGTTTCTGCACGTTTAAAGTGGTTACTTACACCACCACTGTAATTCGCCGGTCTATCCATTAAACGGACACCATCCGGGCAGTAAAGCTGTTCTTTAATTAATTGATAATGCGCTTCTGCCTGTTCTGGATTTAATAATTCACTAATCATACTACGAGTCATTGGAAGAAGGCGATAATTGATCCGAGTTTTCGTATCATCTGGATGGAGCATGTATTCTACTTTTCCTGGCTCCTCCATGTAAATAAACCCAGGAATCACTTCGGTTTGCAACATATAGCGATTGAAGTCAGCTTCAATTCCAGTAGCTAAAGCTTCTAATTCCGCTGCTTCCTCACCATTGATGTTAGCCAGTACTTGAGCTAACTGCTTAAGTACTTGGTAGGATAATGAGACTGTCCAGCTACTAACCATGTATTTTTTCAATTGTGCATTCGCTGGTTGAAGCGTGTCATCCCAATCACCGTCGCCGTAAGATGAAAGGTGCGTTCCATGTAAGAAATGATTTTTAATATAGTCAATTTGCTTTTTCGCATGGTCCAAAATCGTTGCTTTTTCTTCTGTAAACTCGAAGCTTTCGCGATTTGTATAAGGGACCATTTCTTCTAAAATACTTACATCATTGGTTGTATTTAAATAGTCACCTAACACCTTTAAAGGCCAAACGATAATGTCTCCGTGACTTTCCTCTTGTTGGATTTTAAAATATTGATCGAACATGAACCATTGTGGCCAGTTCCCATTGTCTTCGTATTGGTGAGAATACACCGTTTTAATAATGTCTTTGACGATATTATATTTTTGGGTTGCCATAAAATACTCTGTCGGTCCTTGGCAAACATCACGAGTTCCCCAAGCTGCACCACCGTATTGCTCAAGGCCATGCGGTACAGAGTAATGGACTAACATATTGTGCGTATACCACCAAGCAAGAGAATTCATTTTTTCTAATTCACTCGGAATAGTATCGTTTAATGATAATTCAAAACCATTCATCACCTCACGATAAAAATCACGGTATCGTTCAATTTCAGCATCAATATTTTTCTTCACATACGGTAGATCTTCCCCATGCAGAAGCCCCTGGAATGTCATCGACCATTCGTTAGTTGCTTTAACTTCAAGTACAACTAGTGGTGCTGAAGTTGGTGTAGAATTAGCTACCAAGATGCTTTCGTCACGTAAGGTGTACTCCGCACCATCAACATGAATTCGATACGCCAAATTCGGGTACACTCCGGCACTATCTGAACCTGGTGTAGCAGTGATCGTCAAAATCTGTCCTTCTTTTTCTAGCTGATAAGGCACTTCATACTCGTTGTTATTCATTGAGATCTGATTCGTCACTACAAAGCGATACTTTTTCCCACTTTTCGAACGAACATCTAATTGAACTTCAGGAGTATCAACTGTTGTAAAGTTAGAAATAATGAACGTTTCCGCTTCTGTTTTGTAGTACCAACGTGCATAGTTAAAACCAATTTCAAACAAAGAGGGCATTGTCAGCAAATGATATGTTCCTTCTAATTCAACATAAATACGTTGTCCTGAGGTTTTTGAAACGTTCAATGCATTTCTGGTATTGGTTAACATTTTATTAAAAGATGTGTTTCCTACGACAAGCTGCGAGTTAAACACACCATACATATAAGAAGTTGTCGTAATTGTATCACCTTTAAGCTGATCGTTTTGCCCACTCATCAATATGTGGCCATGTGGACGTTCAACTACTAGCTCTTTTTCTTTTAACACGATATGCTCATGTGTTGGTGTGAAGAAAGATAAGAGACTTTCGTCCTTCCATTCTTCCTGGATACGATTAGGAAATAGTTCTTCTAGGTCTTCCGTAGTTACCGAAATCGTTTGTAGTGGCTTTCCAATTAAATGTGACACCGCAACTTTCTCAGTTGTAAAGCTTCTATCAGCCTTAACCATTTCAACCTGTTCCCACGCCTTTGTTACTTCATCACCAAATTCTAAAGAAGTAATCGCATTTGGATAATCTGGTTTGAATAAGCCGTAAAAGACAAACTGTTTTTCCTCTGCAAGCATCGCCTTTTCAGTTTGTAGCCCTGTATAAGCGAATTCATACTGATAGACTTCGTTTGGAAGAGATGATTTTTGTAACACTTCGGGCTCATTTGTTTCTTTATAGGACAGACCGAAAAATTGGAAGCCGTCAGTCGAATACCCTACCGCTTTCGTCAGTGAACCTTGTTGCAAATAAGGAAAACCACCTGATTGCTTCTGGTTTTGCCTCGAACAAGCGACGTACCCCTTTGAAGCATCTTCGAAAATAACATGGTCAATATATTGCGACAGATACGCTTCATTTGTTCGAACTGCCCCTTTATCGGCAATTCCTACGTCTTGACCATACATCAGATCAACTTCTACATTACTTCCAGTTAAACTTACATCCCAAAACCAAATCCCATGTTCAGTTAAATGAAAAGCAACTTGGTACTCAACTTCTTCGAATGTCCCGTAATAAATCACTTGTTGTTCTCTAAATTGGACTTTACTATTTGAACGAACCCCTAATAGTGGAGCTACTTTTATTTCTCCTTCATGATGCACTCTTACATAAATATTATTAAAGGATCCATCAATTGTATTTGATAACCATTGGTTAATTAATGTATTATCATGGGTTGCTTCATAAAGATCCCCCGTATTTAAAAAGGTAAAACTATAGTTACCTGCTTGAATGTTTTTGTTTTTCGTTGCCAATGCTGTCTCCCCCATTCGTTATTTCTCCAGTACAAAACTTGCGGCCTGTACTTGCTGACTATTTGACCCTACATAGACAAAAAATTCGCCTCGGTCACTCTTATATTCTAAATTGGCGTGATGATAACGTAGACTCTCTTCTGTTATCGTGATTGATACCGTTTTTGCCTCACCAGGCTCCAACCAAATTTTTTCGTATCCTTTAAGTTCTTTTAAAGGACGCACGACTTCTGCCGCCACGTCGCGAACGTAGAGCTGTACGACCTCTTCTCCTGCTACATTACCTGTGTTTTCTACCTGAACAGAAACAGTTATTGGTTCTGTTGGAGTAACCACTTCTGATGACAAGGATAATTCACGATAAGAAAAACTAGTATAACTAAGACCGAAACCAAACGGAAAAAGCGGCTCATTTGGTATGTCAAGGTACTGTGACACATAACGTACTTGAGCGTCTGATGCATCCTTTGGACGACCTGTATTAAAATGATTATAGTAAACTGGTACTTGTCCAACCGAGTGAGGAAATGACATTGTTAACTTTCCTGATGGATTCACATCGCCATACAGTAAATCAGCGATGGCCGCTCCACCTTCCGTTCCAGGAAACCATGCTTCTAGGATGGCATTTGAATGTTCAATTACTCCATGTAAATCAAGAGGACGACCATTAAATAACACGGTAACAATTGGTTTTCTTAAATCCTTGAGCTTTGAAATGAGTGTTAACTGCGCTTCTGGCAGTCTTATATCGGCTCTAGAACCGGCTTCGCCACTCATGTCCGAATGCTCACCTAGGGCTAACACAATGATATCCGCCTGCTCGGCTACCTGAATTGCTTCCTGCCATTGCTCCTCAGTGATTGTATCAATATCAGCACCTTTAGCTGTAAAAAGATTAGCTTGGTCTAATTTTGTTTTAAAACCATCCACTAATGTAACAGCATCCTCTTTAGAGCCTAGCCAAGACCAAGGACCTAAAATATCGCCGTTTACTGCAAATGGACCAATTAAGGCAATTTTCTGCTCAGTGTTTAAAGGAAGTACTTGTTCATTTTTTAATAGAACACAAGATTTCGTTGCTAGTTCATATGCTGATTGACGATGTTCCTCGCTCATCACAAGCTTTTGTTCTAACTCTTCGTTGGCATCGCGATACGGGTTTTCAAATAAGCCTAGTTTATCTTTTAATTTTAAAATCCGAAGAACCGACTCATTAATTATTTCTTCACTAACAGACCCATTGTCTACCAACATTTTTAAATTTTTTACATAGCAGGAAGTCGACATTTCGATATCTACTCCAGCTTCAATTGCTTTCAATGCAGCTTCTGATTCATCAGCCGCTACACCGTGTGGAATCATTTCCTTTACCGCTCCCCAATCGGAAATAAGGACACCATCAAACTTCCATTCATCTCTCAGTAAATCACGCATTAATTGTTTATTTCCTGTCGCTGGTATTCCATCAACCGTATTAAATGCAGTCATGACCATTTCGCAACCTTCATCAAGGGCAGCTTTGTACGCTGGTAAATGAGATTGCCGTAATTCTCTTTCTGACATATTGACAGTATTGTAATCACGACCACCTTCTGGCGCTCCGTAGGCTGCAAAGTGCTTCACACAAGCTGCCACTCGATATGCTTCATTTTCTAAGCTACTCCCTTGAAAGCCACGAACAAAAGCTTTGGCAAACAGACTATTTAAGTAAGAATCTTCACCAGTAGATTCCATTACTCTTCCCCAACGTGGGTCCCGTACTAAATCAACCATTGGAGCAAATGTCACATGAACTCCCGACACAGATGCTTCTTTCGCAGCGATTTCTGCACTCTTTTCAGCAAGCTCTAAATCCCAAGAGCAGCCAATGGCAAGTGGTACTGGAAAAATTGTTTTATAGCCGTGAACCACATCTGCCATAAAAAGTAATGGGATGCCTAAGCGGTTTTTTTTCAAATAAGCTTTTTGGATATTAATGACTTCTTTTGCTCCAGAAGCTCCGAGAACCGAACCACTGTTAGATATTTCTTCTTCATTTAAACCTAGCCCAGCTAAAGGACCTGTGATTTGACCTTCAGATTCTGCTCCTTCAAAAAATGGAGTTGCTAATTGCATGAGCTGTGCAATTTTTTCGTCGAATGTCATTTGTTCTAGTAAATCTTTTAGTTTCGTTTCGTTCACGTTTCAATCCTCCAAGTCTTCTGTCTTTAAGGCTCTTTTCGTAAACATTGCTCCTGCGGTTACTCGTCGCACAAAAAAAACTTGTTGCTTTTTAACCTAGGCTCTTTTCGTAAACATTGTTGCTATTTAACCAAAGATATTTAGAAAAATCCCTTAGTTGAAGAATTCACCCAGTAAAGTAAATAAGAAAAGAGCAATGCTTACTCAATAAGTAGTGAAATCTTAGTGTTCATGTGTAAAAATCCGGCTTTTGGGATTTTTACGAAAGCAACAAACTTTACGAGAACAGCCTTAACCTAAAATAATTGGAAAAATCGCTTAGATGAAGAATTCCCCAGTAGAATAAGTAAGAAAAGAGCAATGCTTAATAAATAGTGATATCTTAGTGTTTATTTAAGCAACAAACTTTACAAAAACAGCCGTCTTTAATGATCACCTCTAACGATTATCAAATGAACCGTTCTTTATCAGCCAACACTCGGCGGTAGATTAACCAAATTTGAAAGTATATGATCGTAGGGATAAATGCCAAAATCCCTAAATAAGGCAACAAAAATACAAATAGCGCAGTTACAAGTAACAATGTGAAAAGTAAGAGTGTCAAACCGATGTGTCTCACAGCAAACATCATACTTAATGCGACGATCCTCTTCGTTGATGCCTGTAACATGACATGAAAAGGAATGATATACACATAAACCATGAATGAAATAATCAGAAGTAAAATGGTGATTGCCATACCAAACGTGGCGAATCCACTATTCCCCTCACCTGTCACTATTGAATAATAGTAGTAGGTTGATACAGCTATTAGACCCCAACCAAAGAAAATTAAATAACTTCTAAAGAAGTATTCTTTGAACCCATGGAAGAATTCTTTCCACAAACCTCCACCTTCTCCTTTTACCCATTTATATAAAACATGGTATAGGGCAAAGGTAGCTGGTGGAATGGTTATCATCGGGAGGCATACAATGACCCATAGAAGGTTTACTAACCAAAACTCTGTAATTGTATCTAGCTTTTCTTTGAATGCAGATTCATAAAAGCCTTTCATTTTCCTTCATTCCTTTTTCATTTTGATCCTTACTTATTGATTTAGTAGTTCCAGCTGCGTTTGGGCTTCTACTCGTATCGTTTCATTTCTGCCAAAGGCATCTATAGCAAGCTGAAAGACCGCTTCAGCCTTCCCGTACTGCTCATTTTCGATATAGAGTTTTCCAGTTTGAATAAGAATTTCCGGCAAATGTCGATTGCTCACGCGAAAATATTGCTGAAACAGGGCAAACCCCTCATCGGCAGTTAACTTGTCATAAATGATTTCGTTAATTTTTTCTTCGGCTTTATAATAGACAGACGGCTTAGGAATTGCCCATTTATTCGCCCACGCTACTAGTACCTGTTCGTATCCACCTGTGTAGACATATTCTCTAAGCTCAGCATCATAATGGTCTCCACCCTTAAGCGCTAACCCAAACTCACCATTCTCAAAACTTTCTGTAGCCTGATCATAAAATCCGAGAGAGTTTTGATAGCTTTCAAACCAAACAAGGCTATATATGAAAATAAAACCGATAATAACAGAAAAAACTGTTATGATAACTTTTTTCATCCTCTCTCCCCCTTACTTCAAGCCTACGCCTGAAAATGCCTCAATAAAGTATCGTTGTAAGAAAATAAATACCCCAACAACCGGTAGCGTTACTAGAGTAGTCGCTGCCCAAAGTTGTTCTAAAAATTGTCCTGGAATCGTTGTCTTAAAAGAATAAAGCCCTAATTGCAATGTATACATTGACTCATCACGTAAATATAAAAGTGCCATAAACAAATCATTCCAACTTCCCATAAACGATAAAATCGCTACAGTTGCCAACACTGGCTTTGCCATCGGTAGAACAACTTTCCAATAAATTTGAAATTCATTTGCTCCATCCACTCTAGCAGCTTCTATATAAGCTGTTGGGATTTGTGTCATAAACTGACGGATTAAGAAAATATTATAAGCACTTACAGCAACCGGGATGATCATTACTTGATACGTGTTAACCCAGCCAAAACCATATAACATCGAGTATGTTGGGATTAATAGTAAAATTGAAGGGATCATCATCGATCCTAGCACAACTTTAAAAATGACATCTCGACCTTTAAATCTCAGCTTACTGATGGCGTACGCTACCATAGAATTTAATAGAACGTTTAATACCGTTACACACGTAGCGATAAATAAACTATTTTTAAATAGCACGCCAATGTTTAAGGCAGTAAAGACCTTAATATATCCAATAATTGTCCATTCCTTAGGTAACGACATCGGATAATGCATAATTTCCGTCCCTGTTTTAAATGAGTTTAAAATCATAAAAACAAATGGATACATGACGACAATAGCTCCGAACGTTAATAAGAAATAGATACCTAGTTTCGATAGGTTTTTCTTTTGTTTTATTGAAAAGCTTGCCATTATGCAAACCTCCTTTACTCATCTTCGTTGCGATTAATAAGCAACCATTGAACTGTCGTTAAGATTAAAATTACAATCGCAAGAAGTAAACCAATTGTAGAAGCGTAACCCATTGACATTTCATCAAAACCTTGTTTGTACAAATAAAGAACTGGTGTCAGTCCAGCATTATAAGGTCCACCTTGTAGATCAAATATCATGAACACCTCTGTAAACATCTGCATTCCGTTAATCACGTTCATTGTCATGACAAATAAAATTTGTGGCTTCAACAAAGGCAACGTAATCTTCCAGAACTGAATCCACCAGCTAGCACCGTCTACTTTTGCTGCTTCGTATATCTGTCTATCGATCGAAAGCATACCACCTAATAGAATGATCATTTGGATCGCGAACCATTTCCAGCTATTAAAGACAGCTAACATTGGCATCGGTAACCACTTTTCAAATGTCCAATACACAGGATTGCTGATGATATTCATTTGTAATAACGCATGCTGTACCGGACCATTGGGACTTGCTAAAAATTCAAAGATAATCATCGCTGCCGCAACTGATGTGACAATAGGTAAAAAATAAATTGTCCGAAAAATTGAAGCGCCTTTCGTGATCTCTTTTAGTAATAATGCTAGTCCTAGCGAAATCACAAATGTAAGAAAAATAAAGATCGACTGGTTATAAATAATATTAAAAATAGATTGCCAAAATAATGGATCTTGTATCCCTCTAACCCAGTTCCCGATCCCTACGAATTGCGCTTTATGCGGTTCAATAACATTTACATTTTGAAAACTCATCTTTATCGCTAAAAACATTGGATACGATAGGAAAATTAAGAAATAAAGAATCCAAGGTAAGGAAAAGAGATAGCCCCACATTGATTCACGGTTTAAAGATTTAAACATTCCAAACCCCTTCCTTCTTAGCTGAACATTAGCTGTAGCTAAAGTTGTTGTTACTGTAAGTTGATTGATGAGCTCGTCCAAAAAATAAAGTGTCAGTCACCTCAGTTACTTTATTTTAGTTAGCGTCAAATTTTCCACTCCTAAAATATTGCGTTACTTGAGATGAGCTGACACTCATGGGGACACCCCATCAAAAGATTGTTTTATTATCTGTCTAGAATATCTCTAGCTTCAGCTGCTGCATTTTCAACAGCTTGTTGAACTGATATTTCTTTTTGAATGATTGATTTAATATAATTTTGTAATAATAAATTACTAATATCATCTAATTCAGCAACCGCTTCGTTTGGAATTGTGTGTTGTAATTGCTGAACGAATGGTTGAATATCCTCTGCTTTAAAGTACTCATCTTCTACTAGAGAGCTTAGAGTAGGTAACTGCTCTAATGCTTTCAGAGACTCTAAATTAATCTCATCTTCCATCATGAATTTAATTAATTCAAACGCTAATTGTTCACGTTCTGGATTGCTTCTGAAAACCATTAAAGAACGACCATCTAAAGTAGACCAATGTGTATCTCCTGCATTTACTACTGGAATTGGTGCAATTCCAACGTCATCACCAATGACCATTGGATGATCTTTTGCTTCTTGTAAATTCGCTTTCCAACCATAACCAAACTGTAACCACATACCTACATTACGGCCAAAGAATTCATTGCCGTCCATTGTTGATGGTGCAAATGCTTGAGCTTTTTCCATAAACTCATAAAACTCTACTAATTTTGCTTCCTCTTTATCAAAGATAATATCAGTACCTAACTCATTAAATAATTGATACTCAGCATTGTTAAAGTTGTAGTAGATTTGGGAATTCATTGTCCAATACCAACCGCCCCATGCTAGAGCTTCGTTCCAAAATACGTTTCCGTAAACATTTGATCCTAGATTGTTAATTTTTTCAGCATACTCTAAATACTGTTCAAACGTTTCTGGAGGACTGTTTGGATCAAGACCCGCTTGTTCGAATAAAGCTTTGTTATAAATCATCATTTGTGTTGTAGCATTCCAAGGAACATAATAACGTCCACCGAAATCTTCGTGGATGTATTGAGGTGCAATACGATCAAACAACTCTTGTGAACCTGGCATATTTTTTAAATCTACAATTAGATTATCTCTTGCAAACTTCGCTGGTTGGTAACCAAATACTCCAACTAATACATCGGGAATATCTCCTGCAGCAATACGCGCTGTCAGCTGTCCGCCGTCTGGCTCTTGTTCAACAATTACATTCACATCAGGATGTAATTCTGTAAACTTTGGCGCTACATAATTTCTAACATGGTCTAAATAATAACCACCTGATGGAACCATGATTTTTATATCACCACTTAAGGCCTTCTCTTCATTTACGTTTTCATCTGTTGAACTTTCGTTTTGTTTTTCATCTGGTTGTGCTTCATTTTGATTATTTCCACCGCACGCTGCCAAAATTAACACTAATAAAGCTAATAATGATACGATACTAAATAAACTCTTCTTCACAATTTTTCCCCCTTGCGTAGTAAGTACATATTTTTTTTATATTCAAACAGAACCTATGGAGTTGTTTTGCTTGGCACTCCACATGATTTCCGAATGATTATTTCCGTCGAAAGTTTATAATACTTTTCGTTCATCTGTTGTTCGATGAGCGATTGGAATAAAATATGTGCAGCTAATGTCCCCATCTCGTATTTGGGTTGCCTTACTGTCGTTAACCCTGGAGTGACATACTCAGCTATCTGAATATCATCAAAGCCAACCACACTAACATCACCGGGAACATTTATCCCCTTCTCTTCAAACGCTTTCAATCCACCTATAGCCATTTCATCATTCGCATAAAAGATCGCTGTAGGTAGATCTCCTTGTGCAATTAACGTTCTAGTGGCACTATAACCACCCTCACGTGTAAAATTACCTGAGATATTCCATTTTGTTTCATAGGAAATCCCATGTTCCATTAATGCTCGTTTATAACCTTCAAAACGTTTCTTGTTATCATAGGAATAATTCGAACCACTGATGAAAGCTACTTTCTTATGACCGAGATTTAACAAATGCTCAGTAGCCAAATATCCGCCTTGTTCATTGTCAACCTGAACCGTTAAAAGTTCCTCACCATCAAGATAGCGATCCAACAACACAATCGGAAATTTTTCTCTTTGTGAAGACTTAATTATGTCATCGCTTACATTGCTAGCTAAAATAATGACACCATCTACACGTTTTTCCTTTAGGAACTTTACAGCCGTTGACTCAGGTCCACCTAAGGAACTACAAGCAATTAAGTCATAGCCATTAGCAATCGTTACTTCTTGAACACCTTTTATTAGTTCTGAATAAAACGGTCCAGATAAATCATTTAAAATCAACGCGATCGTTTTTGTACTGCTCCGTTTCAAATCCATGGCTGCTCCATGTTTTTGATAATTTAATTGTTTGGCAGCATCTAACACCTTTTGCTTCGTTTCTTCACTGACTTTATCTTTCCCATTCAAGGCAATTGATGCGGTCGAAACAGCAACTCCAGCTAATTTCGCTACATCCTTAATTGTCGCCAAAAGTCTCACACCCTTTAAATCTAAGTTCTGAAAAGAAAGCGCTTCAATCGAAACGTTTCGATTACCTTACAAACAAATAATATAACGATTTAAAAACAATGTCAATAGATATTGAACAGATTTATCGAAACGTTTCGAAAGTCTTCTCCTGTTTTTAAAAATGCCTGTTTTCGCATTAATTGTTGTTTTTATAACCTAGCAATAAATAATTCACCAGGTTTACCGGCATTTTTCCTGACTACCTTTGGAATGTGCAGCAATCATTTTGCAGGATTCTCTAGCTGCTCTTTTCCTCGCTTTTTTACATTGGTCCATTTCTGTACCAAATTCAGTGGTGGTTCCTTTATCGCCAGCAGTGTGTGGTTCCTTCCGATTACCATGACGATTAGTCATGATTTCCCCTTCTTTGATTAGATACTTTCTTCCTAGGAAAAGAATTGACTGGTAACTATTTTTATAATGGTTCTATTTTTAAAAAAAATTATTCCTAAATGGAACATAGTTATAACAGATTTTGCTTTAATTTAGTTTGTTACTTACGAAAGCTCTTGAACAACTGACTCGCTTTAGTGTTAAACATATGGGGATATGTAATGCTAATGAGCCTCATGGTATCTCTCGTTCAACCTTCGAACGAATGATTCATAAAGCCAGACAATTGGGGTTTCTCTCGGTATTTCACAGAATGAGGTCTTTGCCACAACTTCTATGTGCTTCACCGCTTTGACGGAGCGTTTGAGGAAAAATTGACAGAACGTAACCACCGAAAAATCCATTATTACCCACCAATCAACCAGACAAATAGACTACATAAACTTGAAACAAAAATAAAAATATACAAGAGCCTCGTCCAGTGCCGTTAGAAGAATTAGACAATACCTACGTACCAAGCCACATTCCAACTGACTTCACGAAAACCGTCAAACCATTCTTTAATCACGCCAAGCAAATCTGTAACCTCTGGGATCGTACCATAATGGCCTATTATCGATGAGATTTGATGATCCAATCGAATAGCTTCTCCCGATCATCTTTAAAGCCTTCAAAGAAACCGTATACCGCTAAAACAAAGACAAATTAAAAAAGAATTCCTCCATACTTCTACGGAAACTTGGCAGGACTATTTGTTGTAGAAAAACGAAAGTTAGTGTCTAAAAAAAGAGGTGCTAGCCGTTAGCTAGCACCTGATTAGCATTTTTAACTTGGCAAAAACTTAGAGGCACCTATACCTATTATCGCTAGAAAAATTAATCAAACGATTGATTAAAACTAAAATAGCTCATTTCAACTGAAACTATTGATAGAATTAATCAAACGTTTAATTAAAAGTAGCACCCTACTCTTTCTCACTATAGTGATTTCATTATTATCTAGGACCAACTACCAAACTTACAATTTTTGGAAAACTTCGGTATGTCACAGTGGACGCCCCTAACAGCAGCCCAGTAAAAAAAACTACTGGGCTGCTCTGTCAAATACTCTCCTTCTACAAATAACAGGTAGTGACTAGAACCAAAAATAAATTTGCTGTTCGGTGGGGGCGCAGTGACAACATATTCAAGGTAGATAATTAATGGTTTGCCGATTGAAATTAGGTAACGTCTCCTTAGATTCTAAGTAAGTTGAAACCCAATAAAATCCTTTGTCTTGAATTTGTGATTGTAAAAATAAGTTACCGCATAGACTAGCTAATTCTACACTGTTTTTCTCACATGCTGTATTCAGAGCTTGTATTAATCCCATTCTTTCCAGGTGCTGCCCATAGTTGTGCTCAGATAGTAATTCCTTTTGTAAACGTAGCTGCTCGATTTTAACCTTGGCTTCGGAAGCAATCCGACTTCTTTCTGATTTTTCTTGCTCTCGAGCAATCCCGTATTTAGTTAATCCATTAATTGCCTCGTTCAATGCCTGAGTAATTATGACGTTTTTCATTACAATTCTCCTAAGGTAGATTTAATAAAGTCCAGAACTTCTTGTGATGACTGGGAAACTTCTCCTTTATATAGAATATCAGTGGAAACAATGATGTATAAAAAAGTTATATAGACCATTCCAAGTTTTTGTGTGTTGCTATAAACTGGTTGGTCAGACATAGCAATTTTTCGATTGACTGCATTCAGATTAATGGCAAGCGTTGTCGTAATAGCGTGAAACTCTTTAATACGAGTTTCTACATAGTCTAGTGCAGTAATACGAAGTTTTAGCTCTTCGTTGGCTTGAAGAATTTCATTTTTTAATATTTTTGCCTCCGATAGGTTACTTTCAGCTTCAAAGGTTCTAAATAATAAGAAAGGCGCGTACAATTCGAAGTTAGTTCTGGGTGCTTCCGGAATTTGAAAGGCATAACGATTTGAGAATTGATCTTTTACGGGAACAAATTGAAAGTAATGCTGTTTCAAATTTTGTAATCGATTGCTAAGAGAGGCGCTAGCAACGTATCGTTCAAATTTAGCCATTTCATTTTGTAAGCAACTTTCTTTTAATGAATGAAAAGCTCGTTCTGTCAGTTGTAGTGATGTAAATTTTCTTTGGTAGCTGTCTTTTGTTTGATTGTAAGTGTGACGTGCTGAAGTTACCATCGAATTTGCCATTCGATTTTTTTCATAAGTTGGGATATAGTTATCTTTCCCTTTTATTACCTCATGATAAAATCCTAAGGTAGCATATTCTCCAAGATCTTTAATATCCTCAAAAATTTCTCTAAGTAGTGACATAGCACCATCCGCCCTCTCATTTAAATGGTAATTATTTACCATAATTGACAGTTTTCTAATCCGAAATACCTAAAAAATGTTCTGGTGAAAAAATTTTTTGCGACCTGGTTTGCTATGTTCTCTAATTCACTAACTACTTAATCTGATGTTTTAGGGACTTATTGATTTAAAGATAACCTTTTTCAATACACACCCACACTTTAGTAAATACAAAAATCTACATTTAATCTCTTACCTCTGACATGAGTAGAATTTTTCCAATAGAAAAGAGAAATAACCACCCCCACGACCAATGGATTAGCGGTTATTGCAACTTTAATCCTTAAGGTTTCAGCCGATCATCGTGTGGCATGTTGTTGCAGTGACTGAGTATTTGGTTCACTCACTTGTGAGTAAGCATGCAGCTAGAATTGTCGAGCGTAACGTGTCTGATATACAAATCTAGTCATACTAGAAGCCCCGACCCTTTCCTTAGTCGGGGGCTTCTTCATTAAAATCGACATTATGAAAGGAGGCAATGAAGATGGAAATATAGCTTCCTCTTATCAGTGAATACGGGTTCCAAGTGATGATTACGTTGTATTTACTCTATCGGATTGAAGCAAAGCTCGATCTTCTAAACGACTCGGTAGCCCAGTTAGCGGTGACCTTACAAGGTAAAACGCTCGGTGAAGAGACAAAGAAACATTTCAAATATAAAGCATAACAAAAGCAACCAGGTATAGGATCTAGAATCCTGTACCTGGTTGCTTTTGTTATGGCATAAGCTGTGGTTTTTTATCTATTAGGAAGCACCAGAACCGTCCCCACGCTTCCAAAAGTTAATTAAGATTGTCTACTGCTGCTCTTTCGATTGCAAGTCCTTTCGTGTACCGTTCCATAAATTGCTCAAAGCCTTTCACATCTCTCGGATGAGGAGACATAGTTTTTACAGACTGGCCCGCAAATACTTTCTGACTTAAATAGTCTTCCAACGTTTCATTGTCACCTCTGTTAACCACATAGGATGCCAGGAGTGCAATTCCCCATGCTCCCCCTTCTCCTGCAGTTTCCATAACGGATACCGGAACATTAAGAGCGGCGGCCATGATACTCTGTCCAACACCTTCTGTTTTAAACAATCCCCCGTGCCCTAAAATTTCATCCAGTTTTACTTTTTCTTCTTCAAGCAGAATTTCCATACCAATTTTCATGGCTCCAAATGCTGTAAATAAATGAACACGCATAAAATTAGCAAGATTGAAATTACTATTTGAAGAACGGACAAACAATGGACGGCCTTCGTCAAAATGGGTCATGTGTTCACCAGAAAGATATCCAAAAGATAATAGACCACCGCAGTCAGGATCTCCTTGAAGGGCTTGTTTAAATAACGTTTCATATAACTTATTTATATCCACTTCCATACCCATTGCTTTTGTAAATTGTTCAAATAGTCCAACCCAAGCATTCAGGTCTGAAGAACAGTTGTTAGAGTGAGCCATCGCTACCAGATTGCCTGTAGGTGTCGTCACAAGATCAATTTCAGGATGAACTTTCGACAAAGCGTTTTCCAATACAACCATTGCAAATGCAGAAGTACCGGCAGAAACATTACCAGTACGCTTAGCTATACTGTTTGTAGCGACCATACCAGTTCCTGCATCACCTTCTGGCGGACAGAGTGGTATTCCGGCCTGGAGTTCCCCTGTAATATCCAAAAGCTTTGCTCCTTCTTTTGTGAGTACTCCAGCACTCTCTCCAGCTACTAAAACCTCAGGTAAAACATCTTCAAGTTTCCATGGTAGATTCTTTGCTGCAACCAATTCATTGAATTGATCGATCATTAGTTGATTATAGTTCTTAGTATTCAAATCAATTGGAAATACACCCGATGCTTCACCAACTCCCAAAACCTTCTTTCCCGTTAGCTTCCAATGAATGTAACCAGCTAGAGTTGTCAGGAAACAAATATCAGAAATATGCCCTTCCTGATTCAAGATTACTTGATACAGATGAGCAATACTCCATCTTTGAGGAATATTATAGTTAAAAAGTTTAGTCAGTTCTGTTGAAGCCCGTTCAGTAATATTGTTGCGCCAAGTCCGAAAAGGAACCAGAAGTTCTCCAGTTTTGTCAAAAGCCATATAGCCATGCATCATCGCACTAAAACCGATTGCACCTACTGAATTTAAGGTGACTCCATATTGTTGTTTTACATCGTTAGCCATCTTTTGATAGCAGTCTTGTAATCCGATCCAGATTTCCTCAACACTATAGGTCCAGATATTGTTTACATAGCTATTCTCCCAATCATGACTTCCAGATGCAATTGGTACATTTCCCTCTCCAATGAGTATTGCTTTAATTCGGGTTGAACCAAATTCAATACCAAGTGCTGTTTTACCATTTTGTATAGCATCCTTAACATCAATACTCATATAAGCTTCCCCCCACTAACACATTAATTTATGGAAGTTTCATATTCTATTACTATTCTCCAAATATAATCACATTTGGCCATAATAGGCATTTGCACCATGCTTACGCAAGTAGTGTCGATCTAATAATGTCTGATCCATAAGTGGTGCGTTTGGATTTATCATGATTGTTTTCCAAGCCATAGTTGCTACTTGTTCTAAAACCACTGCATTATGAACAGCATCTTGAGGGTTTTCCCCCCAAGTGAATGGAGCATGCGAATGAACAAGTACACCGGGTACACTGTTTGGGTTTATCCCATAGGATTTAAACGTTTCCACAATCACGTTCCCTGTTTCCATTTCGTATTCTCCTAGGATTTCCTCTTTTGTCATTGGTCTTGTACATGGAATTTCTCCATAGAAATAATCTGCTTGTGTTGTCCCAAAAGTAGGAATTGGTCTACCGGCTTGTGCCCAGCTTGTAGCAACAGTAGAATGGGTATGAACGATTCCACCTATTTCAGGAAAAGATTTATATAATACCAAGTGTGAAGCTGTATCTGAAGAAGGTCTTAAATCTCCTTCAACAATATTTCCATCTAGATCAACTACTACCATGTCACTGTTTTTCATTTCAGAGTACTCAACACCACTTGGCTTAATAACAACAAGGCCTTTTTCACGATCAATCCCACTCACGTTTCCCCATGTAAATGTAACAAGTCCATGTTTAGGGAGTGCAAGATTCGCCTCGAGCACTTCTTCTTTTAATCGTTCTAACATGAATATCAGCTCCTTCTATGTTTTTTGAACATAACTGGACTGTAAGTATCTGTGTTTTCCGTTATTGAAACTATTTTTATAAACCCAAAAGAACGTGGCGGGTTACAAAAAAATACCGAAAAGAATAGTAGCACTATTATCTTCGAATAAATGAGTTATGTGAATCTGTATCCAGTTACGTTCTAACAATAATATCCATTTTTCCTAGTTATGAGAAAGTGTGTTGAAGCTGGATATCTTCTCAAAGACTTGGCTCGCCAATCTTAATAAGCGTTGTTTTTACCACCATAATCTTTAATAAAATCAATAAAAGCATTAATCCATGATCTAAAGAAAAAGAACCATCAAACCGGTTCGGTCATACTGCTCACTGGTAGTCAAGTAACCTTTGTAGTTATTCTAAAATTAACTGGAACTCCAGTGAACAAAAATGTCCATCAACCTTCTGAAAACCTAATGAGTTTTTGCCAAAATCTGTTTCCATGTCTTTATGTTAGTAATCTACTAATTCATAAATTGCTTAGCCCAAAATCTTATCTGTTTTCAATCTTTCATAAAGACTCTTCAAGATATTCTTATTCTTTTTGGGCATTCTTTTCGGGATCAGCTGGCTACTCGACTTCTGGAATTCTATTAATCCTTGGATCTGTGAATATGTCTTCTTCATCTGTGCTTTTTGTAGAAAACTCTGAAACAACCGCTCCTTCATCACCCGCCTTAAACCAGTGGAGTGTATTAGGGTAAATTGTATATTGTTCTCCTGGGGTCAAGGTAATTTCATTGAATACAGTGTAATATTCTCTATCATCGGAAGGTGGCTGCGTGGCTCTTTCTTTCGTTTCTTCACCTTCAACATAAAGGTATACTTTTCCGTACCTGCATCGGAAGGTTTCTTCTTTTCCATCATCAAAAGCTCTCTTTGGATGTTTATGTTCTGGACAAGTTTGATTTGGTAAGAGGACAAGCTCCTTGGCGCACACAAGCTCTGTATTAACATAGGTAATTAATTGCAGACCCGTTTCTTCGACCTTATTTAACCCGAAATCGGCAACTTCAATATTATCCTTTTCTTCAATTGTAAGAATAATGTTTGCCTTTTCAAACATTTCAATTGCCTTATCTCTGAATCTGTTATATTCATCTCTTTTCATGACTGATCCTCCTAATTAGATTGTAATTGAGTAGATCCATTAGAAAAAATTCTCATTGCTCTCTTTACATCTTCCTTAATAGCATCTTTTGCTACCATCGTCAGATCATGATAAAATATGTTTTCATTTTTATTAATAAAGTCTTTTACAGCATGTGCTCCAGCTCTTGCTGCATAACTATAATAATTAATTTTTCTTACCCCACAATTGATAGCCTTTATATAATCAGTCTCGCTTAATCCAGAACCACCATGCATAACGACTGGTCTTCCGATTTGTTCATAAATAGCCTTTAGTCTTTCAAAGTCTAAGTTTGGTTTTTTTACATATATCCCGTGTACTGTTCCAAATGATGCAGCCAATGCGTCTATTTGAGTTCTTTCTACAAAATCCTTGGCAATCATCGGATCTGTATAGTAATCAGTGATATCACTATTTAGATCCTGTTGTCCTTCAACTGTTTCCTCACCACCGATACCAGATGAAGTGATCACCCCTAATTCAGCCTCTACGGACACATTATGGTAGTGGGCGTACTCGACTACTTCTTTTACTGTTTTGACATTTTCTTCATAACTCATATGAGAGGCATCAATCATCACAGAACTAAAACCCATTTCGATGGCTTTTTTTACGACAGAAAGACTTGAGCCATGATCAAGGTGAACTGTTACTGGTACGCTTGCCTTTCTTGCAAGATCTACTAAAAGTGGCCCAAGGATTTCTAATGGGAGAATTTCGAAGTGTACTTCTGCATGCGACAAGATTATAGGTACCTTTAGCTCCTCGGCTGCTTCAATTGCGGCCCTTGCAGCTTCCAATGTCGGGGAGTTAAAAGCACCTATTGCAAAGTTCTGTGTTTCTGCTTTAGATAAAATTTCTTTTAATGTAACTAGCATTATCTACACTCCTTAGTTAGATTAGTATTTCTTCTCTAGTTGGATATTGTATGAGCATTTCTTGTAGTTCCTCATAGCTTTTTACACCTGAAGTGCTTCCTTCTTCAAATAACGAGGATGCAGCAGCAGCAGTCCCTAACTTCATCGAACTTGGAAGGTCTAATCCTTTTATAGCCCCATAAAGTACACCTGAAACATAAGCATCTCCAGCACCTACCGTACCTTTAATTAATTTACTATCTAATAATAATGATGGAATACTATAAACGTTTTCATCATCCATACCAAAGCTTCCTTCTGGACAATGGATAACAACCCAGTCTTTAACTCCTAATTCTTTTAACCTCTTTAATACTGTTCTTATATTCTCTTTGATTAAACTACCATTAGCTTCCCTTAAGTTTACCCCTACACTTTTGCCAGCCTCGATTTCATTAATAATGCAATAATTTGTATATTTTAAACTAGGTGGAACTATTTTTTGATAACGATCAGAATTTTCACTTACGATATCAATGGAGGTCTTAATGCCATATTCCTGGGCAGTTTTTAAGACCTTTGCCATCTTCGTACCATATTTTGCATCTTCTTTATCTAAGGATTCTAATAATAAAATATAAGCAATGTGTAAGATTTCCGCATCTAGCCCGTTAAAATCGATCACATTTTCATTGAAAAGATGTGAGTTTCCCCGATAATATAAAAAGGTCCTGCTATCGTTGTCCATAATAACATCTGTAAAGGGAGTTTCGCCTATCGTCTTTAATTGTGTTAATTTAATATTTTTATATTCGCCAAGCTTTTTTCTAAGAAACTCCCCTTTATCGTCGTTTCCAACTAAAGAAATAGCTTCAATTGGTAAACTAGGATCAATTTTTGCTAACGTTACAGAACAATTGGAAACGGCCCCCCCCATCGCTCTTCCTATACTATTGATTGATGTTAATTCTGATTTGTTTGGATATTTTTCTACTCTTTTAATTTCATCTACTGCAATGGTTCCTGCTATTGCTATTCCCGTTCTCAACATGTGCCACCTACCTTGTCAATTCACTAAGGGTACTATGCAGTTCTCCGTTTAATAACATCAGCATAAACGGCTACTAAGATAACAACACCTTTTACAATGTATTGCCAAAACGAGCTTACTCCCATTAAGTTCAAACCATTACTCAATACACCTATAATAAGTGCGCCTATAACGGTGCCACCAATTCTACCGTAGCCCCCGCTCATACTTGTACCACCTAGTACAAACCGCTGCAATGGCGTCTAGCTCTGCAGCGTTCCCAGCAGTAGGCTGACCTGAAAACATCCGCGAAGCAAGGACGATACCTGCAATAGCTGCCATTAACCCACTGAAAGTATACGCAAAGAATTTAATTTTTTTTATGTTAATTCCAGAGAATTTAGCTGCTTCAGCGTTACCACCAACAGCATACATGTATCTTCCTAGTTTTGTTTTATTCATGATTAAATAACAGATAATTAATAAAATGACTAAATATACGACCGGCATCGGTATAACACCACCGAGATACCCTGAACCGATAAAGTTAAATTCATCAGACATAACTCGGACTGGCTTTCCATCGGTTATGACATAGGCAGCTCCGCGAGCAATATTCATGGTTGCAAGGGTGACAATAAATGGTGGGATAATTGTAGTTGCTACTACGTAGCCATTCAGTGCTCCGAATAACATCCCCACTAACAACCCCATAGAAACCGCTACCCAAACAGGAGCACCAAAAGTGGCAATAAAAAGTGTTGTAATAACCCCAGTAACGGCCATTATGGACCCGACAGAAAGGTCAATCCCTCCAAGTATGATGATCATCGTCATTGCTAAAGCTAAGTATAGATTGGTAGATGTTTGTCTTAAAACATTTAATAGATTATTAGACGTTAAAAAGGTTGGATTTATAATGGATATAACGATACATAGGACTAGTAAACCGATAATAATCCCCAAATTATCACGTATAAAACTCTTTGTTCCATACGCCAAATCAATTGCGAGATTTCCAAAGAAGTTATTAGCCCTTTTTGGTTCATTTAAATTAACTTGCGCCAAGTTTATCCCCTCCGGTAGCGTAATGCATAATCGTTTCTTGGTTAAATTCTTCTTTATTTAAAATTGCTTGTATTCTTCCATTGGACATAACAGCAATTCTATCACTCATATTTATTACCTCAGGTAATTCTGAGGAAATCATGATAATAGAGACACCCTCTTTTACTAATCGATTCATAATAGAGTAAATTTCTGCTTTTGCCCCTACATCTACCCCGCGTGTTGGTTCATCGAGGATCAATACTTTAGGGTTGGTCGCCAGCCATCTTGAAATCAATACTTTTTGTTGATTTCCACCACTTAAATTTTTTACAATTTGATCGGGAGATGGAGTTTTAATAGAAAGATCGTTTATAAATTCATTCGTCACTTTTCGCTCATATTTATGATTGACCCTAAAGAATTTCATGAAATCTTGAAGGATTTTTATGGTTAAATTGTACTCTACTGATCTTATTAAAAATAATCCCTCTTCTTTTCTGTTCTCTGTCACATATGCAATTCTGTTTTTAATTGCATCGTTCGGATTTTTAATATTGGCTTTAACATCATTTACATAAATATCACCTTTTTCAAATAAATCTAAGCCAAATATGCACTTCATTAACTCAGATCTACCCGCACCAACCAATCCTGCAAAACCAAGGATCTCTCCTTTTTTTAGTTCAAAACTTATATTATCTAGTACACCTTTTTTAGTTAAGTTCTTTACTTCCATTACGGTCTTTCCGTTTTCAACATAATCTCTTACATAATAATTTGTTAGGGATCTACCTACCATCATTGAGATTAGTTTGTCATATGTTGTTTCCTTGGTCGTAACTGTTCCTATATAAGTACCATCTCGCATAACGGTTATCCTATCAGTAATTTCAAATAATTCATTCATTCTGTGGGAGATATACACAATGCCTACCCCTTGTTTCTTCAGCTTCCTAATAGTGTTAAATAGAAAATCCACTTCTTTTTCAGTTAATGAAGAAGTTGGCTCATCCATAATAATGATCTTTGAATTAAAGGAAACCGCCTTTATGATTTCAATCATCTGTTGTTGAGCAACAGTAAGTTTTTTAATAGGGGTCCTAGCATCTAACTGTAAACCAAAGTCTTCTAGAAATTTTTGAGCCTTTTTATACATGGATTTTTCATCAATTAATCCTGCCTTTGTAACATCTTCCCTACCTAGAAAGATATTTTCAGCTATTGATAAATAGGGAACTAGGACAATTTCCTGGTGGATGACACTAACACCTAAATTTTGAGCTATTTTAACATCGTTGATTTCAATTTTATTGTTATTAATAAATATTTCACCTTCATCGATGCTATAAATACCACCAAGAATTTTCATTAATGTGGATTTGCCTGCACCATTCTCACCTAGAAGGGCATGAACTTCACCACTTTCCAATTCAAAATTGACATCTTTCAATGCATGGACTCCAGGGAATCTCTTATTTACTTTTTTCATTTCTAGTAGTTTGCTATCCATTTTATACACCCCACTAAATAAAAGAGGTGACATAACATTCAAAGGCCTCATGTGTGAAAGATATAATAAAAACTGCTTATAAATATCTTTATGTACACTTAAAAGAGGTCATTTTTTTCCGTTAAGTCACCTGCATAATTAAACAATGCTATTTATTGCTTACTGCCATCCGTCTGTACCATATTGATTTACGTTATCTTGGTTGATTAAGAAGGTTTCTACAGGAGTTCTAAATGTGAAATCTTCTCCTTTAAGAATCTTATAAGCTACCTCTACTGATTGCTTTCCAATTGAAATAGGCGATTGTGCACCAGAACCAACAAACGCTCCACCTGTAGCAATTTCAGCTTTAGCATCTGGAGATCCGTCTACTCCATAAACTATGATGTCAGAAATATTTGCTGCCTTAAGTGCTGCTAATGCACCTAATGCTGTCGGATCATTTCCACCCATGATAGCAATAATACCTGAGTGTGCTTGAAGGATATCTTCTGTTAAATTTAATGCCGTTTCTAAATCACCTTTAGCATCTTGTTGCGCAACTATTTCAAAGCCTTTACCTTCAATAGCTTCTAAAAAGCCATCAATTCGGTCATTAATCGAATTCATCGTTGGGCTGTCTAAAATGACAATTTTCCCACCATTCGGGTATCTTTTAACTAAGTCCTCACCAGCAACTCTTCCTGCATTTTTGTTATCGGAACCAACGTAAGCGGTAACATAATCAAAATCTTTAACTTCTGTATCGTAGTTAATAATTGGGATTCCCGCTTCTTCTAACATAACTAGGGCTGGTCTAATACCTTCCCAATCCACCGGGTTTAAGAAAATTGCATCAATTCCTTGGGTGATAAGATCTTCAATTTGATTAATTTGCAATTCTACATCCATAGCCGGATTCATTGTAATTAAAGTATCTCCATTTGCCTCAACACTTTCGCGCACTGCTTCTTCTAACACTTGAAAAAATGGGTTGTTCTGGGTCATAGATGTGTAACCAAATTTGTAACCACCTTCACCTTCACCACTTGCCCCTTCATTGTTGTTACATGCAGCTAAACCAAAGGTTAACAATGTAACTAGTAGAAAAACGATTGCTTTCTTCATTAGTAATGCCCCTTTCAGTCTATTATTTTTTTATATTAAAATCACTTTTGTGATTTAATATCCACCTTATTTCTTTATGTACCATTTATAAATTGATACTAGTAATCTTAGGGATAATATCTGAACTGAATTCTATTAACTACATATGACAATCTCGATACCCTGTTCCTCTATAATTTTCCGATACTCTTTTGGGAGTTCTTTATCAGTAATAATTCGATTTACACTTCCATCCAAATTAGCTATTTTGTGTAGGAATTGATTACCTAGTTTACTATGATCAATGAGAAAATTAACTTCTTTAGAATTTCTCATCACTAGCTTTTTTATTTGGACTTCGAAACCATTCGCATTACTAAATCCTTGTTCGAGGGTAAAACCAGATGCAGATAGGAATACCCTATTGAACGATAAATTCTCGAGACACGCTTCTGCTAATGGCCCTACTAGGGAAGAAGTTGCATCCCTTAAAATCCCTCCAATAACGATCTTTTCTTTATTAACTCCTTGTATTTGCGTTGCTACATTTATAGCATTTGTAACTACTATTAATTCCATCTCACGAGGTAAGTTTTTAACTAAATATGGAGTAGTCGTTCCAGCATCAACAAATATCGCATCTCCATTTTTTACAAACTCCGCTGCCTTCTTACCTATCAAACTTTTTGCGCTTGAATTTAACCCTTCACGCTCATTCAATTCAGGATAATAATCTGTTATAGGGATTGCCCCTCCGTAAGTTCTTTTTAATAGACCAAGTTTCTCCATCTTTTCAAAATCACGTCTAATTGTCATTTCAACTACACCAAACTTTACAGTTAGGTCACTAATTCTTACCTCACCTTTATTTACTAACTCTCTATAAATCCGATCCTGTCTCTCATTTATGTGATGTAGCGATTCCATTTATATTCTCTCCCTAGGTAAAGGTTATGGTTAACAGATAACTACTTGGAAATCCAGATTATTAAATGAAGCAAAAAGTTAAAGTACTAACATTTAGATGTTCGTTACAAACAATACTAACTCGTTCATACTATAATGTAAACACTTACTTTTCCACTTTTTTCCTCATTTTATTCCTTTTTATTACATAATTCGCCTTTTTTTCATTTTCCTACTAATTAACAAAATGTTACTAATAAACATTTGTTAATTTGATCACATACAAAATTAGTGCTATTGTCGATACTTTTGTAGGAGATGGAGAAGCATGGGGACGGTTCTCATGCTTCCATCCAAGAATTAGAAGTAAAAAAGATTTAAAGAAGTTTAATGGCTTTCTCATCCTGAAATCCGGTGTGTAAGTGATACGCTCAACCATTTCAACTACATGACGATTATGGCTGACCTTTTAATATTGATGTTTAATAGCAGAAATAAACGCAAATCCATTGTCGTAAAAAAAGTAGCCAGAACCTTTCCTAAAGGTTTTCTATTGGCTACATTTTATATGGGCTGTTATTTCTCTTTTCTGACGGTGAGAGGTGTGATAATTGCAAGAATTGCTTTTTTGTTTATTATAAATAAATAACATACATAGTTAAATTGCCATGCTCACTGCTTCAAAAGTCACCCTGATGGCCACCTTCCTTCGGAAGGTCCCAACCTCCCATCCGCTTTATGTGTTACCGCTAAATTACTCAAAAATATCGTTCTCTCAACTATCATTCTATTTTAATTTCTGGTTGTTATAGTGACCGATTCATTACCCGGTGGTAAAAGTGTGTCAAGCTCCACCTCTACTTAAATATTAATATAAAGAATGTTTTTTCTAGCAGAGTGACGGTTCTGTTGCTTTCTTTGGAAGCAACAGAACCGTCACTCTGCTTTGCCCCGTCTCCAAGCTCGGTGAAGAGACAAAGAAACAATTCAAATATAAAGAATAACAAAAGCAACCAGGTATAGGGTCTAGAGTCCTATGCCTGGTTGCTTTTGCATTCATTAGGATACCTCCTGTGGTTATTTATCTATTAGGAAGCATTAGAACCGTCCCCACGCTTCCTCGTTATTACCCAATAGGAAGCACCAGAACCGTCCCCATGCTTCCCCGCGCTTCTTAAGTTGGGCGCATAGGCAAGTCACCAAAACTAACTTCAAGCAATAAATTACTTGTATAGGCAAAAGGGGGTGAGAAAAATGGGTAGACGTATAAATCATACTGAACGTGATGTCGAGCATTTAGCAAGGCTCATGTTAGCGGAGGCGATCGGTGAGGGAGCCGAAGGGATGGATTATGTAGGAACGGTTGTGGCTAATCGGGTCGAGGCAGACTGTGAACCGGACTTCAGAAATCTTCGCACTATCAATCATGTCATCTATCAAACCATACCAGGAACTGGAATTCCTCACTTTGAGCCTGTTTTAAATGGAACATTGTATACACAGCGTCCGAATGAAGAAGACCTCCAAAGGGCTAGGAATTTATTAAATGGTCATAGGAGTCCTCGAGCCAGACAGAGTCTGTGGTTTTTAATCCGAGTCCAGGGCAAGCATTCCGCGATCCTTGTACCCCGACGATGCCAAGATCACCCATGACACAGTTCGAATTTGCGCACAAAAATCATTGCTTCTATGTCGGTGTACCGGGCTACTGCCCTGAATTTTATAGATAAAATAATAAGGAGATGAGCTTTTCATGACTTGCGGAAACTCTAGTTATTATCCAATGAACTATTCCCCTAGTTTTTATTCAGATACCATGATGCACAACGGTGCCACACAACAACCTTGGAACTTCCCGGCGGGTATGCCTTCTGGTCCCGCTTATTCAGTGCCAGTGATGCCAATTGGGACTGGGCAGCAGTTACCGACAGGCAGGGTGGAAGAATCGTTTATCGAAAATATCCTGCGCTTCAACAAAGGTAAGATTGGTACATTCTATTTTACTTATCAAGGTAACAATGAATGGAATGCAAGGGTATACCGCGGCCGCATTGAAACGGCTGGCCGTGACCATATCATCATTAGCGACCCGGCTAGCGGTAAACGCTACCTATTGATGATGGCAAATCTCGACTGGGTAGAATTTGGAGAACGAATTAACTATCCTCATACCGAAATTAGTCCGGCTATCCAGGCGACCTTGGATACATCGGACTGATGTTGAAGAACGCTTAAAGCCCGCTGTCAATTAAGCGGGTTTTTAGTTCTGACCGAGGAAGCGCGGGGACGGTTCTGGCGCTTCCTAATATAGAAAACTAGAAATCAATGAAGCAGCAGAACCGTCCCCACGCTTCCTAAATGGAGGTTTAAGTTAATATGATAAATTTTTATTCTTTTCAAGGGACCGTTACCATGATAAGTGATTTTTTACGGGACAAAATAGCGAAGGAGAAGGTTGTTATAAAATAATGACCGTCGAAAATGAATTGGGAACAATAGTAAATTTCGTTATTTCACCTACAACTTTCTTTGTAAATCATCTAGTGGTATCTGTAGGAGATAAAATAACTGGATACTATGATGGAAATGCACCGGTTCCTTTGATATACCCTCCACAATATCAAGCACTTGTAATGGTAAAACTTTTACCTAATCTAAATGTAAAAGTAGATTATTTTGATAGTCAGTTGACGAGTAAAGACGGACAATTACAGTTAAATATATCTCCATATACCCAAATAGTCTTACCAAATGGGCAACCCTTTTCAAGTATCCTTACAAATCGAAATTTAATCGTTATCTATGGCGCTGCTACAAAAAGTATCCCTGCCAAAACTATCCCCTATAAAATAATAGTTTGGTGTTAGAGACGAGACATTTCATTGAAAATTCTTGTTACTAATAATGATTAATATAACATCACTTGTAATAAATCCCTTCTTCAACTCTTCTTCTTCAAGAGTTGAAGAAAAGTAAACAGGAACAACCATTCTTTTGACTGTTCCTGTTGTTCCACTAAAGCATTCGAATGAAAAAAATCAATCAAAATATACTATTTCTTGTGGATTATGCAAATGCTTAAAAGCCAATTTAATTTGTGATTCTGTATTTCTTGCTATCGATAAGGATGGTAAGTTATCTTCAGCAAAGAACTCAACTGCACTCGTTTCAATTCCTTTCGGGGCTGCCCACCAATGATTTCGCATTGGATAAACATCTTGTAAACAGGATATGGCGAAGGAGGGTGTGGATGACATTTTTTATCAAGTACACCAATCAATTTGACTGCCTTTACGTCAAACCCTGATTCTTCCTTCACTTCTTTTATTGCAACTTCACTTGGAGATAAGCCTACGTCACCCCAACCACCAGGTAAAGACCAATCACCGTCAGTATTTTCTCTTACCATTAAAATTTTATTATCCTTAAAAACAACTGCCCTAATATCAATCTTCGGAGTTGCATAGCCAGTTTCATTGGCAAATAACTCTTTTATTTTTGTTTTATCCATATCCGTTTGTTGTGACAATATTTCAATACTTATTTTTCTTATCAATTCAAATCTTTCAAGGTCATAAATATCTTTCGAATATGTTAATCCTGCCTGTGCAATAGATTGTAGTTGTTTTGCCCAATCAAGCCATTTAGCTTCCACCTTTAATCACCTACCAATTCAATATATCCAAATATTACCATAATGCATTTAAGAACTTAAAAAGAATCTTATTATGTTAAGTTATACTGCAGAATGTCACACTTTTTTCTTGGAGTAAGGCACCCGAATATGTACGGTCTAAATTTCAAAATGTTTCATGTATTTAAAAACTTATATTAGTTTTTTATCATTATAGATTCTCAAAACTATGGTTATATATCTTTTACAACAGAAGGACTGAGATGGTAAACAGTCTGTCATTCTTTGGACTGTAATTAGCAGGGTTACGGTTCTTTTGCTTGCTTTGAATCCCTTGTCCCCCTTTTTCACTTTTCGGTGTATTTATATAGTGAAGGAGGTGATAAGCATGGAAAACATCTTACAAACACGTTTAACTTTACATTTCTATGGCGGTGTTGATGGTGAGGGTAAAGAAATCTTCAAAACGAAAACCTTCCCGAATGTTGACAACACAGCCACAAGCGAACAACTGAAGCGCGCGGCTCAAGCACTCGCTTCACTACAAACAGTACACCCTAGAAACGATCACACGAAACAATCAGTACAATATCTTCAACTAATCTAACAAAATAGCAAAACGATCGGAGGTGATGTAAGATGGCGAAAAAAATTGAACTAATTTTCAAAAATGAAGCCGGAAAGAATGTGGTCCTATCGTTGGACAACCCTTTTGAACCAGTTAACCCAGCATTAGTGGCGCAGGTTATGGAACAAGTCATTGCTGAGAACGCATTTATTTCATCGGGAGGCGCACTAGTGAGCAAGCATGCAGCTAGAATTGTCGAGCGCAACGTGTCTGATATCCAAATCTAGTTATATTAGAAGCCCCGACCATTTTTCTAGTCGGGGTCTTCTTCATTAAAAACCTAATATGAAAGGAGGCAATGAAGATGGAAATGTGGCTTCCCCTTATCAGTGAATACGGGTTCCCAGTGGTGGTTACGTTGTATTTACTCTACCGGATTGAAGCAAAGCTCGATCTTCTAAACGAATCCGTAAACAAATTAGCAATGATCTTACAAAGCAACATGCTTTGTGAAGAAACAAGGAAACAGTTTAAAATTAAGGCATAACAAAAAAACAGGTATAGGATTAAGAGTCCTATACCTTGTTTCTTGTATTCATTAGGATAGCTCATCCCTTAGGAAGCACGAGAACCCGTCGCCGTGGTTCAACGCGCTTCATTGAAAATCGAAAGCTAGTTGCTGCAATAGAAGCGCTAGCAGTTGGCTAACACTAGAATAGTAAAGGCCATTTTGTGGTGTATAAATTAATCAAACGATTAATTAATTCTGCCCAAACTATTTTCCGCTTATATGTCGTGTGGAAATTAATCAAACGTTTGATTAATAACTGAATTCCCTACTTCTTTTGAAACGTTCAATAAAATTAATCAAGCATAAAAAAACTAGATCGCTACTCTCTTTCACTATGAGGCTGTTATAATTCACTCTTACTAGATTCAGTGTTCAACCGGTTGGGAAGCACGAGAACCGTCCCCGTGCTTTAATTTTATTGACTTCTATTAAAAACCCCTTTATAGTTTTATATACGTTTTACTTTAACACTTAAAAGCGTTTAAGCGTTTTAGTACCTCAGTGAAATTGTAATAGTTTTAACTATCTTTAGCTGTATGAACGAACTTAAAGTTGTTTAAGAAATTTTTTACGATGGTTAGGAAGGAAGAAGAGAAATGATTAAATTAAGAGGATGGGAAGCTCTCCTTATTGTTGGGGTTATTTTAAGTGTGATCGGGGTTTCGTTAATTCACTACGGCGCACATCCGCATGTTCCGATTTTCATAGTCATTATTTTTATTATTGGGTATGGACTAATAAAACGTCTACCATGGTCTACTTTGGAAGATGGCATTATTAAAGGAATAAAATCAGGTATCGTGCCAATTATGATATTCATGCTAATTGGGGTACTTATTGCTGTCTGGATTGATTCGGGAACGATTCCTACGTTGATAGCGTATAGTTTTCAACTTGTTTCAACTGATTATTTCTTACCAAGTGCCTTCATCGCAACGGCTATCGTTGGAATATCCATAGGAAGTGCATTTACAACAGTCTCTACCATCGGAGTTGCGTTTATGGCCGTAGGAAGTATTCTAGGTATTCCTTTAGCTATGGTAGCAGGAGCTGTTATTTCTGGTGCTTTAGTTGGCGATAAGTTGTCTCCATTATCCGATACAACAAATCTCGCATCATCTATCGCCAAATCTGATTTATTTGAACATATTCGTCATATGTTGTGGGTTGGAATTCCTGCTTTTGCAATCTCACTTATCTTATTTATTATCATTGGACGTACAAACACAACTGTTCATCCTGAAAGAATGGAGGAAATGCTTACTTCCTTACAAGAAGCGGCTATCGTTCATCCCTTTGCATTACTACCTGCTGTATGTATCATCGTTATGGCAATCATGAAAAATCAGCAATACCAACAATGATTCTTGGTATTGTAGTAGGTTTAGCAACATCTATCATTCTACGAGGAGATATAATGATAGCAGACTGGATGAATCTCATTCAAAATGGGTATATATCAGGAGCAGAAAATGAAGAAATAGCTAAAATTCTTGACCGCGGTGGTATCCAAAGCATGATGTGGGCTGTATCTCTTCTTCTATTAACACTAAGTATGGGAGGCTTGTTGTCTGTTCTTGGAGTGATTGAGAGGTTAATTGAATCGATACAAGGAACAGTAAAACAACAGGAAGACTTGTTCTTTCTACCGTTTGTTCAGGAATTGGTATTAATGTAAGCCTTGGCGAACAATATATGTCTATTATTTTAACAGGAGAAGCATTTGAGAAACGCTATAGAGAAATGGGATATTCGGGTAAACAACTTTCAAAAGTGTTAGAGTCAGGTGGAACCGTTATTAATCCGTTAATTCCCTATGGGGTAAGTGGCGTCTTTATGTCAAGTGTTCTAGGAGTACCAGTTCTTTCCTACTTTCCCTTTGTATTTTTCTGTTTACTTTGTCCATTGATTACAATTGTTTATGGTTTTACTGGAGTAAGCTTCTCTAAGAATAATATCGCGAGTATTAAAAGAAACGTTGCTTAATCCAGTGATAGTGGCTTATTCTTGGTTAATTTCATTTAATACCCGGGTACCCAAACCTCTATTTTCTCTAGTAGAGGTTGTGGCTACGGTTCGACCCAACTGTTTTTGTAACCGTAGGAGCAAAGTTTTTTGCGACGAGTAACCGCAGGGAGCATAAGGTTTTGTTTGCGACGAGTAACCGCAGGAGCAGAGGGCGTCTGGAGCTAGACAGAGTTAATATTTGCTAATACTAAAAAAGCAACCAGGTACGGGATTTAGAAACCCAATACCTGGTTGCTTTTGTTTTAGCATATTTGTGGTGACCATCCATTAGGAAGCACCAGAACCGTCCCCACGCTTCCATACGCTACTTCCCATACTTATCCAGATACTCTTTCAGTGTAAGGTTGTTTTTATCGATAAATAATGCGTGTTCTTCCCCTACATAGCGGTAGTGCCACGGCTCGTACATGTAGCCAGTAAGATGGGTCTTTCCTTTTGGATAGCTCATAATAAACCCGTATTTTGATGCGTTTTTAATTAACCATTTTCCTTCTTTGTTTCGGCAAACTTTTCGGTTAAATTGAAGTTTACACTTTTACTAGTGATATCCATCGCTAGTCCTGTTTGATGTTCACTATGTCCAGGTCTGGCACTAAATTTGTCAGTTTCATTTTGTCCGTACCTTTTTACATAGCTTTGATAAATAGATTGTTGTGTTGCGTATGACCGGTATCCTGATTGTGCATATAAAACGATCCCAGCTTTGTTTGCATCACGAAACATTTTCTCTAACGCACGTCCAGCTTCCCTTGTCATTTTTCTTCTTTCCGCTACACTTGTGGAAAATCTTACATTTGGAGTGATTAAGTCTTTTGGAACAAAATCTTTTGGTAACCCGTTCTGTTTATCTACTAATCTAAGTGTTTCAAGACTTCGATTAACAACTGGATATGGAATTTTTTGTTTTAATATATCAGAAAATATACTGTATACCTTTTTTCCATTCACTGTTCGAAATGCTCTAACTTTGTAGTGATATGTTTTTCCAGTAGTTAGGTTCTTATTCGTAAAGTTCAATGTGCTGCCTTTAGTAAGGGTACCTATTTTCTAAATGTTCCATTCTTTGTGTTAGCACGATAAACTTCATACCCATCTGCTCCCGTTACTTTTTTCCATGATAATGTTGCAGTAGATGTAGTAATATTGTTAGTCTTCATATTCGTAGGGGTCGTGGGTAATGCTTTACCGCTTTTATGTTTCGTGTAAGAACTATATACTTTTTTTTCATCAATTATTCGATAAGCTCTAACTCGGTAAAAATACTTTTTTCCTGTGGTAACTCCACTATTTGTAAAACTAGTCGTTGTACCCTTTGTTACTGTTCCAACTCTACTATACTTTCCGTCACTAGTAGTGCTTCGATAGATATCATATCCATCTGCACCAGGGACCCGTGCCCAAGTAATTTTAATCTTATTATAATTAGTAGAAACTGTTTGAATTGAAGAATTGATCACTTTGGTACTCTTAGTTGAACTTATATTTCCAGCACCATCTACAGTATAAACACCAATTTTAGTTCCTGCTTTTTGGGCAGGGATTATAATACTGTATTTGCCGTTTTTAGCAGTTGTTTCACCAATTGTCTCTTTGCCTACCACCGCATAAACCTTTGTATTAGATACTGCATTTCCAGTAACACGAGTATGGTTATTGTATAGTGGATTTACAGTAGGCGTTTTGTCTACAAAACTAGCTTTTAATCTATACTTTGCACTAGTGATTTCATCCCAATTATGAGGGCTTATCCTTATATGATATGTTCCTTTTGCTAGCGCTGTTTCAATTACTATTGTTTCTCCAGCAAAATCCGTGTCTGAGCCACCTAAGTTATTCCCTTTACTATCAAACAGATACATTGAAAAGCCACCTGTTGTATTATCTAATAAAATGGTAGCATTACCGAATTGATTCGTTGTAAATTGATAGGTATGTGTATCGCTACTTAATTCTACCTTTTGAGAGACACCAGATGTAAGAATTGCTCCTTCGGCAAGCGTTACATTACTTTTGAGCAGTGTTAAAAAAAGAATAAATATAATGGCACTTACAATCTTTTTCAATAAATTCACTCCTATAATTTTGCATACTATTATTCTATTATAGGACTTTTCCATAAATGTTCCCATCTGTTCTAAGAGTTTATTATTTTAAAAAAGTTAAAAGTTTGTTAAATCGCCATATTTTACTACCTTTATAAGTTCCCATTACTACCACCTCCCTTTTGGAAATGGTCAACCGCCCATCAGCTTTATATGTTGCTACTTAATCACACCAAACGTTTGTACTTTTAGCTACCAATCTTTTTAAATAAACCTTTACCGACAAAATTTCAGTTTGGTGACAGCCACAATTCAGTCCGTTATGCCACTCTTGTATAACCTTTCGAGCTAAGCCATGCCTCTAGGTACTTCATTTCAAACATTACGATTTTGCAGTGGCTCATGCTTATGTAATCGGTGAGGCACAAAATCAAGTATTAGTAAGTCTAAAATAATACTCTCATTTTGAAAATAGCTCTGCTAATTCATCTCATAGGAAGCAGCAGAACCGTCCCCACGCCTATTACCGCTTGAAAAATTAATCAAGCGTTTAATAAAAAGTAGATCACTATTTCTTTACAATTCTTTCGTCACACTCTGACAAACTTCGGGTTGGTTAGAGCCTGAGATTAAAGGTACCGATGATTTTATTTTTTATGTAGGCTAAGTTCTTACATTAAATGTATAAAAAGAGGCTCCAGGTAGTCAATTTCAATGACTATCTGGAGCCTCTTTACATTTAGTTAGATTTCTTGCATAGTACCACCATTTGAAAGTTTCTTCTCGGTACTCGTAATCAACATATATACCGATTGTCTCCGAAACTTTGATTCTTGCCTCTCCGGGACCCAGTTCTTCTACTTTAATTATATTAAAATTAAGGATTTCTTGTTCTAATCCCCTTACGTAGTAACTAGTTACTAAAGCCTCTTGGCTTTTATATAGTTCACTATTTAACAGTAGAAAAGGAGCAACATTAGAAAAAGAGTTATAATTAATAGCATGCTTGAAGAACTGCTTTTTTTAAGGCCTTTTTTTCAGAGTGTCCTTGATATAGGGACCACTTTACCTAAGTAAAATGATTGTAGCTCCTTTTCTATTACTCTGTGAAACACATATTCGATGATCACCCGAATTTGCTATTTCTTCTTTTCGTTAGAACGTAACGATACGGCTCCATTCTTATAATTCGTACCATCACCGATCGCTCGAACGGTTACCGTGTACACTCCAGGTCTCGTCATTTTTGAGGCAAAATTGTATTGCACAACTGTTGACTTTACTTGTTGAGTCGCAACTAATGTTGAACCTCTGTATAATTTCAATTCGTATTGTTTTGCATTGGCTACACTCTTCCACTTGATTACATCACCGCTCCAGGTCGGTTTTTGTACTTTTCCTAGTGTAACTACTTTTCGTTTTCATTAGAACGTAACGATACGGCTCCATTCTTATAATTCGTACCATCACCGATCGCTCGAACGGTTACCGTGTACACTCCAGGTCTCGTCATTTTTGAGGCGAAATTGTATTGTATAACTGTTGACTTTACTTGTTGAGTCGCAACTAATGTTGAACCTCTGTATAATTTCAATTCGTATTGTTTTGTATTGGCTACACTCTTCCACTTAATTACATCACCGCTCCAGGTCGGTTTTTGTACTTTGCCTAGTGTAACTACTTTTCGTTTTTCATTAGAACGTAACGATACGGCTCCATTCTTATAATTCGTACCATCACCTATCGCTCGAACGGTTACCGTATATGCTCCCGGACTCGTCATCCGTGAGGCAAAATTATATTGCTCAACACCCGCCCCGACTAATTGAGTGTTTACCAATGTTGTTCCTCTGTATAACTTTAACTCATATTGACTTGCGTTCGCGACAGCATTCCAGCCTATGACGTCTCCGCTCCACGTCGGTTTTGAAACCCTGGCTAACGTCACCCATTTTCGATTTATTTCTGATAACAATGATACTTCACCATCTAAATAATCTACTTGATCTCCTATTGCTTGGACAGTTACCGTATATGCTCCAGGACTCGTCATCCGTGATTCGAAATTATATTGCTCAACATCCACCCCGACTAATTGAGTGTTTACCAATGTTGTTCCTCTGTATAACTTTAACTCGTATTGACTTGCGTTCGCGACAGCATTCCAGCCTATGACGTCTCCGTTCCACGTCGGTTTTGAAACCTTCGCTAACGTCACCGATTTTCGATTTATTTCTGATGACAATGATACTTGACCATCTAAATAATCTACTTGATTTCCTATTGCTTGGACAGTTACCGTATATGCTCCAGGACTCGTCATCCGTGATTCGAAATTATATTGCTCAACATCCACCCCGACTAATTGAGTGTTTACCAATGTTGTTCCTCTGTATAATTTTAACTCGTATTGACTTGCGTTCGCGACAACTTTCCAGCCTATGACGTCTCCGTTCCAGGTCGGTTTTGAAACCCTCGCTAACGTCACCCATTTTCTATTTATTTCTGATGACAATGATACTTCACCATCTAAATAATCTACTTGATCTCCTATTGCTCGAACAGATACCGTATATGCTCCAGGACTCGTCATCCGTGAGGCAAAATTATATTGCTCGACACCCGCCCCGACTAATTGAGTGTTTACCAATGTTGTTCCTTTGTATAACTTTAACTCGTATTGACTTGCGTTCGCGACAACTTTCCAGCCTATGACGTCTCCGTTCCACGTCGGTTTTGAAACCCTCGCTAACGTCAACCATTTTCTATTTATTTCTGATGACGATGATACTTCACCATCTAAATAATCTACTTGATCTCCTATTGCTCGGACAGTTACCGTATATGCTCCAGGACTCGTCATCCGTGAGGCAAAATTATATTGCTCAACACCCGCCCCGACTAATTGAGTGTTTACCAATGTTGTTCCTCTGTATAACTTTAACTCGTATTGACTTGCGTTCGCGACAGCATTCCAGCCTATGACGTCTCCGTTCCACGTCGGTTTTGAAACCCTCGCTAACGTCAACCATTTTCTATTTATTTCTGATGACGATGATACTTCACCATCTAAATAATCTACTTGATCTCCTATTGCTCGGACAGTTACCGTATATGCTCCAGGACTCGTCATCCGTGAGGCAAAATTATATTGCTCAACACCCGCCCCGACTAATTGAGTGTTTACCAATGTTGTTCCTCTGTATAACTTTAACTCGTATTGACTTGCGTTCGCGACAGCATTCCACCTAATCACGTCAGCAAACCAAGTTGGTGTATGCACTTGATCTAGGATAGGCAACGAAACATTTCCACTTATCATAATATTATCAATATAAATTCCTGGATTAGTAACTGAGACGTCCGTGTCTAATAGAAAACGCACTTTAAAGTTTGATACTGCGTAAGAAGATGGGATTTCTAGCTCTCGCTGTTCCCAGTCTGTGCTTATATGTCCGTGGTCTGTATATATATAATCCCACGTTTGACCACCGTTGTTACTAATTTGAACACTCATAAAGTCAAAGTGTTGTTCGGTGACTGCATATTGCATCCAACTTAAACTTATCGCTGAATTTCCAGTATTATGTAAATCAATGTTGGGGGAATTTATGAAACTATTTTCATAATTACTATAATCACCGTGTAAGTTAGTTGCCCAGACCTTCGTACCAGAATAAGCAGATTGTGGTCCATTACTCGGAATTCCCCATTGCCATGTTGAATTTGTTCCACCAGCCGTATAACTACCATTGTTGTTTTCAAAGTCTTCAAAATAGAGAACACCTTTATGATTGTGATCAGATGGTAGTGATACCTCGCCATCTCGGTAATTGACGTTATCGCTAATCGAACGGACTGTTACCGAATAAACACCTGGATTACTTAATTTTGAACTGAAATCATATTGTCGAGTACTTGGTCCTACACGTATTGTATCAACCTCAATGCTATTTTTAAGTAATTTCAATTCGTATTGTGCTGCATTAGCAACCCCATTCCAGTTAATTACATCGCCGTTCCAGGTAGGCTTATGAACTTGACTTAAACTAGGGGTACTCCCTGTAATCATAATATTATCAATATAAATTCCGGAAAAATTAATCGCAATATCCGATTGTAAATGAAACCTTATTCTAAAGTTAGAAACGGCGTAAGATGCGTCTAATATATCCCATTGTTCTTCCCAACTTGTACTTATGTGCCCATGATTTCTGTAAATACGGTTCCACGTTTGGCCACCATCTTTACTAATATCAACATTCAAGTAATCAAAATCAAGTTCAGTAACCGCATATTGCATCCACGTTAACATAATCGGAGAGCTAACATTACTTAGGTTTATGTTCGGTGATACGATCGCACTATTTTCGAGATCACTATAATTGCCACCTAAATTAGTTCCCCAAGCTTTTGTACCTGAAAACGCATGGCCCGGACCTGTCGTTGGTACACCCCATTGCCATGTTGAATTAACACCTACAACTGAGTAATTGCCATTATTGTTTTCAAAATCCTCAAAATAGGCGACACCTTTATTTTCCCCATCAGATGGAAGGGATACAGGTCCATCTTTAAAAGACAAATTATCTGCGAGTGCTTGGACTGTTACTGTATAGATACCAGAACTATTCATCATCGAACTTAAATCGAACTGTCGAACACTTTGTCCTACTCGAAAACTATCAACTTCAATGCTATTTTTAAATAATTTCAACTCGTACTGAATCGCATTCACGACGCCGCTCCAGTGAACAACATTATTACTCCAAGTAGGTTTGGCGACTTGGTCTAGAGCTGGTAAGCTTGTCTCTAACCATGAAAAATCTAGCCTCGGTTTCGTAATGTTGTTAGCTGTATCTCTTATATTCACTCCATTATCACTGATGTATGAAAGTAATTGTTCTACTGTCGCATTTGGGTATTTTTGCTTGATAATTGCAAATCCACCTGCAACCTGTGGCGTAGCCATTGATGTTCCATTCAAAATTGATACCCACCTCCAGGAACAGATGAATACACAGGGGCTCCAGGAGCTAATAATGTTAAAAAGTACGAACTGTTAGAGAAACTAGCTACTGTATCACTATTCGTGGTAGCCCCGACACTGATTGCCTCAGGAACACATGCGGGACTGCTGATCGAAATCTTTAAATCCGTCATTCCCCGCTGCAATGACTGTCGGAATTCCTACTGATTTAAGGTTATTTATGATCGCAACCGCGCATCACCACTACAAGGGGAGAAGTTTCTCCCACCACCAAGACTCATATTTGCCGCTGCAATATTATATTGGTTCCTTAATAAAAATACACGCTCTAATGCTTTTATCTG
>NZ_JACEHK010000001.1:600000-773720 GCF_025377685.1 Anaerobacillus sp. CMMVII | reverse complement strand
CTATGAGTATTGAGAACTTTATAGCGTGAAGCATACCGAAGGACCTAAGCTAGTTGCTAGTCTTGAAGAACATGTGAAAGAGTATGGCATTGAGGTAATGAACTTACAGCGTGCGAAACGAATTGAAAAGAAAGACCTTTTCGAACTTGAACTTGAAAATGGTGCTGTTCTTAAGAGTAAAAGTGTCATCATTTCAACAGGTGCTCGTTGGCGCAATGTAGGCGTACCAGGTGAACAAGAGTTCAAAAACAAAGGTGTCGCCTATTGTCCTCATTGTGATGGTCCATTGTTTGAAGGAAAAGACGTTGCAGTTATCGGTGGTGGTAACTCAGGTGTTGAAGCAGCGATTGATCTTGCTGGTATCGTAAACCACGTAACAGTACTTGAGTTTATGCCAGAGCTAAAAGCGGATGCTGTTCTACAAAAACGTCTTTATAGCCTACCTAATGTGACAGTTCTAAAGAACGTTCAAACAAAGGAAATTACCGGTACAGACAAAGTAAACGGTATTTCCTACATTGATCGTGATACTGAAGAAGTGAAACATATCGAATTACAAGGCGTGTTTGTTCAAATCGGTCTTGTTCCAAACACTGATTGGTTAGGCGAAACGATTGAACGTACTCGCTTTGGTGAAATCGTTGTTGATAAGCATGGTGCTACAACACTACCAGGATTATTTGCTGCAGGTGATTGTACAGATAGCCCATATAAGCAAATCATTATTTCAATGGGTTCAGGTGCAAACGCAGCATTAGGTGCCTTTGATTATCTAATTCGCAACTAATTAAACTTCACAAAACCCTTATTGCAAGTATTGCAGTAAGGGTTTTTGTATTCACCAACTGGCCGCTATTTTTTTGTTGTTAGTGTCTTAAGGCTTACTAATCTTTATTTTGCTACCTGTAATTAAAGCTTACTTACTACTTTTTAATGCATCCCTTTCCATTCTCCTTGGTTTTTCGATGCTTTTTCTTTTTTGGCTTTCTCTTTATGAGCGCGATTAGCCGCAGCACTGCCAAGTTCTTTAGAGAACTCAGAATCAGTTTTCCCTGAACGCTTATTCTTTTGCTCTGCGTCAGTTTTACCATTCCGTTTTGCCATTGTTATCACCCCTTCTTTTTTTATTATCAGGATTTCAAAGAAAGTTATACGTTATATGTTTTTCTATGTTTAAGGTAACTACAACATTAGATTACCTTCCTAACTTGAAATGTTTAGCATTTCAGTTTTGTAATGAAAACGAGGAGATCTTGGAATGATAATCATGCAGGTTAAAAATAGGAGGGGTATAGAATGACAAAGCGTAATAATCAAGGTAGTAAAAACCAAAGCTCACCCAGTAGAGGTGGAAAGTTAGACACAGAGTTTGGTCAGGAGATAGCTAGTGGCGATAATAATAAGGGAACGAAATACAACTCCAAACGTGGTAGTAAATCTCAACTAAAAAACCCAAATAATCACTAATTATAAGAAAAGCGGTGTCAAGAAAAGCGGTGTCAGACACCATAAATGCACAAAATGAGCTAAATGTCCGTTTCTGGTGGACATTTAGCTCATCTTTTTGATAGCAATATTTTTGTCTTCATCAAATGGACTTTCGAATAAAAATGTCCATTTGTGGTGTCTGACACCTAAAGATCAAAATTATTAATCAACTACTGTTAATGTAATTTTCATTGCATTATGAACATCCATGGCACCACACATTATTGAACAAAGTAGCTCAAATTCACCCGTTGTGTCTGCTGTAAATTCAGTAGGCGCGTCAGGGCTCAGGTCAATTCCTAAATCGTCATTACTAATTGTATGGAATCCTTCCTCATTAACTAAATTAAGTTTGACTACTGTGCCTTTTTTTACAGTTAACTCTTTATCTGATGCAAAGTCCCAGTTAGTTGCAGTAATAGTAAACTCTTCTACATCGGAGTTAGTTGTTACATCAACAGTTTCTTCCTCTTGTTTAGTTTCTGTTTCTTCACTAACATTTTCTGCTGGTGATTTTGCTACCTCAGTTGTTCCACCGCAAGCTGCTAGGCTTAGCGATATTGCACCCGTTAATAAAAGTAATCCAAGCTTTTTCATATTTTGGTCTCCTTTATAATGATTAATTATTTGTATCTAGCAAAACAATTATTGAAAGTGATCATCTTTCTTAGTGTTTTACTATTCATATTTTAATGCACATATTTACTAATTTCCTTGATATGGGTCAAGGAAATTAAAGATATTATCTCAAATTGGCTCTGTTTAAAATATACAGTAAAAGTAGTTCTTTTTAGGTAAGTTAGTAGCCCATTAGTAGATAATGAGGCTAAAAGCTTTTGAACGAGGGGGCCGCATAAAGAAAAGTAGCTTAAGGCTACTTATAAAATTCTCGGAAGACTTTCTTTTTTTATGGAGCGGAGAGATTTTGTTCAAATGATCCCATTTATTTTTATTGCATAGCACTGGCTTCATTAAGCTCTGTTTAATCTTAAACTCTCGCTATTTTTTTATACTTTGTTATGTTTTTTTCCTGAAATTGACCTAAATCAAGGGAATAGAAGATTTTGGTCGTTAAAATAAGCTTATAAAAATTAAAGGAGATAGAATATCATGCGAAGTAAATTATGAGGTAGCTTACGGAGGAGATGATTAAGAGATAAGTAGATAAGTGCAGAAAATATGTGAAATACTACACAGCTTTCATTAAAAGCAGTAGCATATTAATGAAATTTTACAACTAAAAGGAGAAACTGATTATGAGAATACACATAAATGGAACAAAAATGGCTATTATTTGGACTATATTACGAATTTGGTTAGGACTTCAATGGATCGAAGCAGGTTATTATAAAATTCGATCTGGATTTGACGTGAGTGGATTTTTACAAGGCGCAATTGCAAATGCAGGAGGAGAACATCCTATCGTTCAAGGTTGGTATGCCGAATTCCTCAAAGGATTCGCATTACCAAATTCAGAGTTATTTAACATCCTTATCCCTTGGGGAGAATTTCTTGTTGGCCTAGGATTAATTATAGGCTTAGCGACAATTCCGGCATTACTTGCTGGTGCCTTCATGAATATTAACTTTATGATGGCTGGGGTTGGATTATTTAGCCCAGATTTAAATTTTTTAGTAGTAGCAATGTTTCTGTTACTTATTGGAAAAGGGAGGTATTACTACGGCATTGATAGATTTATTATTCCAAATATAAAAAAGTATTTTTTCCATAACAAGAGGTATGTTGCACATTAAGTGAAAGAGAGGTAGCATCTAAGGTAATAGAAATTTGGTAATAAGAACTGCTCTACTGTCATATGTATAAAATTTGTGCACAAAACTGTCGGTTTGATAGCCGGTAAAATTAATGTAATGATTTATTACAAAATAAAAAGAACTTACTACCAGCATTTCACTAGTAGTAAGTTCTTTTAAATTAATGTTAAACCAACGTCTGCTCTTCCTTCTTAAAGAAGCTTTTCAACTCGCGATACACGTTGCTTTTAATTCTTTTATGGCCATACGTCTTTTCCTACCATAATCTTGGGCATATTTCTATTATCCTTTTTATAGAAAAAATAGACCTTATGTTATGTTTTAATAAAATAAATTTTCATCAATCATTATTTTTTCTTTTTATAAATCAAAATGTTTCCATTCTCTCTTCTTCCCTGCTATGTGTAACAATGGATTCAAGCAAATATGCCTTTTCAAATGCGCCTCGGGTGGCATCACCAAGGGAAGCATAGCCTGCTGCGTCTCCTAATACAAATACATTTCTCATCTTTTCCCTTAATGTTTCCTCTAATGGATTATACGCCTCTACACCCATAGCAATAAGGACATACTCTGATTGAATTTCTGATTGTTTCCCGGAATTTTTGTCTTCCACAATAATACTGCCTGGAAGTATTTTTGCCAATTTGTGGTCAGTAATAATGTCCACATTTACTTGTTTAAGTTTGTCAAACAATCTTAATCTAGTATCAGGTCCGATTCTTTTACTTGCTTTTGTTGGAATTTCAACTAATGTAACATCATTACCAGCTTCTGCAAGGCGACGAGTAGTTCCATGACAAATCATACCGCTGCCTACGACGATAACTTTATTATTTGTAAATACTTTTTCCTGTAATTTCACATCTTCATAAGTATATACATGACTTAAATCATTACCCTCTACTTGTGGAAGCTTTGGTCTTCCTCCTGTTGCTAATAAAACTGCATAAGGATTTAAAGCGGTAACAGCTTCAACCGTAGCCTCTGTATTCATACGGACATCGATATTTAAACGTTTCATTTCATTACTGAGGTAATTAATGTGCCATGTCATTTTCTTTCTATATTGTGGGTCCGTCACAAGGTGCAATTGACCACCAAGCTTATTTTCCTTTTCCAATAAAGTTACACCATATCCTTTAATTGATAAAACTCGAGCTGCTTCCATTCCACCTGGGCCACCACCAACGACAACAACATTGCGACTTATGTCAGAAGCTAGGCGCTGCATGTCCTTAAACTCTAGTTCTCGACCTGCTTTAGCATTGATGGAACACTTAACATGTGAATTACCAAAAACTGAATGTATACAATGGAGACAACTAATACATTTTCTAATCTCATCTTCTCTTCCTTCCATTGTTTTGTTTACCCACTCAGGATCAGCAATCAATCCCCTTCCGATAGCCACAAAGTCTGCTCTTCCACCCGATAAAATATTTTCTACAAATTGTGGTTCACGGATGGATCCTACAGTGATCACTGGAATATTTACTTCTTTTTTAACTTCCTCTGCTAGATAGACTCTCCAGCCTTGTTCAAATAACGGCGATTCTATAATTTTATCCATAGAGTCATAGGTTCCACAACTAATATGTAGTCCATCTGCTCCTAGTTTTTCTACGTATCGACAAATAGCTTTACCTAACTTTAAGTCTATGCCGCCATTTATGAATTCATCCACGCTGAGGCGAACGGAAACAGGGTAATCCTCACCGCAATTTTCCTTAATACCACCTATGATTTCCTCTAGAAATCTCATTCGATTCTCAAAGCTTCCCCCGTATTCGTCCGTACGTAAATTTGCCTCAGGGCTTAAGAACTGGTTAACTAAATATCCATGGGCACCGTGAATTTCAACACCATCGATACCAGCCTGCTTACACCTTACGGCAGTTTGAACAAATTTATTTACTAACTCTTTTACTTCTACTGTCGTTAATTCACGAGGTTCTTGACCTACTGCTGTACAGGCAACGTTACTAGGAGCAACGATCTGTTTACCATTTATTAACGAGGAGTTTGACTGTCTGCCTGCATGGTGAATTTGAACAAAAACCTTGGACCCATATTTTTTGATCGCATTGGCTAAACGTTGTATACCTGGGATGAAACGATCATCGTCTAACCTTAATTGCCGAACAAGACCTTTTCCGTATTCATATTCAATACAGGAAAATTCAACAATAATTAACCCTGTTCCCCCCTTTGCCCTTTCTTCATAATAGGCAATTAGATGATCAGTGACTTCTCCTTCTGAACCAGCTAGATTCGTTCCCATAGGTGGCATCACAACTCTATTTTTAAGTGTTAGATTGCCTATTCTACTTTCTTGGAATAAGTTTTGGTAATACATGTTAAAGCCTCCCTTTTTGTATTTTGTGAACCTTTTCACAAGTGTCACTAAAATTTTTTCTCACCTTTATTATAAAGCTAGTTAACTAAATTTTCAGTATCCACATTTGATAGTGAAGTGACAATATTATGTAAATTCACTAAATAATGTAAAAAAAGGTGAGGGGGAGGGTCGGGGGGACAGTGTACTATGGCGGTTGGTATAGTTAGCGGGATGTACCCGTAAAATTGTCTATATATAATAATTAGGAGATTACTATTTAATTTACAATATCAGTTACCCTTTCTTTTTTCCAGCTAACTAATATTACCGTTACTGATAATATAACTATCTATTTATAAATAGTTTTAAAATATCATAACTTTTTTATTGAATTAAAAAATCTCAAAAGTAGTGATTGCAGTACTTCATCTTTATTATTCCATTTAATGGTCCACAGTCTAGTAGGATAGTCCATTAAATAGGAAATTAATTTCAAACAAAATCCTTACCACCAGCATCTCTACCAGTAGTAAGGATTTCCCTTTTTATACCTTTACCTCTTCCTTCTTAAAGAAACTCTTCAACGCTCGATACACGTCACTTTTCTCTTTTAAAATATAATGACGGAAGCGTTCGTCTGAGATGTTTTTGTAGGCGTTCATGAGTGTACTATGGCGGTTGTATTGGTTCACCTCTCCATACCCAAACATGCTGGATACTTCCATGAGCTCGTTAACTAACTTTAGACAACGGGCGTTATCAGAGGTTAAATTGTCACCATCGGAAAAATGGAATGGATATATATTGTAGCGAGATGGTTCATATTTTGCATTTACTAGCTCTAATGCCTTTCTATATGCACTCGAACAAATCGTTCCTCCACTTTCTCCTTTAGAGAAGAAGTCCTCTTCAGTAACAACTTTTGCTTCTGTGTGATGGGCGATGAATTCAATGTCTACTGTTTCATATTTCGTTCTCAAGAAGCGCGTCATCCAAAAGAAGAACGAACGGGCCATATACTTTTCCCACTTCCCCATTGAACCTGAGGTATCCATCATCGCTAAGACGACTGCTTTTGACTCTGGTTTGATGATTTCATTCCATGTCTTAAATCGTAAATCATCATTAGAAATTGGTGCAATTCTAGGCTTTCCATCGATTGCATTTCGTTTCAAAGCTGTTAGGATTGTACGCTTTTTGTCAACATTGCCCATTAAGCCTTTTTTGCGAATATCATTAAATTCGATATCTTCAACAACAATGTTATCTTGTTCTTTTTGCTGGAGGTTAGGAAGCTCTAACTCTTTAAAGAGCATGTTTTCAAGCTCCATAATGGATACTTCTGCTTCATAATAGTCTTCTCCTGCCTTATCACCTGCGCCTTGGCCTTTTCCAGGACCTTGTTGCTCAGCATTGCCATCTCTTGCAACGACATCACCAACTTCACTTTCGCCGTTACCCTGACCAACGTGCTTGTTTTTATCATAATTATATTTAATTTTATATTCATCTAGAGATCTAATCGGGATCTTAATGACGTCACGGCCGTTGGACATGATAATATTTTCCTCACTCACAAGGTCTGGTAAATTGCTCTTGATTGCATCTTGAACTTTTTCTTGATGTCTCTGCTGATCCTGATAGCCCTTGCGGTGGAGGGACCAATTTTCTTGAGAGACAACATAATTTTTGTCATTACTGCCTTTCATCCGTAATCCCCTCCTCTTAATGGTTTGTTCTTCACATTTGACTTGGTTATTTAGAAAAACTTAGAATCAATTAAATTTTTCTAAAACGTCAGTTCAATAGTAAGGTTTTAAAAAATTTTTTTTCGTTTTAATCACTTTTTTCAATTAACTAGCATATAAATAATTCGACGAATATATCCTGTGTGACTTTCTAACAAAGCTGAGAAGATAAATATTATTTACTCTATCCTATGCAATTCAGAAATAGAGTTGACAAAAATTCTCACATTTATTCAATTTTATGTATGGACATGCATCCTATTAAAAGGAAATGAAAGATAGCGAAAAATTAGAAAATTAGGACATGCTATTTTACAAAGACAAAAAAAGACCACACAATGAAATTGTGGGTCTTATTTTAATTTACGAAAATCTTTGATTGGCCAATAGGCAATGTCGGCTTTTCCAACGATCTGGTCCATCGAAATAAAACCGATATGGCGACTATCTATACTATTGCGCCGATTATCTCCTAATACGAAGATGTGACCTTCCGGGACTTGTTTTTCACCTGTTAACCACTCTAAGTTAAAATCATCAGTGTAAGATCGGGTTTTATATTCTTCTTTCATTTCATTTAGATAAGTTTCTTCCATCAGTTCACCATTAATATAGAGGTTATCTTCCCTAAACTCAATTGTATCACCAGGTAAACCAATAATTCTCTTGATATAATCTGTTGTTTCAGTAGCGTGGAAAACGATCATGTCAAACCTCTCTGGTGATCCCACATCATAACCGATCTTATTAATAATGACTCTTTCACGGTCTTGTATTGTCGGCATCATAGAAGACCCATAAACAATATAATTTGTAAACAGGAACGCGCGGATCGCTACGACTAGGACTAGAACTACGACAAGTGTTTGGGCCCAGCTTATTATTTCCTTTTTAATCTTTTGCTTTCTTTCACTGTTAGTAACTCGACTTTCTAAGTCCATATGGGTCACCTCCTACTTTATAATTATTATAATCTGAATTTATCACCTTATTTTCGATCTAACAATCAATATGCTCATTTTTTCCACTTTTTATTATTTTAAACGATTTACGAACAAAAGATGACTAAATTTTCTAAAAATGTTCAAAAAAAGTTCACAAATAGATATTTGTATCTTAGAAACCGTCTCTCTATTTAACTACCTAATTGCTATCTAAAAGTATAGACAAAAAAACTGTCCTAAGCTCAGTCTCAACAATTGCGATATTTCAAACTCTACTCTTAGACTTTGAAACATCACGACTTGCTGTACTCATACTTACGGACAGTTTTCCTTAGTGATGATTACTTAACGATCATGACAGGGGCCAGAACTCTTTTGGCTACTTTATGACTTACACTACCTAAGACCATTTCTTGTAAAGTATTAAGTCCACGGCTTCCGATAATGACTAAATCGAATTGTTCCTCATTAGCATACTTTACAATTGCCGGTCCAGGTTCACCGTGAATTAGATGAAATTCGTGGGTGATCTCTGCTTTTACTAGCATATCTTCAATTGGCTTAAGTTTTTCTTTTCTCTTTTGTTTATAGTCCCTGAATCAAAGTGACTTAAAACATCAGCCTTTGATGTGGAACCATCAATAACGTAAACAATATGTATAAAGCTATTCTGGTTGACTTTCGCTATTGCTACAGCTTTTTCCGCTGCCCTAATAGAATGTTGTGAACCATCTGCGGCTAATAATATTTTACTAAACATGAGTGAGTTCCCCTCCCTTTTCTACTTCATTATAGTCTATTTTAGAGGACAACTTAGTAAATTAACTGAAAATTAATCAAAATAATTTATCATTTTACTCCAGCCATAGGAATCTTCGTATAGGTTACCGTCTCCAATATTTTCAACAAGTACTTCCTTTTCTTGGCCATCCAGATTACTCATATAGATCGTTGCTGCCTTATTTTCATCTACATGTACCCAGGAAATCTTTTTTGTATTAGATAAGTAGATTGGCATATAATCTCCCTCACCTTCCACCGATTTCGTGATTTCTGTCTGTTGTTTTGTTAACGTGTTAATATGGTATAAACTCGGTTTTGGCCTTTCACTTGGATCATTTGACCAGTCTGATTCCTTTGCTCTAGAAACAACAATTTGAACACCGTCGATCCAAGTAAAACCTTTTTCAACAAATCCTTCTGGCGTAAAAGAAAAACCTTGATGAACTGGAAATTCATTAACCATCAAATGCTTATTTTTTACGGTAAATCTTCCTTCCCCTTCTATAAAGGCAATTCGGTTCGAAAGTGGTGCCCACTTAAACCAATCATCAAAGAATAACATCTCTCCCAATTGTTGAAAGACCTTACCGTCTGCAGAAAGAACGCAAAGTGTATTCATGTCCATCGAGATTGACGCAGTCGGGATTCCTAAAAAAGCAATCCACTTACCATCACTCGACCATTTAAAACGACTTGTCAATACAGCAAAAAACTCATTTGATTGTTTAGGAAGTGAATACAAATGCTTCATTTTATTTGGATCGAGCTTGGCATCAAGGGCAACTGTAAATAAATCAACGGTTGTCCAACCTGTTGGTAGGAGATTTGCCACGGATGAAACGAGAAATTCCTTTCCGTTAGGATTCCATGAAAAACTTCCAACACCCAAGGCGACATTTTCAAATTTTGTCTGATCCATTGCCGATATATCTGTTACATTTAAAACGCCATTAGCTAGAAACGCTATCTTTATGTCATTTGGTGACCACTGAAATTGTTGCATTGATTCAACTACTTGTTTCATTTCATTTGTCGGTACATGATAAACCCAGAGTTCTTTTTCATCCTCCCCCTCTGTATACGCGACCCAATTCCCATCATAAGACCACACTGGATTACGAACAAATTGCTCTTTGGTAATTCTCTTTTCAACACCAGATTTCCCATCTTTAATCCATAGATCATTATCCCGGACAAAAGCTACTTTTAAATTTTGTTTTCCTTCGGCATAGCTAGTTTCAGATAGAACACCAGCTACTATTAATAAAAAACAAATAAAGCTGACAAACCATTTCATGATCCTTCCTACTCTCTTCCATTTTTACAACCTTTTATCCTTTCCCCAAAAGAAACAAAATCATACATAAGAAAAGCGCAAGCGTCCTGGGAAAAAGCGAAGTGTGCTTTTTCTTTTGGTAACCGACAAAAGCTACTGACCTCGTTCACAACGTGTGTTACTTCTAGAGTTACTACATGCAGATTTGCCTCGAGGACCTACTGGACCACAGAGGCAGCATTTAATGAGCAAGGTTATTTGATCTCGAGGGGCTGGGCTGGGCTGCTTGCGCTAGTCAAAAACTAAAAACGGTTCTACTTTCTTATCTTAAAAAAAAGTGCACGGCTCACGCCTTGCACTTTATAAATCCTTATCATTTCCCGGTTAAATATGTTTATCGATTTAATAAACTACCAACATAACGAAGCAACTCATTAGCAGAAGTAGAATTGTAGCCGTGCTCATCGATGAGTCTGGCTATAACCTCATTTACCTTTTTAAGCTGATTTTCATCAGGTGTCGTTGCCGATGTTGTAATCTTTACGATGTCTTTAAGATCAGCAAAGAGTTTCTTCTGGATTGCTTCTCTTAATCGTTCATGTGAGTTGTAATCAAATCTCTTACCTTTGCGAGCATAAGCAGAAATTCGAATAAGAATTTCCTCTCTGAACGCCTTTTTTGCATTTTCTGAAATACCAATTTGCTCTTCAATCGAACGCATTAATTTTTCATCTGGATTAAGTTCTTCACCAGTTAATTGATCACGCAGCTTATTCTTATTGCAATACGCCTCAACGTTATCTAAATAATTATCCATTAATGTTTTCGCTGACTCTTCATACGAATAGACAAATGCTTTTTGAACTTCTTTCTTGGCAATTTCATCATATTCTTTTCTGGCTACCGAAATAAAGTTAATATAGCGCTCTCGGTCTTCCTTGGAAATAGATGCATGTTGATCAAGACCTTCTTTAATGGAACGTAACACATCTAGTGCATTGATTGATGTCAGTTCTTTACGAATTATTGCCGAGGAAATACGATTTATGACATAACGTGGGTCGATTCCTGTCATACCCTCGTCTTGATATTCCTTTTTCATTTCTTCAACATCTTGAGTATTAAAGCCTTCGACGACTTCCCCATCATAAAGCTTCATCTTCTTAAGAATGTCAACACCTTGTTTCTTTGATTCTTTTAACCTGGTTAATATCGTGAAAATTGCTGCTACCTTTAAAGCATGTGGAGCAATATGAACATCCGCAATATCACTATCTTTAATCATTTTACGATAGATCTTTTCTTCCTCAGAAACTCTAAGGTTATACGGAATTGGCATAACGATAATCCTTGAGTGAAGGGCTTCATTTTTCTTATTTGAAATAAACGACTTATACTCAGCTTCATTTGTATGAGCGACAATCATCTCATCTGCAGAAATAAGTGCAAATCTACCGGCTTTAAAGTTTCCTTCTTGGGTTAATGATAATAAATGCCATAAGAATTTCTCATCACACTTTAACATTTCCTGGAATTCCATTAACCCGCGATTTGCTTTATTTAGTTCCCCGTCAAAGCGATAGGCTCGAGGATCAGATTCAGAACCATATTCAGCAATCGTTGAGAAGTCAATACTACCAGTTAAATCTGCAATATCTTGAGACTTAGGATCTGATGGACTAAATGTACCAATCCCTACCCTTTTGTCTTCTGAAAGTAAAATACGTTCCACGACAACATCTTCTATACACCCATCATATTCCTTATCTAAGCGCATTACATTAAGCGGAGATAAATTCCCTTCGATTTTAATTCCATACTCTTTGAAAAACTCCTCACGTAAATGGTGTGGAATTAAATGTAGTGGATCTTCATGCATTGGACAGCCTTTAATTGCATAAATCGCCCCAGAATCTGTGCGAGAATATTGTTCTAAGCCCCGCTTCAACATTGATACAATGGTTGATTTACCACCACTAACTGGTCCCATTAATAATAGGATCCTCTTTCTTACGTCCAATCTTTGGCAGCTGAATGAAAATACTCCTCCACTAATCGTTCAACAGATTCTTCAAGACCATAAATTTGGTCACTAAAAAACTTATATCGTTTTTTTCCGTCTACCTCTTCAACACCTGCATCTTTAACCATATTATAAACACGCGAATGGGCAGTTTGAGCTACTTCAGGGGTCTTTTTCAAAATTTCTAGATATTCAGCGAACGTTCCTTCCCATAACAAACGTTTCTCTTCTTCTCGAAACTCTTTCAGTCTATCTAAGATACTCATCATATCCTCCTCCCAATTCTAGATGCTTAAAATGCATGCTTGATTAATACTATGCACAAACTATTTTGTTCATTCATTCTGCAAACGTTTCCTAGGAAAAAAAAGACCAACTATTGATTTTTTCATCTGGAGATTACTAAGCAACTGCCTAGTAGTGAGATAATATATGTTGGAGATAAGAGTTTGTTGCGAGAAAGAAGTGTTTTTTCTTTTATCATGTTTATTATAGTGTATTGTTCTGGCCTGAAAAAAATCATTTCATCAAACCTCATCATTTTCTTTTGATGCTTCACTATGGGATATAATGTATATTGCACAGAAACAGTGAAAATAGTTGAAACATTTCCATTCACATTGTTTGATTTATCACTTATAATGAAATAATAATACTAGGACATCATTTCTTTTTAAGGGAGGCTTCAATTATGACAACATTTCTAATTTTAGGGGTTGTTGTGGCATTTTTAGCCGCTATTTTCACTGCCGGATATAATGAAAAACCAAAACGCAACTAAACATTACATACAAAGGAGCTGACATGTCAGCTCCTTTGTTGTTTCCATTATAGATTTTCTTATTTTAGTGTCGGAAAGTTTTGCTGGCGTAACGCTTCATAAACTAAAATCGCTGCCGTGTTAGAGAGATTTAATGATCTAATCTTATCTGTTTGTGGAATACGTAAGCAACGGTCAAGATTCTGATCTAACAAATCGTTCGGAAGTCCAGTTGTTTCACGACCAAATACAAAAAAATGATCCTCTTCTAATTCACTATAATCGAAATCTGTATAGTTCTTCTGACCTACTGTTTCAATATAATAAAAATTTCCATTTGGAAACTTTTCAAACAGCTCGTTCATAGAATCATAATAGCTAATCTTTACGCTTGGCCAGTAGTCACAGCCTGCTCTTTTTAACATTTTATCATCTGTAGAAAAGCCTAGTGGACGAATTAAGTGAAGAGAAGTATTTGTCCCCGCACAAGTTCGAGCTATATTCCCTGTATTTGCCGGAATTTCCGGTTGATATAACACAATATGTAAACCCATTTTTTCACCTCTATTTTTTAACGTCATTTCGACTAAGCTATATTATAGCATTACCAAATGGGGTGAAAAAAGAGGTGAATAGAAAAAATTGGCGATCGCCAAGTTTTTCATTCATGAGACTCTCCTAACCGTCAATGATGTGGAAAAATTTATACTTTATGTTGGGGGTATAAGCTGTTGAATCTTGATATGCCCAATACCTCATCCGGCTATTTGATGTCTGTGCATTTACTAATGGTTCATTATTAGCATCTTTGGCTACAACAATTGTGTTATGTTGCCATCTCCCATCACCATTAAAGTCATAACAAATGACATCCCCTTTCATTAATTCCTTTGGGCTTGACATTTCTTTTGCCCTTAATCCTGTTTTTGCTCCACTTAAATGCCAACGTAATGAATGGGCAACCGACCAGCTTAAACTCCAGTTTCTATTCCTGAACCACCAGCCTTTACTTCTATTAGGATAACCTACCATTGGTGCTCCTCCCGCATGTAAACATTGTGAAATAAAGTTAGTACAATTATCATCAAATTTCTTGTAGTTTGGATTATAATCATTCCACCAACGTTCCGCATAGCGAACAGCTTCTAATCTAGAATATTGAAATCTACTCTCATCAAATTCAGATGTCTCTCTATCGAACAAAGCGTTTTCTTCGTTTTGGTTTTTTTTCTCACTTAACGGACAATAGTCATCAAGCAACTCTTCTCCCGAAAAGATTGCCCGTCGCTCCTCTATTTTTTCTTCAATATGAAATTTATCTTGTTGTTTAATAAGATGTTGGAAATGAACTACGTAGTCAACCTGCCTTAATCCATCAATTTTTTGGGTACGTAAAACAGTCCCATCAACAATCGATTTAACAATTTTTCCGTCCCTCTGATGTAAATGATCTATTTTCCTTACTAAACAGCTCTCTTCATCATCACGGAGAAAGCATTCACGATGATTTGAAACAAACGAATTGTTTATTTTTTGGATGTGTTCTTTTAAGTTTGTTACCCAGCTCATATAACTCCTCCTCTAAATAGATGCTTATAAAATGTATGAAGGGAGATACGATAAAATGATGTATTATCACAAACGAAACACTAGCCATGAAAAGAAAAAAACTATGCACTTGGCATAGTTATGATATTTTTTTAATGGAACCTTCAATTTCCAACAATATTTCTTTCTTGTCAACTCCACCGCCATAGCCAACGAGGGCTCCATTACTTCCGATCACTCGATGACACGGAATAATAATGGGAATAGGGTTTTTGTTATTGGCTCCGCCAATGGCACGAACAGCTTTTGGTGCACCAATTTCTTTAGCAATTTGTTTATAGCTTTTGGTTTCGCCGTAGTTAATCCCTTTCAATGCTTCCCATACTACACATTGAAATTTAGTTCCGATTAAATCGATTGGAACGTCAAACTCTACTCTTTCCCCTGCAAAATACTGCTGTAATTGAGTAATTACTGGTTGGACTGCCTCAGGGTTAAAAGCTAATTCATTTTTAATAAAATGCTTTTTCATCCAAACTTTAATAGTTGCTAGTGTCTCATCTATCGTTCCAAATTCAATTAAACAAACTCCTAGATCACTACAAACTATAGTTAACGGACCAAGTGGGCTATCCATTTCATTATAGAAAATGGCAGATCTTTTTTCCATACTATCCCCTCTTTCAATCCTCTTGTCTTAATAGTACTTGACTCTGTAGTTGTTTTCCATAGTCAAATTTTCTGATTTTTGAGCATATTTAGCCCTTTTTCAATCTCAGCTACCACATCCGCGTCTTTTTCTCTCTCTTTCGCCGCTTTTAATATGGGTACCGATTGATCGGTGGCTAATTTTCCAATAGTCCATGCGGCCGTTCCTCTTATTACAGGTCTAGGATCATCAATTAATAATTTTACTAGCTCGTTAATAGCTGTAGTGTCTTTATAATGAGCAATTCCGATGATTGCATTCCTTTGTAATGGTTTCTTACCTCGCCACGCTCCAGAAAGAGCGCCGTATTTTCCTTTGAACTCTCGATTACTTATGAATAAAAGGTCCTTTAATAAGGGCTTTACAACTTCAGGATCTGGCTCCATTTCTTCATGCAAGTGAAAGTCCCTTCCCTTATTTTCAGGGCATACCTGCTGACACGTATCACAGCCATAGATGCGATTACCTAGTTTTTCACGAAATTCATCTGCTAAAAACGTTTTTGTTTGTGTTAAAAAGGCAATGCATTTATTGGAATCAAGTTGACCCCCTTGAACAATGGCTCCAGTTGGACATGCATCAATGCATTTTGTACATGTTCCACACTGTTCGGTAATAGGATGATCCGCAGGAAATGCAATCGTAGTGATCATTTCTCCTAAATATACGTATGATCCAAATTCTTCAGTAATAATTGAACAATTTTTTCCACTCCAGCCAATTCCGGCTCGTTCTGCTACCGCTCGATCACTAAGTTCTCCTGTATCAACCATTGATACAACTTTAGCCGTCGGAGTTTTTTCTAGGATAAATGCTTCTAATAAAGCTAGCTTATTTTTTAGTATTGTATGATAGTCTTCTCCCCAAGATGCACGACAAACAAACCTCTAGGATCAAGTTTCGTACTTTTGGGAGCATTTTTCATTTTTGAAGGATATGCAAGGGCAATCGCAATGATCGATTTCGCCTCAGGAAGTAATAATTTTGGGTCAGTTCGTTTATCGATATCTGCTTCCTCAAAACCAGATTGATAGCCTAAATTTTGTTGGGTTACAAGCCTTTCTTTAGCTCTACGAAGGGGTCAGCAGTCGTAAAGCCAATTTTGTCTATCCCGATACTTTTACTATATGCAATAATTTCAGATTTCAATTGGGCATTTGTCACTGTTATCCCCCCTTTTATTTTTTATCAAGGAATTATATGGTAATATGTTGGTATCAAAGCAAAAAAGTCTTACTCCACATAAGAGAAATCCAACGGAGGTATCCAATGTTACTCACTATTCATGAAGAACTAATGAAATTAGTCCCAACTTTTAAAGCCGGGGTAATTTCTTATTCTAATATAAATGTACAGCATTCTTCAAGTGAAATACAGATGCAACTGAAGGAAATATATTCTATACTTCAATCGCAGCAACTAACTGAAATCCCTGGAATTAAAGAAGCTCGTCAGCTATTTAAAGCAATTGGGATAGATCCATCGAAATATAGACCCTCCTCTGAAGCACTAATTCGTAGAGTTTTAAAGGGAGATCAGGTACCTAGTATTCATTCAGCCGCTGACGTGAATAATCTATTTTCGTTGAAATACGGATTACCCATTGGTATTTACGGTCTAGACAAGCTTTCTGGGCCAATTGAATTACGTGTTGGTAACGAGAATGATCGTTATGAGGCGATAAATAATCGTCAAACAAATATGAGAGGAAAATTGCTATCGTCTGATACGATTGGTCCTTTTGGTAGCCCAATCGTCGACTCAAAACGTACGATGGTTACATTAGCTACTAAACAAGCAGTTCAAATAATATATTTCCACCTCGAGCTAAATGAAAATGAAATGAAGGCAATAATGAACGATGTTTGTGAATATTTTGTTATGCAACACGGGGGAGAGGCGAACCCAAGGATCGTAGGATGATAACGTTGCTTTAAGAGAAACAGAAAAAGTAGTGGCTCCCACAATGGAATCACTACTTTTTTTGGTTGGCTCAAATTTACTGCCATCTCATTTGTTGATTGCGGTACTGACTTGGAGTCATATTCTCAACCTTTTTAAACACCTTAGTGAAATAGCTTGGTTCAGGATAGCCGATTTCAAATGCAATGTTCACAATTGGGATGTCGATATTTTTTAATAGTTCTTTTGCTTTTTCCATTTTCCTCTCGGTGACATACTTAACAAAATTAACACCTAACTCTTTTTTAAATAGTTTACTTAAATAATAGGAGCTAAGGTTCATTTGGTCAGCCACGTAGGTTAAGGTTAAATCTTCGTTAAGATGACTATCAATAAACGTAATAATTGCCTCAATTTTCACATTCACTTTATTTTTCGGTTTTTCTGGTAGTTGAGAGACTACCTTACTAATCTTTTCAATTAATTGGGTCGGTCTTAATGGTTTCACAAAGTAATGTCTGACCCCTAATATCTGATATAATTCTTGGAGATGTCGTTCTTCAGACATCGTATAAATAATCATTTTTTGCGTGGGTTTTTCATTTAAAATTTTCTTCGTACACGCTAGGCCATCTAAACCGATTAAGCGGTGATCTAGGATGATTAAATCTATTTTGTTGTTTTTTGCATATTTAACAGCCTCGTGACCATCGTCCGTTTCTAATACAATTACTTGTTGACCGTATTTTACCTGAAGAAGCATTTTTATACTTTTCCGTTGAATAGGTTCTAAGTCAGCAATTAGGACTTTTAGCATTGAAAAACTCTCCCTTTTTGACAGTCGTTACCTTTTTGGAAAAAGAGGTAACGCAATAGTAACAACTGTGCCAATACTTTCTTTACTTTTCATTTGTAAATGGGCTTGGTTTGAGTATCTTTCAATTAACCGCTGTTTTAACACCTTCAAATTTAACTTTTCAACCTTTATTTCATCATTCGATTGCAAAATTCTTTCAATCATCTGTTCGTTCATTCCAATCCCATTATCCTCAACAATAATTTCAAGATAATCTTCTTTAATCTGAACAAAAACTTTAATGCTACATTCACCAGGTTTTGTTTCAATCCCATGAACGATTGCGTTTTCAACAATTGGCTGGATCATCATTGATGGAATCATGATTTCTTTCGTGTTTTCAGCAACGAGAATTTCATAAGTGAACCTCTCACCTAATCGATTTTTTTGTAAGGATAAGTAATTCGTTATATAGTTTACTTCTTCTTCTATCGACACATCTTTGCTGATATTTGTAACTAAGTATTTCACTACCTCGATTAATGTAAATGTTGCTTCTTCCGTTGTTGGCGCTTTTTCAAGATAGGATAAATTCCCAATAATATTTAACGTCTGAATTAAAAACTGACGGTTAATCTGTGATTGCAGAGTTTTTTGCTCAGCTGCTTTTAAGGCAGTTTCTAAATTCGCCTCCGATAGCCTAGACTGAATTAATTGAATGGATTGCTCGTGCAACTCTTTTTGAATGAAATTAACATAGCCGTTTTGGGCAATCTTATTTGCAATCGTAAACATTAAGTGGGCAGCTGCCTCAATTTTTTTAAAAGGAACAATTGGAATTTGGAGATAGGCTTCTATAAGTTCCACATCGTCTTCAATATCTAATTTTTCCTCAATAATATAGTTTGCTTCGATTCGCGTGTCTGCACTTACTACTTGCCCTCCCATAATTGAACCTAAATACTGTCCATTTACAATGATTGGTGCAGCAAAATCAATAAAACCAGAATGGCACATATAGATCAATGGTTCTCCTGTCAGTGAAGCTTGTAAGCCGGCTTTTGAATCACACTTTTCACATAAGTCCTTTGTCTCATCCCGATAGCGAATAATCGAGCAGTATTTAGAGCAACCACTATGTTTCGTGATAGGCTTTCCACGATCATCTACCGTGATTACTGCAAATCCAGTCGATTCTGAAAAAGAATCTTGAATCTTTTGTAGGGTATCAATTTCTACTAAATTAGTAAGCTCTACTATTTTATTTCTCATCTTTTATTGCCTCTCAGTATTAAAGACTCATTTTCTTTTAACACTACCTTGTTTAGTGCACTTAGTAAACCTAGTTTCCCACCTAAAATTTGACTAATTTATGAGTCTTTTAAGGGGTAGCTATGGACGTTCACAAACAACCGTATTAGTTTATTAACAAGAAAGCAATAATTGCTAGAATAATAATAGAGCACGAGAGTATCAACGAAATGAGCCCTATTCGTGACCGCTTCCATAAAAAAATCACCAAAAAGTAAAACGGAAAAAATATAATCCCTGCTCCACCACCGTATAAAAGCAATAAGATCTCCATTTCTTGAAAGGTCATATAACCATAGACACAATAACTTACCCACAAGCAAAACATTACGATGCCAACATAATAATAGTTTCTCATGATATTCACCTCTATATATTAAGACGTCGATCTCAGACTCAAGTTTCGTTGTCTTACAGTAAAATAAAAAAGGGCACTCGTTCTCCGAAAGCCCCCTGATTTCTAAGTTTTTTTTCTTGCCCGAAATAATGCTCCATGTGTGTATTTAGAAGTACTAATACCTGTCTCAGTAACAAACTCACCTGCTATAAAGCCACTTTCGTTTAATAATGTAACAAGATCCCCAACTGGGATCGCTCCTCCAATTCAGTTAGACCAAGCCTCCACATTTCCAGTGATCTCAGTTGGCAAGCTATCTTTCAAAACAATATCTGCAAACTGTAGCCTTCCCCCAGGCTTAAGTACTCGATATATTTCCTTAAAGCTTTGCTCTTTTACTGGAGAAAGGTTTAGAACTCCGTTAGAAAAAACGACATCAAAGGTTTCATCCGGAAAGGGAATTGCTTCTGAACTTCCTAAAACAACCTTAGAATTTAGTTCAACTTTTTCTAAACTAGCATTTGCTTTACTTACCATTTCAGGGGTAATATCAATACCAAAAACCAGACCCTCTTCCCCAACGAGGGAACATGCCACGTGAAGATCCACTCCAGCACCACTGCCAATATCTAATACAGCATCACCGGCGTATATTGTTCCTAGTGAAAAAGGATTTCCAACTCCACAAAAAGAATTTAACGTTTCCTCTGGGATATTTTGAAGAAGATTTGGATCGTACCCCAATGAAATAGCCCCAGCTTTACCTGTTTGATATTTAAACTTTCCGAGAGCAGATTGTGAAATCTCCGCATATTTGGTTGTAATTGCATTTCTGATATTCGTCATTTTATCCAGATTCATTATAAAAGTAGGCTCCTTACTAAATAATTGGTCATCCACCAAATTATAAGAAATGATGTAAGGCTTTACAAGTTAACGTTTGAAAACTTAACAATATTTATAAATAACGCTTAATTTCAGATGAACAAAACAAGCCAATCTTTGCATCCGATAAATCAGAAGTAAGTGACATAATATAGGTAAATCACATCACAAATGGAAATAAATATTTCTACTTTGTGATTTTGTAAGGAGAGAAATTTGGATATTTCTGTTAAAATATATAATAGAGATAATAACGAGATTGTGAAAAGGTGTGCTTAAGTAACGAACGAAAGAGTTTAATAAAGCAAAGAGGACACCAGATCCGTTATTTTCCAAAAATGACATGAATTTCAGATTTTGCGGACAGAGGATCCGTTATTTGGTCATTTAGTAGTGAATTTTCAATGTTTTGGGGCAAATAAGGGAACTGGTGTCCGCAAAAGTTTGATAAAGACGAATTTTTTAAAAATAGCGGAATCTCTGTCCTAAATTTATAGATTAATATTTTCATATCTATCATGTTGAATTAAAGAGAGCAATAACCTAGTAATTTGTTCCTCCCGTTGTGGTGATCGGGGATTTGCTTCTATAAGGTAATTACGAAAACTCAATGATAGGGGATAATTTCATGAAAAGGGCTTATTCAATATTATTACTAATAAATTTTCTTTTAACCTCATGTAATTCACCTACTTTAATTTATCTAGGGGAAAGTGAACAGTGGGGTGTAATCCTAAAGGTAAAGAACTATAATTTTACTGCGGATCTTCAGTATATCGGAGATGACATAGAAGGATTAGTTGGAACAGATATACACTACGAAATTAAACTTAAATCTAATTGGTCAGCTGGAGGAAATCAGGTGCTGCCTGAAAGTGGAGTTATAAAATTCGATTGTGATGGATCTGGCTGCATTAATTTAAACAATAAAACAGAGGTTACCTTGGAATGGGATGGGAAACAGGAAGTCATTGTCGTTGAAAAGTTGAATGAATAAGGAGAGATGCTGTAAGCAAGCCTCTAATATTTTGAAGATAAAGGTGCAATTGTTCTTATGTTAGATACGATTACGAATGATGTTTTAATGTAAACCATTATTAGGCGAATAAACATTAAACTTAAAGGGATGATTACATGAAAAGATATTTATGTTTGCTATTCTGTATGGCAATAAGTTTATCACTTTTATCAGGATGTGGAAGTAATAGCAATTCAGCTGAAGGAACAAAAAATACCGTAAGTAAAGTTGATTCAGACCAATCTGCTGAAGTAATTGACTGGGAACCTACAATATATGAATCTGTCAACAACATTAATGGAGTAACTATGATTGTAAAGGAAGGAACGGTCTCTTCTACTGGATTGACCGTAACATTAGAGAATAACTCAGACAAGCATTGCATCTATGGTGAACATTTCCAGTTGGAAAAGAGAATCAAGGGACAATGGTATCAAGTCCCTGTTGCCCTAGATGGTAACTACGGCTTTAATGATATCGGCTATGAATTGGCTTCTTCAGATGTTAGGGAATGGGCAGTTGATTGGGAATGGCTCTATGGAAGTCTGGATAAAGGTGAATACCGTATGGTGAAAGATATACTTGATTTTAGAAATACAGGTAACTATGATAAGCATTATTTAACAGTGGAGTTTACAGTTGATTAACCAATAAAACAAAGCTTGAGAAAGGTTGGACTTAGAAAGTAACGAGCGGCATTACATCAATAAGAATGGTTAGGATAGTTGTAAAAGGTGAAAATTCGGAACCCTTTAATAATCAATACGTATATGAAACTAATAACTGTTTATTTAAATTAACTCTAGCAGATAAATAGGAGGAGAATAATTTGGCTGAATATATATTAATGATTATTTTTTTTATACCAATTTATGGTCTATTAATATGGATCTATTTTTACCCAGAGGAAAGCATGTTATTGGGGCAGAGGTGGAGGTATAAAGAAGAACCTGAGTTTTCTAAACTTGCAATTGGTTATACTAGATTCGCATCGGTTATTGGTATTTTTCTATTTACGATCGTTCTGGTAAGTTCCATTTCCGAAAATTATTTAATTAGAGTTTTATTAGTCTTAGGGCTGCTTATTTATTTAATATACAGTGTACTTAAATTCCGAAAGAAATTATTAAAGTAACACTCCAATAATCTAATACGCTTGTTTCCTTGTTCGACTATAGCCATCTTTGTTGAAATAGTTCATTGCAACAATACTATAAATAAACATTAGTTACATGATAAAATAAATTTAAAATATCTAGGAGGTGTCTTAAATGAAATGGGAGGAAATCCGCCAAGCATTTCCAGAACAATGGATATTGATTGAGGCTGTTCAGGCATATACAAATGAAAATAGTGAACGTATTTTAGAAGAAGTTACACCTTTGAAAAAGTTTTCTAACTCGCCCGATGCGATGAAAGTTTATCAAGAACTTCATCGTAAAAATCCTAACCGTGAATTATATGTACTTCATACTAATCGTAAGAGCCCCAATATCATTGAGAAAAATTGGGTAGGTGTGAGGCGGTAATGAAGAAATTGATTATTGAAGATGGGCTGTTACTCGTAGATATGGAATTAATGTATAGAGGAAAGCCATTATGGCTTAAACGTGTTTTAATTGACACGGGTTCAGGGAGTACTATTATATCGACAGATTTAGCTGAAACGGTAGGAGTAATTGCCGAAGAAAACGATATGATTTATCGTATTAGTGGTATTGGTGGCTCTGAATTTGTATTTTCTAAACAAGTAGATTTAATTAAAATTGGACAAGCAGAAATAAAGATTTCTCGTTAGAAGTTGGAGCTATGAATTACGGTTTTGATTTAGATGGTATTATTGGACTGGATTTATTACAGCAAATAAAAGCAATAATTAACATAGACCCTTTAACATTAGAGCTTAATTAAAAGGCTTAGAGAATAAATTTTCTCTAAGCCTTTTACTTTGAATTTAACTATGAGATTTATGGTTTTGCACTTTTGAAGTAAACCACTATTTTAAAAACTGGAAGGCAACGCTTAGCTAGTCTAGAAAAACAAATCCAACAAACGCTGCCAAAAGCCTGGTTTTTCTTCTTCCTCTTCAGCTACCGTTGCATCGTCTACTAGCTCAATTGCTTCCGTTTTGAGAATAAATTGAACAAGGTTAACATTTGTATTTTTCGGTGATACAAACGAGATCGCCTCAAAATCAGATTTGTCGAATTCGTCCATGATCGCATCAATCTCTTCTTGCATCTTATCAGGGAGATCATTTGTAGCATCAGCTAATTCTTTTGTTCCAGCCTGAAGCTCACCTACACCACTTACTAATTCAGAGGTGCCTTTTGCAACTTTGTTAAATCCTGAATCGATCTCATTATACGCGTCTGCAAGCATTGAGACCCCCTCTGTATAGGAAACTAGACCTGAATGAAACTCCGCATAATTGCCAGCAAGCAAAGCAATTCCTTCCTGTAATTCATTCAATGCGTCCAGACCTTCCATTGCTTCAAACGCCCCCGAAAGCTCTCCTGCAATATAAGTTAATTGATTGCTTATATCATAAACAGCTCCACTCGCTCCTGCTAAAGCAGTCTCAACAGCCGTAAAGGCTTCTTTCACTTGATCATAGGTTCCTTTGGCAGTTTGAGCAGCAGCATAGACTTCCAATAAATAATCGATCGTTTTATGGTTGGCTCCACTCACATATAATTCCTGAATTTCTTCTTCTGTTACAGCTGGAGCTGGGATGTTCTTCATTGAGTCATCCAAAGCAGAATAAGCCATAGTAAAGTTTTCGTTTAAAAGGGTTAATCCATTTGCTACTTCTCCAAGGCCACCAGCTATTAATGTCAACCCCTCAGGTAACTGAGCCAATCCGCTTAAATCCATCTCTGAAGAACCACTAAGCTCACGAGAAATAACGGTAAGAGCTTCTCCAATTGTTCCTGAAGCGTTAGTTATTTTTGAGGACGAATCTTTAAGTTCCATCATTCCTGATTTATATTCAATAGAACCTGTATTTAACCTTTGAACACCATCATTCAATTCAGAAACACCTGTTTTTAAATCAGAAACACCGGAATTAAGTTCTCCAATAGCATCACTTAATGTTCGCATTTCTGAAGTGTCGATTTCAAGGTCATCAAAGGCCATCGACAATGGGATCGCGAAAAAATCAATCCCCTCCATCTCAAAGTCGACTACATCGGCAAGAAGACTTATATCACCTTCAGCTTCAGGCATTAACGTATAGTTTACCTGGCGCTTTTTCCCCACGTTTACCATTGTCGCATCAGGTGCTTGGATGTTACTGATGATATCTGTATCCAACGTCAGGGATATTTGCATCGTATAATTTTCATAAAACAAAGGGTCCACATTTTCATTTTTTGATGTCTTAATTGTAATGTGTAAGTGTCCCTCTTTCCCAGGCAAATCCTCTGGAGAAATTTCTTTCCCATCGAGCATGTATGAAATGTTCACATCCCATGGTAATTCCGCCAATTCCATATTTCCTTGATAGAAAAACCATCCTGGAGAAGCTTGGAATTGTACCGTACCAGCTACTTGCTCCATTTCTAAGAGGTTTGTTAAATTTGTTACGCTTGAATAATCCCCATGGTCAATGACTACACCAGGCTTCGTAACATCCAACATGTTAACAACATATATTTCGTTCAGGTCACCAGTAGCACTTAAGGTACCGTAGACAACCTCATCCTTTGAAGCTACTTCCCCCACTGAATTGGCTTCTACAGTGGATTGGTTACTTCCCACATTTCGATCCGCCTTACCGATAGGATAAGGAAATACAAGAAGCATAGCCAGAAACACTAACGTTATACTCTTTTTCATTAAGAATTGCCCTCCTTGAAAAATCTTGCTTTTAACGTTGTTTTACCAATAATCTTGTCGAAAAGAAGCAGTGCGGCTGGTAGGAAAAAGAGAACCATTAGGAATGCTAGCAAAGCCCCTCTACCAAGAAGTAAACCGATCAATGAAACGATTGGATTACTAGAGGTCATCCATAAGATAAAGCCGACACTCGACAAAATGGCAGCAGATATCGAGATTGAAAACGTCTTTTCATTTAACGTGTTCACAATAGATTGTTTCGCAGACATCTCTTTTCGATTTTCCAAATAATTCTCTGTAAAGAGGATTGCATAATCTACCGTTGCTGCAAGCTGAACCGTACCCACAACCAAATAGCCGATAAAAACTAAAGGAGTATCTGTAAAATATGGAACAGAAAGATTGATCCATACAGATGCTTGTATTGTCAGTAACAAAATAACAGGTAATGAAATCGATTTGAAAGTGAACATTAGAACGATGGCAATCATAATGATCGTTAAGGCATTCACCATGGTATTATCCTTTAGTATGGTTGTTTTCATATCGTACAAAGCTACACTTTCCCCAAGTGCCCACACTTCATCACCATAATAGGATTCGGCTATCTCTAGGACCGTTTCTACGACACCGAATGCAGCATCTCCTTCTGAAGCAGTCTCTGTATAGAGGATAATTTGACTGTAATTCTCTGAATGGAACTGTTCCGTTATAGTTGCGCTCAAGTATTCTGGTGGAATGGCAGAACCGACAGCTTGATTATAGGAAATAATACTTGTTACATAATCAACTTTTTCTAATTCTTGTTCAAGATTTACTTCTCTTGCCACATCGCCTTTTGGAACTAGCAGCACAATTGGAGTTGATTTTCCAAAAACCTCATCAATGGCAGCCATATCGCCTCCTAAACGGGTTGTTTCTGGCTGTTCACCAATCCCGTAGATAAATGTTGTTTCTTTTTGCGCTAAGTAAGTGGGTACAACGATCAGAAAAACGACAAGCAAGCTTAATACTCGTACCTTCATAACTCCCTTACCTATCGACTTGACACTAGGTAACAATGGTCGATGTTCTGTTTTATCGATCCACTTATAAAACCAAACCGTTAAAGCTGGTAAAAACACCATGACACTTATAAAACTCAAGACGATACCTTTAACAAGGTTTATACCTAAATCTGCTCCGATTTCAAACTGCATGAACGTTAGTGCCATAAAACCAAAGAACGTAGTCGCAGCACTCGCTGTTATCGCCGGGAAGGATTTTCTAATGGCGAGCCGCATCGCCTCTTCAGGGTTTTCCGTTTGTTTTCGATAATCGGAAAAACTATGGAGAAGAAAGACCGCATAGTCTAAGGAAACAGCTAGTTGTAAAATTGGACTAACGGATTGAGTAACAAAGGAAATTTCGCCAATAAAGATATTCGTGCCTAAATTTATCAGGACCGACACACCAATAGCCGTTAGGAAAAACACCGGTTCGATCCACGAAGTTGTCGATAGAACAAGAATGATAATGATGATCGGAACTAACAGTAAAGCTGCATTCAACGCTTCACTACCTGCCATTTTCTGAGAAACTGCAGTATCGACAGCTACTCCAGCTATTGCATTTCCCTCACCAATCAGCTCATAAATGGCATCCGTAATCGCTACTTCATCGCCTTCACGTATATGCAAAGAGAACAATGCTTTGTTTTCTTTGTAGTAAGACTCTACTAAATTTTTTTCTAACATTTGTAATGGTATTTTTAAATCAACCACTTGGTCGAGCCAGACTACATCTGACACACCATCTATTTCTTCTAGTAACTTTTTGTAAAGAAGTGCTTCTTGCACTGACACATCAGTTATCATGACATCGGCGTTAGGAAGAGGACGATTGAACTCGTCTTCCATGATCTTGACCGCTAGTGTCGATGGGGTTTGTTCCGGCATATAATCGCTCATATTGTAGTTAACCGAAACAAAAAATTGTGCAATGGCACTGATCACTGTAATTATCATAAAAACAATAACAATTGTTTTTTTGTATTTAATAATTTGTGAAGCAATATCTGTCATCAAAACCACTCCTTGAATAGTAACTAATCACTAATTATAATAACACTATGTTTACTATTCAACAGACAGTTGATTATCATATGCCACTTAAACAACACCATCGGTTAATTTGTTGTCTAAGTAACAATAAGGAGAAAAATGTTGATGAGTTCAAAATTAGATAGACGTAAAAAATATACTCGACAAGTATTGAAAGAAAGCTTAATTAAGCTAATGCAAGAAAAACCATTTACTAGAATTACAATCAAAGAAGTATGCGAAAGTGCTGATATCAATCGTTCTACTTTTTATTCTCATTACACTGATTTATATGATTTTCTTTACCAAATTGAGGATGAACTTATCGAAGATATGAACCATACCCTCTCTTCTTATAACTACACAAAAAACGAAGAGACGCTTGAGATGATAGAAAAGTTGTTAGAGTATTTTTCGGAAAATCGCGAAAGCTCTCAAACCCTGTTCGGTGAACATGGTGATCCAACGTTTCAGAAAAAAGTAATGATGTTAGCCCAAACGCATCTATTAAAATACTTATCAGTTGAAAGTAATACGATCCCCTACAATCCCGAATACTTAAGCTTATATACCACGAACGGTAGTATACATGTCGTTCAAGAGTGGTTGAAGAACGGATTAAAAGAATCACCGAAAGAGATGGCTATCTTAATCACGAAGCTTGCCAATAACGGACTCTCCTCGTTTCAATAAGGTTAGGATCTTGCTTTCGGAAGAATCGGAAAAAGTTCCTTGCTATTTGCAAGGAACTTAATACTTATTGGAGTTAGGAATCACAAATTTATTTTACTGCTTCGAGTTACTCACACAACTCAAAACTCAACACTCATAACCCAAAACTATACGATTGAATTTTACTCAAGTTATAAATGTGTGGTAGCTATTTTTCAGGGAATGATTTCCTTGTATCCGGACTATTGACCATTATTTGAGCAACCTGTGTTAAACGGGCGTAGAAAGCCGTACCAGCTGGAGTATTATACAGACCAACTTCTTTAAATGCCTCTTTCATACAATTCAACCAGCACTGAGCTCTTTTCGGTGTTACTTCAAAAGGCAAATGACGTTCTCTCATAGCAGGTGGTCCAAATTCCTGACTGTAGAGCGCAGGACCTCCTAAAAATTGCGGTAAAAACATCCGCTGCTTTCTTTTGATCTCATCAATGTCTCCCTTAAATAGTGGCCTTAACTCGTCATCAGCATAAACACGCGGATAAAAAGCATCTACAAGCTTATCAATTGTTTCTTGACCACCGATTTCGGTATATAGCGAATTAAAGTTATTCTCCAATATTTTCACCCACCTTTGTTTTTCCTATATTATATAGAAAATACCGGCAGCGCCTTGTGACTAAGGTCACCAGAGTTTCTATATTCTGACCGCCTTCCTATTGATTCGGTGCCTGTCACTTCCCGGGTTTTGTCATATTTTGTAGAAACCTTAGAGCGATTAGCGCTCCAGGGTTCTTTAATTGTTTATTTTCCGAAGTTTCTTGATTCATGATTTTCGTCATAGATCGTGAATTAATATTTTTTCTGTTGTCAAAGTATTTCTTATCTTCCAAGCAAAAGGTGATACCCATATTCGAGCATCGCTCTCAAAAATAATTAGATATTCACTTTTTTTCCATTACTGCAAAATAATTGTTTTCATTATCTGGAAAATTAAATATTCTGCCTTGAGGCATCTCTACAATGTCTCCAACAGAAATCTTTTTGTTTGAAAGTTCACTATATAATTGATCAAGATTTTCTGAAAAAAACATTAAAGAAGGTGTACCCAGATGTAATTCAGGTGACATTTTCGCAACAAATTCCTTGTTATGTAGAATAATACTTGTTTCTGTAACCTTTGTAGGAGCAATTTCAATCCATCTCATTCCTCCCCCAATATCTTCCTCTGCAATTACACTAAACCCTAATTTTTCAGTCCAAAACTGTACGGCTTCATCCTGATTATTAACATATAACATAACTTGACCTAATACATTAATCACCTTTTTCACTTCCCTTTTAATATTTATATTACTGATATATTTATTGACAAAATGCACGGTGAATTATTCAGAATTCCCAATAATATCCCCCTACTATTATTTAAGTCTTATTTAAGGGGTCTATTTAAGGGGTCTGACCCCCAGTACACTAACGCTTTAAACTATTGGGGGTCTGACCCACTAGCGTTGCATGATAGTATATTAATTGAATAAATGATAAATTTTAACAATATGTTTTTAGGACGAAATGAAAAAAGGAGAATGGGGTATTAAATTGACCTCGTTCCCTTTTTTTTACATATAATATTAATTCTTTATTTTTTCTTTAACCATGGCGACTGTTCCAAAGCTGGGCATAACCTTCGGTAATGGAATAGGTACTTTTTGTCTTCCTTTTGACTTTCTTTTCTTTTTTCGATGCAGCTCTTTATAAAAAGAACTGACTGTGTGAAAAAGGAAGGTTTGTAAAAGGCGAAAGAATTCCCATGGCGTTTTTGTTGATCCAGACTGAAGCTTTATAATTAGAGATAATCCAAATGCGATTAGAGCAAGAAACATCTGATTCCAAATACCTTGTGGTTTCGTACTCCAGATTTTTGTTAGTTTCAGATGCTGTTTAATCCACTTAAAGAATAATTCGATAATCCAACGATTACGGTAAATTTCCATTACTTGTAGGTCTGTTAGATCAAATCTTGTTGTTAAAATCCTATAAGACCTACCTTTCTCATCTAAAAATTCAATATACCTTATCGGTATTTCAGATAAACCATATAAAACTTTTGCATCATGAATGACAGACGGATGAGTTGGCTTAAATTCCTGTAATGTATATAATCTAAGATTCTTTTTTATACGAACGACAAAGGAAATCTCTCTTTTCTGCCAGTCCATTAAGTTCTTTTTTGATGGATAAGCTCGATCCATTACATAGGTGGTATCATTTTCTTCAATTAGCGCATCAGAACTTTCAGAGTCACTTACTGTACCTGTCGAAGGCAGGATTTTGTCTGGAAAAGCCACGTTTGGAGAAACAACAGATAGCCTAGTGTGCATTTTGACTGCGTTATAATCTTTCGATATTTATGCCCAATCGCATAAACGTTCAGGTAACTTGATTTCAGTTGAATCAACAATGCTCAATTTCCCAATACCACTTGGTAGCCCTTTGCATGTGTCAGTTAATTGTTTAATTTTTTGAACCACTTTGGCGAATATTTTTTGAACCCATTCTGTCGGCAGATCATTAATACGTCGGCTTAGCTGAGATCCGCTAATATCCTTAATATCTAATTCCTTACACAATTTTGGGTAAGCTCTTAACTTTTCTTCCATATGGGCATATGAACTCCATTTATCTAACTGTGCTGATACGAAAATTCTCAATAAAGATTTTGTAGAAAGCTTATAGTTTCCGTAATCTATCAAGGGGCAATCAAAATCCTCAGTTGGCAGTAGTGATAAGCATTGACAAATGAGCATTTCCCGTCCTATACTTTTATTATTCATTAGGAACTCCTTTGTAGTAGACTTGTTTTGTTTTAGGGAACGAAACAAGGACTCATCTTCTACAATAGGAGTTTTTTTTATGTCTGTAAATACTAATATTTGAAAATTTGAGAGGTTTTTCAAGTCATGCAATGCTAGTGGGTCTGACCCCCAATACATTAACGCTTTAAACTAGTGGGGTCAGGCACCTTGAAAGAAAGACATCCACTCTAAATATTGGTATAATTGCATTAGTTTTAGCCCATTATTTACATAGTAAAAAGACCAACTATTTTTCTAAAGGAGACAACAAGGATGAGAACAATTAAGCTTGGAGCTAGTGAATTAGAAGTACCTGTTGTTGCAGTAGGTTGTATGCGTATTAATTCGCTCGATAAAAAAGAGGCCGAAAGTTTTGTACAGACTGCATTAGAGAATGGTGCAAACTTTTTTGATCACGCTGATCTTTATGGTGCAGGTGAATGTGAGGAAATATTTGCTGACGCTGTTCACATGAATGATGATGTCCGGGAAAAGTTAATTCTCCAGTCTAAATGCGGTATTCGACCAGATGTAGGCACGTTCGATTTTTCCAAGGAACATATTTTAAACTCCGTTGACAAAATCCTAAAGCGTCTGAAAACAGATTATTTGGATGTATTCCTTCTTCATCGTCCGGACGCACTAATGGAACCTGAAGAGGTTGCAGAAGCCTTCGATATTCTCGAAAGCTCAGGTAAAGTAAGACATTTCGGAGTTTCCAATCAAAATCCGATGCAGATGGAGCTTTTAAGCAAATACATGAAACAACCGATCGTTGCTAACCAGCTTCAATTAAGTATTACAAACACAACGATGATCTCCAGTGGAATCAATGTCAATATGGAAAATGAAGCTGCAGTAAATCGCGATGGCAGTGTGCTTGATTACTGTAGGTTAAAGGATATTACCATCCAGCCTTGGTCACCGTTCCAGTATGGCTTTTTTGAAGGTGTATTCCTCGGAAACGAAAAGTTCCCGGAATTGAACAAAAAAATTGATGAGGTTGCTGCAAAATATGGAGTATCCAATACAACAATTGCTATTGCTTGGCTACTGCGCCACCCTGCGAACATGCAGCCTGTCATCGGAACGATGAATGAAGCCCGATTAATAGACTGTATAAAAGCAAGCGATGTCCGCCTCACCCGTGAAGAATGGTATAGCATCTATCGTTCTGCCGGAAACATTCTTCCTTAATTTGAGGCATGGGGACGGGTCTTCCATTTCATGATTTGTAACTGATTTGGAAGCAATAGAACCGTCCCCACGCTTCTACCCACGCTTCTATTGTTAATTCTTCCTTTTTTCCTCCCAAAGCTGTAGACGCTCTTCATGACTAACCTCTTTATGTACTTGGTGCAACATCCATATATAACCAAAGGGGTCCGTAAATATGGCGTTTGAGACACCGTAGTCAGAAATCTCAGTCACCGGTTGCACCTCTGTACAACCTAACTCCATCGCCTTTGCATAGGTCTTTTTAATGTCTGGGACCGTAACATTAACCCAATTAGTCTTAGGGTCATCAGGTTTTGGTGCTATTAAATGAAATTCTGGGTTTTCATCTAATAGATGAAACTGTACACCGAACAGGGTAAAAACTACCTCATTTTCACCAAGAGGAAAGTTTGAAACCTCGACACGCTCAATTTCAAATATAGTTTCGTATAATTCCAATGCTTTTAAGCTATCTTTCACGACCATATCAATTTCTACTCCAACCATAATGAAAACACTCCTTTTACAAGTTATAAAAGTCCTTACCTCACCAAATAACACTAACACTGTAAATATGGTTTTCTTAGTGCGCGCCAGGATCCAGCATTTTTTTCTATTTCCGCCAAAAGGTAGAACAATTTGCCTTGTCCCAAATATTAAACTCAATCATTTTCTCAAGTAGTGAGTAATCAACTGAACCATTCCAAGGGATACGTATAAGCTCTTTTGTGTAGTCATATCCAGCCTTCACAATATCATCCTCTACATGAGTAATTGTTACACTTTCAGGGGCGACAGCTAAATGCTTTTTAGATACACTAAAACCAATAATAAATGTACCATGATCCGTAAACATCGGTTGTTTCCATTTAATTTCGGTGTTTAAATTTGGATACTTATTTATTATCCAAGTAAATACTTCTTCCGTTCGTTCTCGTTGGAACGGGTCATTAATCCCCGCCAAAAATTCAGCAAAAGCTTCCATGTTGTTACCTCCTAAAATAAAATTTATGGTACAGAAGATCCTATAATCCAGTGACTATTTTTCTTTAAAGGATAATCCTTCTTCTTCTAATGAAGTTCTCATCGTAGGTAAGGAAGCAGGTCCAATCCCATGAATTTTTAATATTTCTTTTTCAGTATACTTCGATAGTTCTTGCAGAGTGTCAATCCCTTCGTGAATCAATGCATTTCTTGCAGGTGAACTGAGTTTAGAAAGGAACCCGCTTTTAGGCTCATTCTCTTTATCACAAGTAGGGCAACTTGGACACTCACTACTTTTATAGTACTTATGTCCTTTTTCACAGACCCTTAAACTTTTTTCTTCTGGCAAAATAATCCCTCCAAACAAATCCAGTATTCAATTTTAAATTTTGTATATTAATTATACACTCTGTTTAGATCACATGAAAATTGAGCCACACAAAGATTGTGTACAACACCCATTAAAAAAATAAAGGAGTGCGGATGCACCCCTCATTTCTTATTGAGCTTTTCTACCGTTCCTAACAGCGGGTTGTTGCCTTTTTATTTTTCTAATGATCGTTTTTAATTCATTGCCTCTTTTGAAAACTGCTTTTAACAGTTTGGCTGTCTGATAGCATGCTGCGACATCCAGCATTTCTTCATCGGTATGTTCATTCCAATAACCGGCTGATAGGTTTACGCTTTGAATGCCATGGCCTGCCCAAATTCTCGTATCACTGCTTCCACCCATTGTTGTCGCCCAACCACTTAGTCCTTCTTCTTCTGCCACCTTTTCAAAAAAAGTACCATAGTCTTGATGGCAAAACGGGAGGAAGCTTCCGCAAGATGTTACAATATCGCCATTGCCACGGCGGTCTACAACAATCGCACCATCAGTTCCCCAAAGGAAATAGTCGTCTACCGTGCTCGCACCGACTAAACCACATTCCTCTTCAACTGTAAAAATAACCTTCACTTTCCCGCTAAAATCGGAATGATAAAGATGTTCCACCAAGTGAAGTACAACCGCAACCCCCGCGCGGTCATCGGCACCCAAAATTCCTTTACTGCTCGACCAGACCGTTCCATTCTTGATAATTTTTCTTCCTTCTTCTAGTTCATACACCGTGTCAAGGTGAGCATTTAGCAAAATCGTTGGGCCGTGGCCATTTCGATATGTTTTTTCTGCTAAAACATTTCCTTTGTTGTCGACAGTCAGATGGTCCATGTAAGGAGAAAGTCTATCAATCACATATTCTCTTACTCTTCCTTCATTTCCACTCGCTCCAGGTATCATTAGCAATTGTTCAAGTTGGCGATAGAATAATTCTTCTTTGATAGATTCAACACCTGCTCCTAGCCAGCTTTCTTCTACCTGGCTCCATTTTTCCGCTACCTCAAGTAGTTCATGTTCACTACAACGTAACTGTAATTGGACATGATTGCGACGTTCGATGATGTGAACACGTTCCATGCCACCTGCGAGCAATAGTTCTTGTAGCATTTCGATGTTACAGTCTTTCGTAAGCAACACATGTGCCGCTCTTCTGCCATGTCCGTCACATGAGCCCATTGTATAAAACCCGAGGCGATTTAACTGGCGCACAACTCCACTAATATATAAGTCGAGTTCACGAACCTTTGGCGCATCTTGACCAGGTCGAAACCATAAGCCTTCTCCCCTTCCCCGACTTGGAAATTGAAGAGCTTCGATCCAGCTATCTTCGCTGTCTATTTCCTCAAGAAGGATTAACTTTTCATCTTTGATCGTAAACGGGATATGCGCCTTCTCCAGACAATCCCATAAAAATTGCAGGTTCAATTCAGTTTCATTTTTACAGTCAAAGATGTTTCTTTCCTCTTCTGCCAACATCCACCCATGACGAATTAATAATCGATTCCACGTTTTCATTCGTATCATCTCCCTTTTTGTTATTCAAACCACTATGAAAAAAACTGAGAAGGAGGCCATCATTTCTCATGATGGCTTTAACAGACCACGTTCCTCGCGCTCTCCACTCCAGACGTTATAGGCCTTCTGAAAGACTGATAGACAAACTTCAAAATCATAATCGTAGGCACGAATCACAGGTAGTTGCGTTTCGATCGTCGAGCCTTCAAATACCGAAATCATGATTTTTGATGTGCTTGAGATGTCACGGCAACGAGCACGCATTTCCTCTAAATACTTGGGGTCGATATCATCGTAAAGCTGGATATAGTTTTTCTGTTGGTTCGTAAAATATCGTTCTTTCATCTTGCACAATGCTTCATCCTTCCACACGTACAACCCAATCATTAACAGTGCATCCTCTAGCATATGTTCGAGAGTCGGTATCCACATGATCTTGGCTTTCTTTGCATCATTTGTTGAGTTTAAGATCCATGCCGGCCTTCCGTTTTCCGATAATTGAAGGGTGTGAGTAATGCCATAAATCCCTCCTTCATATGGATGTGCTGAACCAACAAGTAGTTGTGCTGTAAATGTACCCATTCAAACCCCTCCTAGTCATGTTTTGTTTTAAATTTTACATTCAAATCATTGGACAATTTTTGATAGTAGCAGTCACTTACAAACCCTTTGGCGCCTCGTAAAATTTCTGCTGCATAGTGCGATGGCGGGGCCACTTCTTCCTCTTTATCAACAACTAAAAACGTCAATACATTCCTGTAGGATTTATGGTTAATCGTTACATCTAAAAAAGCAGGACGATAAATGTTTGCCGTGACACCTTCTCTTCGGAACAAGTACGGTAACGTTTCGCTCGTAATCTGATAGACCTTTCCTTCCACATGCTCGATTGATTCAATGAGGTCTGCTCTACCGCCATCATGAGATTTTCTGGTATAGGCGAGAGAATAGTTTTCAGCAACTCCACATCCTATGACCCTCTCAAACTGCTGTTTCACGCCTGCATCCTGAAACCTTTCATCATCCATACATGACCCGTAGGCGAAGTAGAGTAGTTCATCCTGCTCTAAATACCGATAAACCTTCCAATCCCCAAACCTAATTTCGTTGAATTCACTCCTATGTGGAGGGGAATATACATAGACATACGCTTCGCTTGTCGCGAAATCTGAGTAGACGACCTGCATGATCCGGTCATAGTGATTGTCTTTCCTAACTCCTTGATATCCTTCTAATTCATCCAGTCGCTTAAGCTGTTCGTCAGTCACTTCATACAGTTCACCATAAACTCTTTCACGTGGACTCGGAACCATTGCCGGATATCCGTAGCCTGTGTCATAGAGAATTCCATTGGTCCAACATTGCCGACTTACGCACCTCACTTCTTTAAGTAATCGATGATTTGCTTCATGTTGTCGTAAAGTTCCGTAAACGAATACGTGGTTTCTATTTTCCATTCTTATCATTCTCCTTATCTCTTTCTTACTAGAGTATACTGAAGTCGCCGTGACACGGATGTCACATCATGATCGACTCCCGTAGTTGCCGAGAAACATTTACTAATTTCACTTTTAGCATCAACACCATCTTCTCGTTATCCGATACCTAAAGTTTACAGGAAGAGCTGTGACACCCCGGTCACAACAAAAAAAGCCCCTGGATTAATCCAGAAGCAAATCAGTACTTACATCTCTAGTATGTTTAAACATGCGAAACTCATATAAAGAGTTCCAGCGGTATCCGCCGTCAATCGTTTTAATTAAGTCTTCAAGCGGCTGCAATCGTTCTAACCTATCTCTTAACCTTTTAATACCTCGCCTTAACGCAGCATGAGGATCTCTCGATTGTCGGTATCTTCTCTCAATGATTTCATCATGACGAACACCTTCAGGATGTCGCATTAAAAACTCAAGTAAAGGTACTTGTGTCGCTGGAATCGATATTTCCTGACCATTTAAGGACAGCGTCACATCATTCATACTTCGCTGATTTAAAATAAAGTACTTTTTATTTTTAAAGGGATCAGAAAGTTCCTCGTATTCCCGTTCACTAATTTCACTGTATTCAGTTCCATTGACAATCATTTGATACGTCTTTTCTTCTTGTTGCTCGGTTGCTTTCAGCTCTTTTAATAAGTAATGGATTTCCCCAAATAACTTCAAGTCTTTAGCGGGAATTCGTTCTACTTTTTTAAGGAACTCTTTTGAGATAATTTGTGTCGCTTTTAATATGTAGTAATGGGCTTTGACCTGTTGTTCCTTCTCGAGTTGATTGCGGTTTTGTCTAGGATAACAACGGAGAGACTGCTGAAAAGAATCGACTGACTTCGCCCATTCTTCCTGATAAAAATACAGAAAACCTAAACGATAATACGCTCTTGCATTTTCAGGGTCGATTTTTACCAGTTGCTTAAATCTCATGGTCGCCTTCTTGTAAGAATGTTGACGAAGCTTTAGATCCTCTCCCTGGATCATCAGTAAATAAGCCAGAGTTTCTTTATAACGGACTTCTCTTGGGTTGATCCTTGAAAGATTTTTAAATATATCTTCTCCTTCAATCACCCAATTGAGGTTCGTTTCATCCTCCCTTTCCCACCAATCATCTTCCTTAACTAGCAGCTCTTCTTCTGAAAGATCTGACATCCTGACCATTTTTTCACTCTCCTCTTCGATCATTTAAGTGCTTTTATTGTATCGTGGTGAAAATCTCGCAATTAATCTCCTACCCATAGCGAACTTATTCTTAATAAAGTTATTCACCAGCCAATTCCTTACTATTAATTCCAACCTTTATATCAACTTTCTGCTTTGTTAGTAAAAATATTAACTTCCTCTTCTTCTACTTATCTGCTCAGGAGTCGGAAATATAAGGATCTAAATAAAGATATTAATTCACTTCAATCCAAATCTTATAGTTACTATCACTCAATTGAATTATTTTAATTTCCTCGTTTAATTTTGACTTTTCATCCGTGTACCCTGCTTCGAATTTTTCAGTCCCTGAACTTTGGTTAAGTTTATCAGCAGTAGGCATACCAATATTTGTAGCATCGGTTACTAACCATTTCCCATCCATTTTTTCAATATTTGCCACGAATATATCCTCTATGTTATTCATCATTCCTTTATAGACACTAATAACTCTACCTTCGTCAATTTCTATTGTTTCATAAATTTCCTTTACTTCAGCATAACCTTCATTCAAATTTAGTCGTTCTAATGCTTCTGCTGGAGTGCTTGAAGAACTATCATTATTTGCCTGACAACCTACTGTTAAAATTAGTGTAAAAATAAATAAAATTCGAAACATATAATCCACTCCTTTTATATCTGATACGTTCAAATTGTTTTTAAAGTTTCGTTTTTCGTTACTAATTAAATCACACGCTTGTTCAAGTAAACTGCTCAATACCTCAAAAAAGCTTTACTGCTAATGTTCCAGTAAAGCTTATCGTTAGCAGGGATATGTTCCAATTCCTCTTCATACCTTTGTACCTATTCTTCTAATAAAGATTTATATTCCTCTAAATCATCATATTCTGTTAAAAAGTATACGGGAGTTTTATCAACATTTTTAATAGTAATTGGTTTACCATCATTAAGTTTTTTTACGATAATATCAAAGGAATTATCTTCACTTAATGTAATCTCAAATCCTCGCATATCCCCATTAATCTTATATACACCATTTGCTAATTTTTCGTAGGTTCCTCTATCTACTTCTCTGTTATTAATGTATTTAATAAAACTATTATTATCTGGTTGAAATGAGATTTGAACAAAATATCCATTTATATTTTCACTTTGATAGCCGCCTTTTAATACCGGAATTTTATTAGAGGATGCACATCCTCCTACTATTAGAACTAAAACAGTTGCCAAAATGAACATTCCAAGTAATTTTCTGCTCATAAGAAGTCCCCCTAATTTTAACAAAATACTTCTAGCTAAAACCTGTTTAATGACGGGTAGAAATTTTGTAAACACACTTTGAACTGGCCTTGCCCGTTAGCACCACAACGGCAGCAACGGCTTATTCTCTCGTTCCTTTCTATACAATGTAAGACTTCATCGGTAGCGAACTACACTGTATTTGGAGTGGCGGACTTCGCCCAGCAAATTTTGTTTATTGAATGGAAGTTAAGATTCTAGTTTGGTTTGTATTCAATATATTTATGATCTCTAATGCTTCCTCAACACTTTTTACACCTAGAACCTCTATTGGTAAGTTTAGATCTTCTTTTGCTTTCAAAGCTTCTTTTAGGTTCCCGTAAGGAACAATGACATGAGTATGACCGTCTCGAGTAGCAGATTGGATTTTTTCTTTGATGAGCCCTACTTTTTTCACTTTACCGTTCTTGTTAATCGCACCTGTTACTCCAATAGATAGTTTGTTATTCCATTCTGGCTCTTCTGCAATGGAAGAAAGCACCAACGCTAAGCCTGCACTGCTTCCATTAATATCCTCTTTGTTTAAAAATGCATCGACTTCTGTGGTTTTATCTCTCAAGTAAAGTCTCACACTACTTCTCATATCCTCTAGTGGATTTACCCTCAATCGTAAAAATTCAAAAACCTCACTGTTTTTACTTCGATAGCGAAGATAGTTGGTTGCGACTATGACCTCATACAAATCCGATTCATCAAAAAATTGAATCTTGCTTCCCTTTTCTAACTCAACACTTCCAATCCCCAAGACATGGATACCTGAACTCGCCACAATTTCTTCTGACGGTTGATAGAAAACAACAATAGACTCTTTTTCATCTAAAATAAATGTTGGAAGCTCATAGAGAAATAGCAATAGGCTGGAATAAGCAGATAGGATAAACGCACGACGTAAAGATCGGATTTTCATTGAAATAAAAATAAACACCACGTTAAATAGCGATAGCAAAAGCAATAAGAATACTAAGGTAGAACCAGTGAGAAAGCCAAACAAATAAAAAAACAAAAATATGAGATAAATAAAACAAGCACCTAAAAACGGCAGCATGTGAAATGATTTTTCCATGTTATCCCCCTCTCCCTCTTATGCATGGTTCTACCGCTTCCCTATAAAATCCTTTTAGTGTATAGGTTTAATTTATGAATATTAACTTAAGGAAAATCTTACACAATCTATATACATATTAACATAAATATCCAGTTTATTATGAAATTGTTATTCAATTAAATGCCACGAAAAAAAGGGGTCTGACCCCTTTTTTCCCAAAATACATCGTTTACTTAGATAATTCTAAGTATATATTTTGTCGATTTACGAAGTAAAAAAAGCTGCGTAACACTAAAACGAACTTTTATGTTAAAGGTAAAAATTGGACATAGTATCGGTAGGAGGTGATACGATGGCTAACAAAAAGGAAACTTCTAAAGACATAGAACATTACACTCAATTAGATCAAAACGAAGACAATCGACATAATGATAACGCTAGTGCAGCTGCAGAAATGAAACCAGGATACCCTAGAATAAACACCGAAAGTCTTTAATATAAGATTAATGCAACATGAGCTAGCCATTTCTTTCTAGCAAAAATTACGCCAGCTGTCTTGTCGTTTCTGTCAAAGAAAGGCGTTAAAACCTTGTCAGTTTTAACGCCTTTCTTACGAGCTATTCTTCTTATCCCTAGTAGTACCAAGCTGCGCCAATAATCACTAATAGGATAAACAACACTAGGATTAACGTGAAATCTGTTCTACCATGTTGAGCGTAAGACATATCTCTTCCCCCCCTTTCCTATAGGGACTTGCAGATGCTCTCTGCATTATTATGCTATGTAGGACGTTCCAGATTGCTAGGGTGTATATAAGACGGCAAATCAATTAATTCTAATCAAAATTAAAAAGGTGTCCCAAAGTCTGTCAATTATGACGCTATAGGGCACCCTTTAATTAAAAACCATTCAGTATATCATGTTAACCCCAACATTTATTATAAGGCATTCATTTCATGTCGTTTCTATCCTACTCTCAAATCAAAACCACCCGTGACAACGGGTGGTTTGTTCTGCGGCTGAAAGCCTTTGTTACTGACCAGGCCCTAAAGGGCTACTGAACGGTTCGCCATTTGTACTACTTCTACTGGCCAGACCTCAAAGGCCTATTTTATCCTCTTCTTTCCTTTGTTCACTTCTTCTCCTGTAAATGGATCAACGTACTCTAATAAACTTAACTGTTCTGCGACTATATCATCTTGTATTTGATTTTTAATGTATTCTTAAATGACTTTCTTATTTCTTCCTACCGTATCTACATAAAAGCCAGTACACCAAAATTTCCGATTTCCATATCTATACTTCAAATTTGCGTGCCTATCAAAGATCATCAAACTACTTTTTCCTTTTAAATACCCAACAAATGAGGACACACTTATTTTGGGTGGAATACTTACTAGCATATGTACATGATCCTTACATGCGGTTGCTTCGATTATTTCAACTCCTTTTCTTTCGCATAATGTTCTTAATATTTCTCCTATATCTTTCTTTAATTTTCCGTATATTACTTGTCTTCTATACTTTGGTGCAAATACAATGTGATACTTACAATTCCATTTTGTATGTGCTAAACTGTTAATGTCTTTTGACATAAAACTCCCCCGTTTGCTTGATATATTGGTTGGCGAACCAAATATATTTTAGCACCACGGTGGAGTTTTTTTAATACCTCGCTGGAAGCTTTTTGGAACCCTAGGCCGAGCCTAGGGTTTTCATTTTCACAAAAAAGACTCAGAAACGTTGATTTAACAACAGTTCTGAGTCTGTAAGCTTTATTTAAATTAAACTAATGTAATGGTACCGGTGACCAGGGTCGAACTGGTACTCCGTGAGGAACACGATTTTGAGTCGTGCGCGTCTGCCAATTCCGCCACACCGGCATGTTGCAATAAAAAACACACAGTGAAGTGTGTTAAAGCTATAAAAAAAGTTAGTGCAAACTAATTGAAATGTGCTCCTGCGCCACTCCGTTTGCTCGTCGCAAACCTGCAGTGAAGCAGATTCAATGTAGCTGGTTTGGTACCGAGGGCCGGACTTGAACCGGCACGATAGTCACCTACCGCAGGATTTTAAGTCCTGTGTGTCTGCCAATTCCACCACCCCGGCAAAACTAAAAAGACTTACATGAGAACTTGGAGGCGGCACCCGGATTCGAACCGGGGGATAAGGGTTTTGCAGACCCGTGCCTTACCACTTGGCTATGCCGCCTCGATATGAAGTTGGAGCGGAAGACGAGGTTCGAACTCGCGACCCCCACCTTGGCAAGGTGGTGTTCTACCACTGAACTACTTCCGCAAGAAAAAATGGCTGGGCTATCTGGATTCGAACCAGAGAATGACGGAGTCAAAGTCCGTTGCCTTACCGCTTGGCTATAGCCCATCAACTTTATTTTAAATGGGGCGATCGAAGGGAATCGAACCCTCGAATGCCGGAGCCACAATCCGGTGCGTTCACCACTTCGCCACGACCGCCAAAATACTATAATATGGCAGGGGCAGTAGGAATCGAACCCACACTGGAGGTTTTGGAGACCTCTGTTCTACCGTTAAACTATGCCCCTAGATGTTTCAATGGTGGAGGGGGACGGATTCGAACCGCCGAACCCAAAGGAGCGGATTTACAGTCCGCCGCGTTTAGCCACTTCGCTACCCCTCCATATTAGATAAGACTAATATTACATATTATTCTTATATTCGTCAATACGTGAATTGAAATTCATTATTTCATCTTCAAGTAAAAACTGGTGCCGGCCAGAGGACTTGAACCCCCAACCTACTGATTACAAGTCAGTTGCTCTACCAATTGAGCTAGGCCGGCAAAAAAATGGTGGCTCGGGACGGAATCGAACCGCCGACACGAGGATTTTCAGTCCTCTGCTCTACCGACTGAGCTACCGAGCCAAAAAAAATGGCGGACCCGACCGGGATCGAACCGGCGATCTCCTGCGTGACAGGCAGGCATGTTAACCGCTACACCACGGGTCCATATGAAATATCTTGAATTAAGTAATCATTTATTAAAATTACCTGGTACTGCGCTCCTGCGCCACTTCGTTTGCTCGTCGCAAATCTTGCAGAGGTGCATATTCAAGAAGTTGATTGGTTGCGGGAGGAGGATTTGAACCTCCGACCTTCGGGTTATGAGCCCGACGAGCTGCCAGACTGCTCCATCCCGCGATAATATAATGGTGGAGGATGACGGGTTCGAACCGCCGACCCCCTGCTTGTAAGGCAGGTGCTCTCCCAGCTGAGCTAATCCTCCGAAGTATTGATTGTTTTAAAAGTAAAATGGTGACCCGTACGGGATTCGAACCCGTGTTACCGCCGTGAAAGGGCGGTGTCTTAACCGCTTGACCAACGGGCCAGATAAAGTGAGCTATGGCGGAGAGCGAGGGATTTGAACCCTCGAGACGGTTTTACGCCGCCTACACGATTTCCAATCGTGCTCCTTCGGCCACTCGGACAGCTCTCCGTAAATGGCTCCACAGGTAGGACTCGAACCTACGACCGATCGGTTAACAGCCGATTGCTCTACCACTGAGCTACTGTGGAAAAATATTATAATAACCTAGCAACGTCCTACTCTCACAGGGAAGCGACTGACCTCAATCACATCATGTGATACTTCGATGAGTATACTTCACGCTGCTTTGCGTCGAGGAAGCTTACTTCAGAGCAATTCTAGAAGACGCAGACGCAGGAATAAGAATAACTAACTATTTAAAATAAATAAGGTATAATCTAGCAACGTCCTACTCTCACAGGGGGAAACCCCCAACTACCATCGGCGCTGAAGAGCTTAACGGTCGTGTTCGGCATGGGAACGAGTGTGACCTCTTCGCTATCGCTACTAGATTATATGAAGAAAGTTCATTCCTTCAAAACTAGATAACACACATTTAAGACTTGAGTAAAATTCAATTCTTATTTTTAGGATAAGTCCTCGACCGATTAGTATCTCTCAGCTCCACACGTCACCGTGCTTCCACCCGAGACCTATCAACCTCATCATCTTTAAGGGGTCTTACTGGATTAACTCCAAGGGAAATCTCATCTCGAGGGGGGCTTCATGCTTAGATGCTTTCAGCACTTATCCCTTCCACACGTAGCTACCCAGCTATGCTCCTGGCGGAACAACTGGTACACCAGCGGTGTGTCCATCCCGGTCCTCTCGTACTAAGGACAGCTCCTCTCAAATTTCCTACGCCCGCGACGGATAGGGACCGAACTGTCTCACGACGTTCTGAACCCAGCTCGCGTACCGCTTTAATGGGCGAACAGCCCAACCCTTGGGACCTACTTCAGCCCCAGGATGCGATGAGCCGACATCGAGGTGCCAAACCTCCCCGTCGATGTGGACTCTTGGGGGAGATAAGCCTGTTATCCCCAGGGTAGCTTTTATCCGTTGAGCGATGGCCCTTCCATGCGGAACCACCGGATCACTAAGCCCGACTTTCGTCCCTGCTCGACTTGTAGGTCTCGCAGTCAAGCTCCCTTTTGCCTTTGCACTCTACGAATGATTTCCAACCATTCTGAGGGAACCTTTGGGCGCCTCCGTTACTGTTTAGGAGGCGACCGCCCCAGTCAAACTGCCCACCTGACACTGTCCCCGAACCGGATCACGGTCCTAGGTTAGAATTTCAATACAATCAGGGTAGTATCCCACCGACGCCTCCACCGAAGCTGGCGCTCCGGGTTCTCAGGCTCCTACCTATCCTGTACAAATTGTACCAAAATCCAATATCAAGCTACAGTAAAGCTCCATGGGGTCTTTCCGTCCTGTCGCGGGTAACCTGCATCTTCACAGGTAATATAATTTCACCGGGTCTCTCGTTGAGACAGTATCCAAATCGTTACACCATTCGTGCGGGTCGGAACTTACCCGACAAGGAATTTCGCTACCTTAGGACCGTTATAGTTACGGCCGCCGTTTACTGGGGCTTCAATTCAGAGCTTCTCCTTACGGATAACCCCTCCTCTTAACCTTCCAGCACCGGGCAGGTGTCAGCCCCTATACTTCGCCTTGCGGCTTCGCAGAGACCTGTGTTTTTGCTAAACAGTCGCTTGGATCTATTCACTGCGGCTCTCTCGGGCTTTAACACCCTATCAGAGCACCCCTTCTCCCGAAGTTACGGGGTCATTTTGCCGAGTTCCTTAACGAGAGTTCTCCCGAGCGTCTTAGAATTCTCTTCTCGCCTACCTGTGTCGGTTTGCGGTACGGGCACCTCTCACCTCGCTAGAGGCTTTTCTTGGCAGTGTAGGATCAGGAACTTCGCTACTTAAATTTCGCTCGCCATCACAGCTCAGCCTTCGCGAGAAGCGGATTTGCCTACTTCTCAGCCTAACTGCTTGGACGCACATATCCATCAGTGCGCTTACCCTACCTTTCTGCGTCCCCCCATTGCTCAAACGGTGAGGAGGTGGTACAGGAATTTCAACCTGTTGTCCATCGCCTACGCTTTTCAGCCTCGGCTTAGGTCCCGACTTACCCTGAGCGGACGAGCCTTCCTCAGGAAACCTTGGGCTTTCGACGGAGGGGATTCTCACCCCTCTTTTCGCTACTCATACCGGCATTCTCACTTCTAAGCGCTCCACCAGTCCTTCCGGTCTGACTTCGCTGCACTTAGAACGCTCCCCTACCACTGCGCACCAGGTGCGCAATCCATAGCTTCGGTGATACGTTTAGCCCCGGTACATTTTCGGCGCAGAGTCACTCGACCAGTGAGCTATTACGCACTCTTTAAATGGTGGCTGCTTCTAAGCCAACATCCTGGTTGTCTGGGCAACTCCACATCCTTCTCCACTTAACGTATACTTTGGGACCTTAGCTGATGGTCTGGGCTGTTTCCCTCTTGACTACGGATCTTAGCACTCGCAGTCTGACTCCCGAGGATAAGTATTTGGCATTCGGAGTTTGACTGAATTCGGTAATCCTGTGGGGACCCCTAGTCCAATCAGTGCTCTACCTCCAATACTCTTCCCTCGAGGCTAGCCCTAAAGCTATTTCGGGGAGAACCAGCTATCTCCGAGTTCGATTGGCATTTCACCCCTACCCACACCTCATCCCCGCACTTTTCAACGTGCGTGGGTTCGGGCCTCCATTCAGTGTTACCTGAACTTCACCCTGGACATGGGTAGATCACACGGTTTCGGGTCTACGACCACGTACTCATTCGCCCTATTCAGACTCGCTTTCGCTGCGGCTCCGCCTCTTCAGCTTAACCTTGCACGTAATCGTAACTCGCCGGTTCATTCTACAAAAGGCACGCTGTCACCCGTAAATGGGCTCCAACTACTTGTAGGCACACGGTTTCAGGATCTCTTTCACTCCCCTCCCGGGGTGCTTTTCACCTTTCCCTCACGGTACTGGTTCACTATCGGTCACTAGGAAGTATTTAGCCTTGGGAGATGGTCCTCCCGGATTCCGACGGGGTTTCACGTGTCCCGCCGTACTCAGGATACACTCTGGAGGAAACGAAGTTTCGATTACAGGGCTGTTACCTTGTTTCGCGGACCTTTCCAGATCGCTTCGTCTACTTCGTTTCTTTGTAACTCCGTGTAGAGTGTCCTACAACCCCAAGGGGCAAGCCCCTTGGTTTGGGCTGTTTCCGTTTCGCTCGCCGCTACTCAGGAAATCGATAATTTCTTTCTCTTCCTCTGGGTACTTAGATGTTTCAGTTCCCCAGGTCTGCCTCCTCATAGCCTATGTATTCAGCTATGGGTACCATCCCATTACGGATGGTGGGTTCCCCCATTCGGAAATCCCCGGATCAAAGCTTACTTACAGCTCCCCGAGGCATATCGTTGTTCGTCACGTCCTTCTTCGGCTCCTAGTGCCAAGGCATCCACCGTGCGCCCTTTCTAACTTAACCTAAATTTTTCGCAATAAGCGGCGAATATCTTCGTCGCCTTCATTCCTCAATCATCCTCATGTACGGTTTATGTACACTCCGGCGATTGACTCAATCGGCTCCTCGATCTTCTTGCTTCTTTCGAAAAATTACCTGTTAAAAGGATTTTACGTCGAATTGAATTCTTGACTACTCAAGTTTACTCATAAAGTTTTTACAAACTTTCCGGTAAAACTTAAATGTGTTAGTTGTTATCTAGTTTTCAAGGAACAAGTCGGCAATTGATAAGCGGCGAATTTCTTCGTCAGCTTCACTCGTCAATCATCCTCATGTACGTCTATGTACACTCCGGTGATTGTCTCGTTCGCTTCCTCGAACTTCTTGCTTCTAAATTGCCTCCGGTTTAAAGTAGTAACTTATTTAAAGCTTCATTACGAATTGCTTTCACAACTCAAAACTTTAAACTATACACTCTAAACTATTTAGTTGAGAGATCATTCTCTCAAAACTGAAACACAGCGTCAGCGTACTTTTCCTAAGAAAAGCATCGACTAGAGTTTTAACTCCATAGAAAGGAGGTGATCCAGCCGCACCTTCCGATACGGCTACCTTGTTACGACTTCACCCCAATCATCTGTCCCACCTTAGGCGGCTGGCTCCATAAAGGTTACCCCACCGACTTCGGGTGTTACAAACTCTCGTGGTGTGACGGGCGGTGTGTACAAGGCCCGGGAACGTATTCACCGCGGCATGCTGATCCGCGATTACTAGCAATTCCGGCTTCATGTAGGCGAGTTGCAGCCTACAATCCGAACTGAGAATGGCTTTATGGGATTGGCTCAACCTCGCGGTTTTGCTGCCCTTTGTACCATCCATTGTAGCACGTGTGTAGCCCAGGTCATAAGGGGCATGATGATTTGACGTCATCCCCACCTTCCTCCGGTTTGTCACCGGCAGTCACCTTAGAGTGCCCAACTGAATGCTGGCAACTAAGATCAAGGGTTGCGCTCGTTGCGGGACTTAACCCAACATCTCACGACACGAGCTGACGACAACCATGCACCACCTGTCACTTTGTCCCCCGAAGGGGAAAGCCCTATCTCTAGGGTTGTCAAAGGATGTCAAGACCTGGTAAGGTTCTTCGCGTTGCTTCGAATTAAACCACATGCTCCACTGCTTGTGCGGGCCCCCGTCAATTCCTTTGAGTTTCAACCTTGCGGTCGTACTCCCCAGGCGGAGTGCTTAATGTGTTAACTTCGGCACTAAGGGCATCGAAACCCCTAACACCTAGCACTCATCGTTTACGGCGTGGACTACCAGGGTATCTAATCCTGTTTGCTCCCCACGCTTTCGCGCCTCAGCGTCAGTTACAGACCAGAGAGTCGCCTTCGCCACTGGTGTTCCTCCATATATCTACGCATTTCACCGCTACACATGGAATTCCACTCTCCTCTTCTGCACTCAAGTTTCCCAGTTTCCAATGACCCTCCACGGTTGAGCCGTGGGCTTTCACATCAGACTTAAGAGACCGCCTGCGCGCGCTTTACGCCCAATAATTCCGGACAACGCTTGCCACCTACGTATTACCGCGGCTGCTGGCACGTAGTTAGCCGTGGCTTTCTGGTTAGGTACCGTCAAGGTACCGCCCTATTTGAACGGTACTTGTTCTTCCCTAACAACAGAACTTTACGACCCGAAGGCCTTCATCGTTCACGCGGCGTTGCTCCGTCAGACTTTCGTCCATTGCGGAAGATTCCCTACTGCTGCCTCCCGTAGGAGTCTGGGCCGTGTCTCAGTCCCAGTGTGGCCGATCACCCTCTCAGGTCGGCTACGCATCGTCGCCTTGGTAAGCCATTACCTTACCAACTAGCTAATGCGCCGCGGGCCCATCCTGTAGTGTTAGGTAAACCCAACTTTTACTTTCGAGCCATGTGACTCAAAAGATTATCCGGTATTAGCTTCGGTTTCCCGAAGTTATCCCAGTCTACAGGGCAGGTTGCCCACGTGTTACTCACCCGTCCGCCGCTAACAATTGAGAGCAAGCTCTCAATTGTCCGCTCGACTTGCATGTATTAGGCACGCCGCCAGCGTTCGTCCTGAGCCAGGATCAAACTCTCCATAAAAGTGTTTGATATAGCTCAAAAAATTTATTACATTGACGAGATATTTACTATCTCTTTAATTCGCTTGGCTGTGTGTTCAGTTTTCAAAGAACGATATGTCGTTTCAGCGACAGGTTTTTATTATATCAATATAATTTCAACCCGTCAACAAGTTTTTAATACTTGTTTGTCAGTCACTTAAATCAGCGACTTTATTAATATAACATTTATCGATTTCAAAGTCAATAACGCGGAAAATGTTTTTTCGAGATATGAACTTTGAAAGGGCGACGTCGTTTTTAGCGACAAAATTTATTATATCACTTTCATCAACAAAGTCAATCCCTTTCGACTAAAAAGTTATTTTACAAAGTAATAACGCAAGTAAACATCTTCAACACCTGTTTCTACCTTAACTATATCTACAATTCCCTTTTGAACTAAATATTCTATTAGACCCACTAAATCGGCGCCATATTCCTTTAATTCATGATGATTTAATAAACCATCAATACTCCAAGCTTCATTTTTCCCCTTCATTACTTCTATTAAATGGCTAGCACCTAATTTTGTTTTTGATGTGATCGCAAAATTATTGGCCAGTAGAATCAATTCTATTCTTTTCTTTATACTTTCCTCACCGGTAACCATTTCTTCATATAGTTTATAAATCTCCGGTTCTAATTGTTTTACTTGTTGCCATACAGTAACTTCTGGATAAATTCCATGTTCAATCACTGAAATTCTAGCTAAATGATGCAGGGAGTGAAGAATCGAATTAAATGCATCTAAATAATGACCATTATTAAATAATTGCTTTCCTTGGGAGTATCTATTTATTAGCTTAGAAAATTCAACTGCAATTTTGTATTTCCTATTACAGATTGGAAATTCTTCAATGCTTCTTCTAAGTTCGGTTATAAAACAATCCGACTCCTCGAGAATTGTGCCGTTCATTATCCAATCTACGAGACGACGGTTTTGCCCATTTATTAAACTTAGAGAGATTTGGGGTTCATTAACAACTTGGAACTCAACTGATTTATTCCCTATTGTAAAGTGCATTAACTTCTCCTGCACTTCTACCTGACTTGTAATTTTAATCAACAAAATATCAAGCTCTAGGTTACTATCATTGTGAAACTCTTTATCGACTACTAACATACCTAGTGTATGTTCATCTATTAGTTCTCGTTCTGTTAAGACTTTCATTATTTGCTCCACAAATATTCCTCCTTAGCAACCTTTCTTACAAATTAATTGTTCGACAAAATTCAACTCAAACCCTCTAACCACACAAATAAAATTCGTGTAAAATTGTGATTTGAAGATTTCTATTAACTCAACTATTTATCATTTCCAGTATCACAATTGTTTGTGCTATACTTTATAAATGTATAAAACACATGTTTATCGGAGGTCATAGGTGTGGCATTTAAATACAGTAGCAAAATAAATAAATTTCGAACGATTGCACTTTCCCTTGTCTTTATTGGGATTATCATTATGTATGGAGGCATTTTCTTTCAAACCTCTCCTTTATTAATGACTATCTTTATGGTCCTAGGGTTCCTTTCTATCATCATTAGTACAATCATCTATTTTTGGGTCGGCATGATATCCACAAAAACAGTACAAGTTGTTTGCCCTAGTTGTGGAAAATCAACAAAAATGCTTGGTCGAGTTGATGCTTGCATGTACTGTGACGAACCACTTACTCTTGATAAGAACCTCGAAGGAAAAGAATTCAATTTAAAATACAATCGTGAAAAATAGTATAAAAAAGAAGTGCTCTCAACTAAATGAGGCACTTCTTTTTTATATAGGAAAGTAAACTGTTTTTGTACTTGATGTCTAGCGCAATCGCCCAACCCCTCGAGGTCAAATAACCTTCCAAACAAAAGTGAAAAAGCCACTTTTGGTTGGAAGAACATTTGCTAGTCGGGGTTTAACAGGCCGCTTGCGCTTTTCTTATTAATGTTGTTCTTTTTTCGAACATTCTGTACAAGTACCGTAAATCTCCATGCGATGATTACTAACCTTAAAGCCCGTCACATGTTCAGCTAATGTTTCTACTTCATCCAACCCTGGATAATGAAAATCTACAATTTTTTCACAATTTTCACAGATTACATGATAGTGATCAGTTGTAACACTGTCGAACCTACTTGATGAATCACCGTACGTCAATTCTCTGACTAGACCAACATCTTTAAAAACACGTAAGTTGTTGTACACAGTAGCTACACTCATATTAGGGAACTTCCCTTCCAGCGCTTTATAGATTTCATCCGCTGTAGGGTGAGTAAAAGAATTAATCAAATACTCTAATATGGCATGACGTTGAGGTGTCATACGAACTTTCGTACTTTTTAAAGAGTCAAGTGCTTCTTGCAGACGATGGGTCATATAACAACACCTCTCCTTAAATATAGATTCTCACTTTATAATGTTTATAAATAGTATAGTATATACTAACATTTACTGTCAATGTTAACAACACCATCATAATGAAAAATCCATATAACTGTATTTTTCCATTTAATATCCTTTTTCTAGATCGACTTGATTTATATATTCGTTACTACCTTTTAGAAACAACTCTAGGTTTTTTTCAAAAATCTCCATCGCTCTAGGTTGATATTGAGCTGATATCCCAGATAAGTGTGGGGTCACCGTAACGTTTTCCATATCCCAAAACGGATGATCCTTTGGTAGAGGTTCGTACTCAAAGACATCCAATACCGCATGGGCAATTTTCCCAGAGTTTAATGCCGCAATTAAATCTTGCTCATTTACATTTTTACCTCTACCAATATTAATGAAAATCACATTTTCCTTCATTTGATCAAATATCGCTTTATTTAGTAATCCATCAGTTTCAGGAGTACTTGGTAAGACTGAAACAATAAAATCACTTTTTTCTAATAGGTCGTTGATCGTTTTCATTGTCACCATCTCATCAAACATTTCAACCCTTTTCCCACTACGGTTTAAACCGATCGTTTTCATCTGAAAGACTTGGGCATACTTTGCTATTTGAGTACCTATCGCCCCCGCACCGAGAACACCAAGAGTTTTACCATGTAGTTCAGTCATTGAAACTGTTCGATCCCATAGATGCTTTTCTTCATTTTTAATTAGTAGTTTTGCTTGCCTTGCCACTTGAAGGATCATTGCCATTGTATACTCAGCCATTGGAATTTTGTGAATGCCTTTCGCATTCGTCACCAAAATCCCTTTTTCCTTGATTGATGGAAATGGCATACGATCTAATCCAGCCGAAATGACCATAATCCATTTTAAATTTGTTGATTTATTTATTATTTCATCATTCAAATCTTCTCCATATGTAATTAAAACGTCTGCATTTACTAACTCAGACATCGATTCATGAATATCTTTAAAAAATAAAATTCTTGTTCTGGAAAATTTCTGATTAAACGTTCCTTTATGAATGTTTTTAGCTTTGCTGATGAAACGATCTTCATGGATAATCCCCCCTTAGATAAAAAAAAGGCGAGAATAAGTTCATTCTCGCAAAAATTGTTTGAGTAGGTAGTAAAACATCTTTCATAATGTATCTATATTCCTAATTATCGAAAGCGTATAGACAGACGTCTTGATAAAAAAAATATTTTAATGAATATCATAATTCATTATTTTGGCTATTAAGTTCTATATGTAGTTGCGTAAAACCATTCGCAACTACATATAGTTTGATATAGCTTGATTAAAGTAATTATGAAATTCACTCTTATTAAAGATTTTCTTTAATGAACTCTAACGCCTCGATAACATGGTCTTTAACCTTCACTTTACGCCATTCTTTCACAATCGTTCCTTCAGCATCAATGATGAACGTTGAACGCTCGATTCCCATATATTCTTTTCCGAAGTTTTTCTTTAGTTTCCAAACGTCGTACGCCTCAGCTAACTGATGATCAATATCCGCCAGCAACAAAAATGGAAGACCGTGTTTTTCAATAAACTTATCGTGGCGGTCTAACGGATCCGGACTAACTCCCAAAACAACCGCGTTCACCTCTTCAAAGTTTTTATGCTGATCACGAAAATCACACGCTTGGGTCGTACACCCAGGTGTCATATCTTTCGGATAGAAATATAAGACCACGTTCTTCCCTCGAAAATCAGAAAGCTTAACCTCTTTACCATTGCTTGCCTCACATGAAAAATCTGGCGCCAACTGCCCAACCTCTACCGTCATCAATTACCCCTCCATCAGTTAAGTAATGAATTGCTACGAAGCGTTGCCCGTAGCAACTCTACACTATACACTTTAAACTCTACACTTACTAAGGGTAACCAATCTTATCCATTTGTACAACTAGTTTGCCTTTACTTTCTCCTTAAAATGAAAAACAGTAGAAACTACAAAAGCCGTTGGTAGCAAATAACCAAAAAATGCCTCAAGCATAGCAATCCAGCGGCCGATTCCTAAAGGCGTAATATCTCCATACCCTACCGATAAAATCGTTACCGAACTAAAATACATCGCATCCTCAAGGAGATGAAAAAAGGAACCACCAACCTCATAATTCCCTTCAGTCAAAACTTTCACATTCAGTAATTCTAGCGAAATGTAAATACATCCAAACCCTACTGCAACTGTCACATAAACTAGCAACAAGATAAAAAAGTTACGAATGGAAAGTTGCTTCCCATGAAAAATTGGCCTACTTTTTAATAAAAGTAACACACTCATGATAATCCCAACTACAGCGACAATCATCACTAGAAAAAGTAGTATATCACCCATAAAAAAACCACCTCTCCAAATTGTATGAAGAAGTAGCTCTTTTTAGGACATGCAAAGGTTAGTTACCAGCGCCACGATATTTTTTTACACCTGTATTCCAGAGGATCACGGCGATTGATAAGAAGACGACGCCCATGACCGGTGTTAAAAAAGCATACGAATACCACTCTTCCCTATTCAGGAAATAAGCTGCAGGATAAACCCCTACAAAGGCGAATGGTAAAATCCATGTTAAAATATACCGAATTACACGATGATAGATATCCACTGGATAGCGTCCGTAGTTTCCGATATTGTACATCATCGGCATAATATCTGTTCTACTATCTGACCAAAATCCGATGCTTGCAAGCGAGATGAAAATCCCCGCATAAATAAAAGCCCCACCGATAACCATCGCAATAAAAATAAACAGATCATACCAAGCTAACGTAATTCCTAAATTGATCCCAGCATAATACATGATCGCTAAACCAGTAATTACACCAAAAAGCGATTCAAGTTCCATCCGTTCCATAATAATCTGAAAAAGACTATGGATCGGACGAGTTAAAACACGATCCATCTCTCCTTTAACAATATAACGATCATTAAAATCCCAGATATTAAAGAAAGCAGAAAATAACGCGTACGGCACGAGGAAGAAACCATAGATAAAAATAATTTCTTCACGGCTCCAACCACTTAGTAATGTGGTGTGCCCAAAAACTACTAAGATAAACACCAGGTTTACCGCTTGAAACAATAAATCTGAAAATATTTCTACTACCGTATCTGCACGGTAGGCAAGCCTTGTTTTCAAATACTGCGAGGCGTACTGAAAGAAAATTGAAATATAAAACATCCTTAGCCCCCCTGTACGATTAATTGTTTTCTTGCCAATATCCATAATAATTGGATCGGTATTAACAAGATCAATGCCCAAAATGCTTGTAAAGCAACCGCCGTATAAATGGCACTTCCAACAAACCCCTCTGTAAAAATCATACTCGGGATATAACTAATCGCTTGAAATGGTAAGTACGTCATAATTGACTGGGCCCATAAAGGATAAAAAGAGATTGGTAGCAATAATCCTGAAAAAAGATCAATAACCACTCTTTTCGCCCTAATTAACCCTGAATTATTAAATAAGAAAAATGTCATAATGCCAGTTAGCAAGTTTATCTGTGTATTGATGATAAAACTAAATACTAATGAGATAAAAAAGAAACCCCAAGTTGCGATATTCGCCGAAAAGCTGATCGGAAATAAAAACATCACAATCACCATGCCCGGTATCGAAAAAAACAACAACCGGAATACACCTTCACCAAGACCTTGCATTGTCTTCATGCCTAGGTAGTTATAGGGACGAATCATTTCGATGGCAACTTTCCCATCTTTAATTTCATTGGCGATTTCTCGATCAATATTATTAAAATAAAACGCTCTCGCCATCCAGGCAACGGCGATATACGTTGTCATTTGAATGACAGACAACCCTTGAATATCTTCTTTTCCACCGTAGATAGCCGTCCATAAAAAATAATATGCTGCAATATTAATACTATAGATTAAAATTCCACTATAATAATTCGTCCGATACGCCAGCATCATTAAAAAGCGCACGCGGATCATCTCAAAGTATTGACTCATGAAGTAGCCATTCCTTCTTCATATATTTTTCGAATAATTTCTTCTGTTGAAATTTCATTAATTCTTACGTTTTTTATTAAGTTTCTTTGGACGACTGCACTAATTAATTCTGACACAGCTCTTTCATTTCCATCAACTTTAGCAAGCCAAGTGGTAGCATCTTTTTGTTCCCAATGAACACGAATATCTCTAGGAAGGTCCGCTACCTCTGACAAAAATTGAAATTCAACTTGCTTCCCTTCTACAGCATTCGCCTGTAGTTGATCAAGCCTTCCATCATAGACAATTTTTCCTTCATCTAATAACACAACTCGTTCGCAAAGCGCCTCGATATCTGTTAGATCATGAGTCGTCAGCAAAATCGTCGTTTTATATGTTTCGTTTATTTCCTTAAGAAATTTCCTGATTTTTAACTTAACTAACACGTCTAATCCAATTGTCGGTTCATCCAAAAATAACAATGGCGGATTATGTATTAAAGCGGCAGCTAATTCACAACGCATCCGTTGACCTAATGACAGCTTCCGAACTGGCTTGTCTAACAATGGACCGATATCTAACGTTTCGATTACGTGCCCCATGTGATTTTTATAATCTTCATCAGAAACACGGTACACTTTTTTTAATAAACGAAACGATTCTTGAACAGCAATATCCCACCAGAGCTGAGAACGTTGACCAAATACAACCCCAATCGTCCGCACAAATTCTTCACGCTGCCTATGTGGGTCCATTCCATTGACAATAACTGATCCAGCAGTTGGCGTAAGGATTCCCGTTAACATTTTAATCGTTGTAGACTTTCCAGCGCCATTTTCACCAATGTAGCCGACCATTTCACCTTGCTTGATCGTTAGGGAAATATCATCAACCGCTGCAAGCACTTTATAATTTCTCGTTAGTAAATCACGAAACGCCCCTGATAAACCAGAGCGACTAGAATACGATTTAAATTCTTTTCGTAAATTTTGAACCTCGATTACATTCATTTCTGATCATTCCCTCTCATAATTTCAGCCTATATAGTTTACCTCTAACGATCTTTTCCAGCAAGTGTAACACGATTAATTGTGGGAAAGCTAACTACTAATTATGCTTTCAGAGAGGTGTTCACAATTAGAAAGGTTATCATTTTTACCATTTTATTTGTTGGATTTTTGGCCGGTTATTCGGCTCTTCATACGGTTGATTTCACAAAACAAGACTCCAAACATCTTGAACCAACTGAAAAAATTCAAGCATACGAAAAAGAAGGTACTAACACTTCAACTAGAAGTGAAACAAAGCCTTTTACAATAAAAAAGACACCTAAGCCACTTTCCATTCTTCTATTTGGCGTCGATCGAGCAAAAGATGAAACGTACGGTCGTTCCGATTCAATTATGCTTGCTTTAGTTCAACCGACCACGAAGGAATTGATGCTAATGTCGATCCCTAGAGACACCTATATCGATATTCCGGGACACGGTAGCCACAAATTAAATCGTTCCTTTCAATTAGGCGGACCAGAGTTAACGAGACAAACCGTTTCAAATTGGCTCAACTTTGAAATCAATGAAACTGCTTCTATCGACTATGCAAATTTCGAGAAGATGATTGATTTAATTGGTGGAATTGAAATAGATGTAGACCGCCGCATGGCCCATAACGAATTTGTGATTGAAGAAGGGTTACAGACCCTATCAGGCAAAGAGGCTCTTTTCTATGTACGCTTTCGAAAAAGTTTAGACGGAAATCATGATAGCGACTATAAAAGAACCGAGCGCCAGCGACAACTATTAACAAAATTAACAAATGAACTATTAAAGACTCGCTCCTTTAAAGAGTCTTTTTCCTTACTTAGATCACTATTTAAAACCGTTGACACAACCTTGTCTTTGCAACAAATTATCACGTATGGTCGACACTACTCCGATTTTTCTTCTGAAAACATTAAAACTTTGTCGATCACCGGTGAAGGCCAGCACCTCGATGGCCTTTGGTACGAAATCATCCCAGACCATGAATTAGAGGAGAAAAAGCAGTTGATCCATGAGTTTATGATTGGCGGGGTAGATTAGCTTTGAAGCTAGTTTAGAGTGTAGAGTGTAGAGTCGAGAGTTTGTGAGGGGAGCGCTTCGAAGCACTTTCTTTCAATAACTCTACACTTTAAACTCTACACTCTACACTCAAAAGTGCTACAATACACTTATCTTTTGTAAAGTTAGGGAGGATATTTGAAATGGAACGGACACAATCGGATCTATTATATAAGGAAGCGCAATTACATATTGTTGGGGGTGTAAATAGTCCCTCTCGTTCGTATAAAGGAATTGGCGGCGGTACGCCAATTTTTATGGAAAAAGCGAAAGGTGCTTACTTTTGGGACGTGGATGGCAATAAGTATATTGACTATTTAGCTGCTTATGGGCCAATTATTACTGGACATGCTCACCCACATATTACAGAGGCAATTACCACAGCTGCTGAAAACGGTGTTTTATACGGGACTCCTACTAGTCTTGAGATTACGTTTGCAAAAATGTTAAAAGAAGCAATACCTTCTATGGAAAAGGTACGCTTTGTAAATTCAGGAACTGAAGCTGTCATGACAACCATCCGAGTTGCCCGAGCTTATACTGGTCGTGATAAGATTATCAAATTTGCTGGCTGTTACCATGGCCATTCTGACCTCGTATTAGTAGCCGCTGGTTCAGGACCTTCAACTCTTGGAACCCCAGATTCTGCTGGTGTTCCCAAAAGTATTGCTAAGGAAGTCATTACGGTGCCTTTTAACGACATTGAAGCCTATGACCAAGCACTTCAAAAGTGGGGCAATGAAATCGCCGCCGTCTTAGTTGAACCAATTGTCGGTAACTTCGGAATCGTTGAACCACATCCAGGCTTTTTAGAGCAGGTAAATGAACTTACCCATAAAGCTGGAGCTCTTGTCATTTATGATGAAGTGATCACTGCGTTTCGTTTCATGTACGGTGGAGCTCAAAACTTATTAGGAGTTGAGCCAGACATCACCGCACTCGGAAAGATCATTGGTGGTGGCCTACCAATTGGAGCTTACGGTGGAAAAAAAGAAATTATGGAACAAGTAGCACCTTTAGGGCCTGCTTACCAAGCAGGAACAATGGCTGGTAACCCAGCGTCAATTAGCGCAGGAATTGCATGTCTTGAAGTTCTGCAAAAGCCTGGGGTTTATGAGAAATTAGATCAGTTAGGTGAAAATTAGAAGTCGGAATTGCCGCACTAGCTAAAACATATCAAGTTCCTATTACGATTAATCGCTTAAAGGGTGCCTTAACGATCTATTTTACTACGGAGAAAATTACTAATTATGAAATGGCCGAACAAACCGATGGGAAAATGTTTGCGAAGTTCTTCAAACACATCATTAATGAAGGGATAAATCTCGCTCCTTCAAAATACGAAGCATGGTTCTTAACTACAGAACATACGGAAGAAGATATTACCTATACATTAAAGGCTGTAGAAAATGCATTTAAAGCTTTAAAAAGTGAATAATTATACAAAAATACCAACCCTGAAGAATTAATATTCTTCGGGGTTGTTTTAGTAAACAATTGAAAACGCTTGCATTTATTGCGTTCTTCTGACATGATTTTACATCAAATCGTTGAATACTATATCCAATAAGATGAATGAATTATTTGATTTATTCGATAACTCGTTGTATACTTGTTTTATAATTATGACGTTTTTTCGATCAATTGTGATGAAATTAATGCCGAAAAAGCATTGATTACCAATTTTATCTACGATTTAGTGAATTTTATCGTAGTTGCAAATGAAAATAATGAATTATGTTATTCATTAACTTAGAAACAGCAAGGATGTATATTTTTTACTGGGAGGTGAAGGTCAGTAGTTCTGACCAAAGAGATGAAAATGAAATGGAGTCCTGAAAACTTTACAGGTTTTAAAAACGAAGAACATGATAGCTGTGGAATTGTTTCCGCCATTGAAAAGAAACGTATCCCGACGAAAAAGAATATCGATGACTGTATTGATGCCCTGGTAAAAATGAACCACCGTGCTGGGTTTATTAATGATGAAGGTGATGGTGTGGGGATCCACATTGATATTCCGCGTGCCCTTTGGAAAGAGAAACTCCAAGATAAGGCGGAACTAGTTGATAACTCGAGTTTCGTTGTTGGTCATTTCTTTATTAAAAAGGATATAGACGTTGAAAAAGCAAAAGAAACGATTCAAGGTCATTTTTCAGAAGCTAACTTTGAGATCCTCTATGAATCCGACCAGGTGACAAACTCAGATGCATTAGGTCCTATGGGACGTCGTGAAGAGCCGTGCTTTTGGCAGGTCGCACTAATTCCCACGGAGCCGATTGCAAATCTTTCTAGTAATCTATTTGATTTGGTTATTGAGATTGAGAAAAACGTAAATGTTCATGTCGCATCCCTTAGTCAGTACCATGCCGTATATAAAGTACTAGGTGCTGGAGATATCCTTCCTAAATTTTATCAAGATTTAGCTAATCCTTTAGTAGCTTCGACAATGACTTTAGGTCATAACCGCTACTCAACCAATACTTTATCTAACTTTTTCCGTGTTCAACCCTTTAGTGTCATTGGCCATAATGGTGAAATAAATACGATTGCAAGGCTTCGTGATGAAGCAGCAATGCTTGGTGTTCCTCTTGTCGATGGCGCAAGTGACTCACAAGATTTAAGTCGTACCCTTGATTTTTTCATTTCTAAGCAAAACTACTCTTTATTTGAAGCTCTTGAAATTATGTTTCCACCAATTATTAATGAAATTAAAGCGTTTCCTGAACATTTACAAGATTTATATAGTTACATTCGTGAAGCTTGGGGGCATTTCGCTCAAGGTCCTGCTGGGATCATCTCTCGCTTCGGTGATGAAGCAGCATTCTCCCTTGACTCATTAGGCTTACGTCCTCTTTGGATGATTGAGAATGAAAGTTCTTATTATTTTTCATCTGAACAAGGAATCCTTTCGTCAAGCGAGTTTGTTTCAGAACCAAAACCTCTTGCTCCTGGTGAAAAAGTAGGCTTGAAATGGAAAGCGGACGATACTATTCAGGTCTTCTATCATGACGAAGTCCAAGAAGAAGTTTATGAGCGCATGAAGAAACGTTTAAATGTTGCGGGAAGTCGTACCCGTCTGACAACAACCGTAGAAAAAGTTAAGACCCCACACAAAATGAAAGTGAAAGTATCAAACAATTATTACGCTGCTTTTGGATGGGATCGCGAACATATTCAAATGGTTGAGCAAATGGCCGAAAAAGGTGTAGAGCCAATTCGCTCATTAGGGCATGATGCTCCGTTAGCTGCCCTTGATCAAGGTCGAAAAAATCTAGCCGACTTTATTAAAGAAAGTGTTGCAGTTGTAACGAACCCAGCAATTGACCGTGATCGTGAAATGGAACATTTCTCAACGAGAGTGGTTGTTGGAAAGCGTCCATCACCTTTTCATAATACTGATTTTCATGTCGTTGAACTTGCTTCGCCACTACTCGTTGAAGGTTCACCTGGTGAATTATTAGCAACTGAAGAGCAACACCCTTCTTATGAACAAGTTCTCGAGGCCTTTAAGAACAAGGGCAAACCTATTACCTAGCCCTTTCTTTCTCAAAAGAGGAGACAATCCATGATGCACTAGCTCGCCTTGTCAATGAGGCTACCTCTGCAATTGAAAATGGAGCTGCCCTCCTAGTACTTGATGATGAAAAAGCTCATAATGGTGACCAATTATGGTTAGACCCTCACTTAGCAGTCTCAGCCATAGATCAAGGTTTAACAGAGCAACAATTGCGTCGTTGCTGTTCACTTGTCGTTCGCTCCGGGAGCATTCGATCTCTCCACGATATCGCTGTATTGTTTGGGTTAGGCGCAGATGTTGTGAACCCTTACCTGATGTTTGCGACAGTCGTAGAACAAAGTGATGCATCAGCTGTTAAGCTCTTTACAGCTTTAAATAAAGGTCTAGAAAAGGTTATCTCTACTCTTGGGATCCATGAACTTCGTGGCTATGGTCGTTTATTTTCGGCAATTGGTTTAAATAAGGAAGTCTCTGATGTCTTAAACATCGTCAATTTCCTAGGTTCAACTGAAGTAACTTATAACTTTGAGGCAATGAAGGCTGATAGTCTGGCTCGCTTTGATGATTTTAATAAAGAAAACGCGAAACCAGGGAAACTATTTCACTTTTTCCCACGGATTTGGAAGTCGATCGGTGATCTTTCAAGTGGGGCTGCTTCATACGAAGACTATAAAAATAAATTAGAAGAACAAGAGTTAAAAAATCCAATTTCAATTCGCCACTTAACAGACTTAATCCGTTCTGAAAAACCATTGAACCCTGAAGAAGTCGATATTGGCGTTAAAACACATAGTCTTCCGTTTATGATTTCATCAATGTCCTTTGGTTCACAAAATGAAATTGCTTTTAGAGCCTATGCTGAAGCGGCTGAACGCTTAAATATGATTTCGTTTAATGGTGAAGGTGGAGAAATTAAAGATATGTTAGGAAAATACCCGAACACAAGAGGTCAACAAGTTGCCTCCGGTCGTTTTGGGGTGAATGTAGAACTATTAAATTCTACTAATTTAATAGAATTGAAGATTGGTCAAGGGGCGAAACCAGGTGAAGGTGGACACTTACCAGGCTCAAAAGTAACCGCTAAAGTAGCTGCTGCTCGTAATGCGACAACTGGTTCAGATTTAATCTCGCCATCGAACAATCATGATATCTATTCAATTGAAGATTTAGCACAAATTATTACTGAATTCAAAACGGCCAATGATCAGGCTAAGGTTGCTGTAAAAGTACCAATTGTTCCAAACATCGGAACGATTGCCGTCGGGATTGCGAAAGCCGGAGCTGATTACATTACATTAAGTGGTTTTGATGGTGGAACGGGGGCTGCTCGTGTTCATGCTCTTCAACACGTTGGCTTACCAATTGAAATTGGTGTCAAAGCTGCTCACAACGCTCTGATTGAGGCTGGGTTACGAAATTCTGTTGAACTATGGGCTGACGGCGGCATGCGCAGTGCGCTTGACGTTATGAAGGTTATCTTATTAGGAGCAAACCGCGTTGGTTTTGGTACACTTGCGATGATTGCTGTTGGTTGTACAACTTGCCGCGGTTGTCATCTAGACACTTGTCATGTTGGTATTGCTACGCAAATTGAGACTGAGGCACAGGCCAAAGAGCATGGACTACGTCGTTTCGTCCCACGTCAATTTGATCTAGCCGTGCAAGGCTTAACCAACTTATTTACTGCCTTTGGTAAGGAATTGCAAGTTCTAACAGCTGCCCTTGGAGCGAAAAGAACTCAAGATCTTGTTGGACGTTCCGATTTACTTGAACAAACTCGCGGCAAAGAACTTATGAATTTATCTAGCATGTTAGAAACGCTAGCTGTTACTGACATTTCTCAATATGAGGCTCAAAAGCAAATTGAAGAAGGACGTTTAGCGGTTGCTGTAGGAGCTGAGTACTTAGATAACAATGTCGAAGAACTTTTACACTCTAGAGAGTTTACTAGAGTGACAGCAGAACAACGTGTACTTGGAAGTCGGGTTTCGTGTCACCGCGTTCGCGGAAAGCTTGATGGCTCCTATAAAAATCTGCCAGAAGTAACACTAAACTTTAGGGACGGCTCCATCCCTGGAAATGGACTTGGTGCCTACAATAGTACTGGAGTTGCCATTAATGTCCACGGTGGCGCCCAAGATGGCGTAGGAAAAACAAGCTTTGGTGGATCGTTTGCGATCTTAAAATCAGAAGGTTCTGATGGCAGGTATTATAACGGTTCAGTCGGTAAAGGAGCTGCTTATGGTGCTCAAAAAGGTCTCTTCATCATTCAAGGAAATGCAGATGCCCGAGCAGGCATTCGACTCTCAGGTGCAGATCTTATCATCGGTGGTCGCGTGATGAAACCGCTACGAACTGATTACTTTGCGAACATGGGTACACACGCGAACATCAAAGGCTTTGCTTTTGAATATATGACAAATGGCCGTGGGGTTGTTCTAGGTGATCCAGGACCTTGGATTTGTGCAGGGATGACTGGTGGAGTTGTCTACCTACGTCACCAACCAGAAGTAGGCTTAACAAAAACTACCTTGCAAAAACGAATTGCTAAGGGAGCAAATGTATCAATTCAACAACTATCAAATAAAGGCATTGATGATTTAACAGAGCTTTTAACCCAGTACAGAGATGTCCTTAAAGAAAATGGGCAAACAGAGGAAGCCGAGCTAATCGCCATGCTTCTCGCCGATCCTGAAGACCATTTCCTTCAAGTAATTCCAACCAAAGAACAAGCAGATCCTTCAGTTTCAACTGAATAAAGAACAAAGCGCAATCGCCCTGGGTAGCCAAGGAACTTCCTCGGGTTACCTCTCTGCTTTGCGACGAGTAACCGCAGGAGCAGATGGTTTGTTTGCGACGAGTAACCGCAGGAGCAGCGACAAGCAAATGTTCTTCGAGAAAAAAGTGTGCACTTTCACTTTTATTCTCGAAGGTTATTTGACCTCGAGGGGCTGGGCGCTGGAGCTAGACATCAACTACTAAAAACGCATATACTTTTTTTCTTATCTATGAACATAGATCAGGTTTTCCTCAGTGGATTACCTGATTTTTTTCAATTCTTAAGGCTCTTTTCTAAAACATTGCTCCTGCGGTTACTCGTCGCACAAAAAAACTTGTTGCTTTTTAACCTAAAATAATTGGAAAAATCGCTTAGCTGGAAATATCACCTTATAAATTTAGTAAGAAAAGAGCACTACTCACTAAATAAGTAGTGAAACCTTAGTATTTGGTGTAAAAATCCGGCTTTTGGGATTTTTACGAAAGCAACAAACTTTGCGAAAACTGCTATTCTTAAAAAAATAGTGAACTTAGCGAATGAAAGCGAAACCAATTACACTTTCAGGTTTTTTGTATCTTGATTGTTTCTATAAAAAAGGGTATATTACGTTTCAATGAGTCAAATTCAGGTCAAATTATAAGTATAAAAGAAATAAGCTTGTCATATTCATTGAATTAGCCTCTATCTAACTAATAGAAATTCATCTACGAAAGGAATTATTGACGTTATGAAGCTTGGAGCCCGGATTTTTAAAACCGGATTATCCATTACCCTCTCTCTTTATGTAGCACTTGCGTTGGGTTTACAACCGCCAATGTTCGCAGCCTTAGCAGCGACATTTGCCATCCAGCCATCTATTCAAAAGAGCTTTCAAACAATTTTAGAACAAATTCAAGCCAATATTATTAGTGCCATTTTAGCAATCGTTTTCGTCTTAACCTTTGGCCACCATCCTTTTGTCGTCGGGGTCGTCGTGATTATTGTTATTGCTATCAACATTCAATTAAAAATGGAAACAATTATTCCATTAGCAGTAGTCACAGTTATTATCATCATGGAAACCCCAACAGATGATTTTATCGCTTTTGCATCTACCCGTTTTTTCCTAATTATGGTTGGTGTATTTTCAGCGTTTATCGTTAATTTATTGTTTATTCCACCTAAGCATGAAACTCAGTTGTACCATAAAATAAATGACAGTACAGAGAATATCATTAAATGGATTAGACTATTAACACGAAACGATGCAAAGCAAAAGATGTTAAAGAAAGATTTATCTAGACTAAAAGAATCAATGGTGAAAATTAATAATTTGTTCCTTCTATACAAGGAAGAACGAAACTATTTTAAAAAGCGCCAATACGCTAAGGCAAGAAAGGTCGTTCTCTTTCGTCAAATGCTCGCAACCTCTAATAAGGCATTAGTGATCCTAAAATCATTGAATCGGCGTGAAAACGAATTGCATCACATGCCTGAAGAACTTCAGGAACTAATTAAAGAACGTCTTGATTACCTAACAAATTATCATGAACGTATCCTATTGAAATATGTAGGGAAAGTAAAAGGCCATACAACTGAAGAAAGTATTCAAGAAGTTTGTCTTGGAAAACAGAAGTTAACAGAGTTATTCGTCCATTTCTATAAAAAGAAGGAAATTGACTCTGATGAATGGCTTCACCTCTTCCCTGTCATTGCCCAAATTGTTGAATACAGCGACCAATTGGAATACTTGGACAAATTGGTTGATAGCTTTTTCAAGTACCATAAAAAAGAGAACAAAGTGAATATAAAGGAAAGAGAAGCATAAGAAAAGCTACGGGATTTTGCCGTAGCTTTTTTAGTGCAGAGTTTTGTGTATTTTGGATTGTGGTTGTACCGGAATGAGGGGTGGGCTTGCGGAACTTGACTTTTTGGAAGGGCACGTTCGGAACGGATTAGGCTTAGAAGAAGGAACCTACCCTTCAGACTACATTTCCTCTTCTAACCGGCACGCTGAAAATTTAAGCTTTATTTTAAGATGATCTTATTCACCAAAAATGAGGCCCAATAAGGACCTCATTTTTGGTGAATAATTAAATTTCCCACACATTCTACATTAAATTAATCACTGCTGTACCTCAAACAACCTCCAGTAAGAACCCTTTTTATTGATAAGTTCCTCATGTGTGCCGATTTCAACGATTGTACCATTTTCTAAGACAACAATACGGTCAGCGTTTGTCACTGTAGATAGGCGGTGGGCAACGATAAATGTTGTTCGATTTTTTGCTAGGCGCTCTAGGGCTACTTGAATCCAATGTTCGCTTTCGGTATCTAAAGACGATGTAGCCTCATCAAAAATTAAAAGCTTGGGACTTTTTAAGAAAACACGAGCAATGGCTATACGCTGCTTCTGACCACCTGAAAGCTTTACACCTCTCTCACCAATCTCCGTGTCATATCCTTCTGGTAACCCCATGATAAAATCATGAGCGTCAGCGGCTCTTGCAGCAGCAATCACTTCTTCATCAGATGCATTAGGGTTTCCCATTAGTATATTAAACTTGATTGAGTCACTAAAGATAATGTTATCTTGTAAAACCATTCCAATTTGGTCTCTCAATGAACGTACTTTAAACTTCCTAATATCTTCTCCATCAAGTAGAATTCTTCCATCGGTAACATCATAAAATCTCGGCAGTAAACTAACTAATGTACTTTTACCGCCTCCACTCATGCCTACAAAAGCAATCGTTTCTCCTTGGCGTATTGATAAGTTAATCTTATTTAATACAGGTTGTTTATCTTCATCATAGGCAAAGCTCACATTATCAAAGGTAATATTACCTTTCACGTTCTTTAGTTCTTTCGCATCTTTAGAGTCAACAATATCATATTTTTCATCCATAAATTCAAAGACACGGTCCATCGATGCAACTGCCTGTGTCAATGTTGTTGACGAATTGACCAAACGTCTTAAAGGATTATAAAGTCTTTCCATATACATGACGAATGCGACCATTGATCCTTTTGTTAAATCGCCGTTAATGACAAGAAAGCCAGCATATCCAATCACTAATATAGGAGCAATATCGGTAATTGTATTCACAACTGCAAATGTTTTCGCATTCCATTTTGTATGATCAATTGCTTTTGCTAGAAAATTCGAGTTTCGTTTATCAAACTGATTTTGTTCATAGTCCTCTAACGCAAAACTACGAATGACTGTCATTCCTTGTAATCTCTCGTGCAGATGACCTTGTACCTCTGCTAATGATTGGGATCTTACCTTTGTTAGGGATCGTAAACGGCTATAAAAATATTTGATTGAAAAACCATAAAGGGGCAGTAAAAGAATTGCAACAATTGTTAACTCCGCATTCATCGTAAACATAATCGTAATTGCAATAACGATCGTAAACATATCCAACCAAACGTTCATTAAACCAGTGATAATAAAGTTTTTCGTTTGTTCAACATCATGGATGACTCTTGAGATAATTTCCCCGGATTTCCGATTCGAATAAAATTTAAGGCTTAATTTTTGAATATGTGTAAATAACTGATCACGAATGTCGTATAAAATTTTACTACTTGTCCACTGTGCAAAGTATTGGCGATAATACTCAACTGGAGGTCGAAGAATAAGAAAAACAAGCAGGACAATTCCCATAAGCCAAACTAACTCTGAAATTTTTTCAGCGTTCGTTACTTGGCTTCCCTCTATAATATCGTCAATAACATACTTTAGAATTAAGGGCATGAATAGTGGGATCCCGAATTTAACCATCCCGATTAAAACTGTCCCAACGATTTCTTTTGTATATGGTCTAACAAAACGTAAATACCGTTTAATACTCCCCAAAAATGATCATCTCCCAAGATAATTTGGAATTTACGTATTAAGTTGATGGTTCAAGTCAATACGTAAATCCCAAAGTCTGTCCTTAATTTACTTAACCTCGACATAGATAGTCGAGGTTAAGTAAATACACTCTATAAATTTTCACTTTAATCCCGATGCTGTAGAAATCTTTCGTACCACATTTCCACAAAATGAGGATCAAAAGGTCCCTTGCGCTGCGTAATCCAACTGATTAACTCTGTCATGCTCGCCTTAATAATATCGTCTAACTCAGGTGGATATTTCATCAACTTACTGTGCTCTTCATATTCATCTTCATCTAAAATAACATATGTCATATCTGGAAACACCTTTATATCTAAGTCATAATCGATATATTTTAACGCTTCCTTATCCCATGTAAAAGGTGTCCCAAGGTTACAATAATAATAGATACCATCTGAACGAATCATCCCAATTGTATTAAACCACTTTTCAGAATCAAAATAACATATTGCTGGTTCTCGCGTTCGCCAATGTCTGCCATCGGCTTCCTTAACTAGGATGCGATCATTCCCACCAATTACAACGTTTGATGTTCCTTTTAACACAATGGTCTCTTCCCAAATTCGATGTATCGTACCGTTATGCTTATAGCTTTGTACTTGAATGCTGCTTCCTGTCTTTGGGAAACTCATACCCTGCTCCTTTCATGATTATTCTGGGCGTCGGTGAGTAACCATCTTATCGTTCCTATCAAGGTACAACTCCACTGTTGGTTCAATAGACAAATAATGCCCTATTAAATAATAGCTAATTCTCCTATAAGGATTTCCCGGTATAATTGGCTCTTCACCATTTTCTTGAATATATTGATCTACCGCTTTTTGAACATTGTCAATCTGCTCAGGAAGTTCAGCTGTTTCAAATATTTCAAAGGTTTCTTTTGACATATAAAAAGGCCGATCAGGTAATCCCTTCAAAATTCCTTTCAGTTGATCAAAATCAATGGAGTGATCATCTAATACAATAGAACGAAGCGAGATACCTTTAGCTAGTCCGTCCGCATATTCATTAACTGCTTGTCTCACCTGTTCAATAGTTACTTGAATGATCTTTACCTCCTCTTTCTCTTTTTTAGGCTTTTTGTTAAAAAACATCGATGATCTCCTCCCTTCGTTGAATATTAGAAAACTGTCCTATACTTCCTTACTAAGCAACTGTTTTTACTATCACTTTTATTATACAGCTTTAAAAGCTAATTTGAAACGAAACAACCACCCTTTTTTAGGATGGTTGCAAAAAATATCATAATTTTCGGGTAAAATCGGTCAATTTCCGCAAAAACTTGAGTGATTCTTCTGATTATCAAAGGATGATTTAAGTGACCTCCGCCCCACTTACTCGTTAACTCCTTGAAGTAAGGGGCTGCTGTCTAAATTGATAAATTCTTGGGAGCGATGTTGAAAAGCTTTCGTTAGATGATCATGTAACGATTTTTTTTGTTGTAACTTTACTTGAATATAATGGATGGCGAATTCAGTCTCTACCTGCTCATCCTTACAACCTAACATACTTTTATAAAGCTCCCTCTCTCTTTTGGTAATCATATCTCTTTCTAGTCGTTGATATTGGGTAATCTCATTTTCAACAGTCAGAATCTGATCGACTAATTCCGCTTGGATTTGGACAAGCTTGTCAAAATCATTGCTTTCCAAGGCGCTCCCCCCTTTATATATACTGTTATATACAAGTTCGTTTCCTGAAGGAGACTTCCTTTGACTAGTATTGTTGTAGGATAGGAACTTTTGTAGATTAATGGAAGACAGATACGTTAATATAACGAAAAAACACTCCTTCGAATAAAGGAGTGCTTCTTCGTTATATTATTGTTGTTGGTTTTTCTTTTGAGCAGATGCTTGGTTTTGTTGACGAACTTCCTGAGCGTCAGTTTCGCTAGCAAATTCTTGATTAAAACCTTGAGCAGATGCTTGGTTTTGTTGTCTTACCTTTTGTGCATTTGTTTTAGATGCTTGGTTTTGTTGTTTCATTTGTATCACCTCCACAAGAATTAATATCTCCACGGGAGGTGTTTTTATCCGAACAAAATTTTTATATTTGTTGGATAAAATCTACTGTTAAACTAACAAAGAGATCCCACCATCGACAATAATGGTTTGACCACAAATCATTGAAGCATCCTCAGATAATAAGAACATCACTGCGTTTGTTAAGTCATCTGGTGTAACAATTCTCCCAGCTGGATTCCGCTTTGCAGCACTTTCTAAAATTTCTTCACGATTTGGAAAATGGCTAAGGGCATCTGTATCAACAGCACCACCTGAAACTGCATTGACTACAATATTCTTAGGAGCCAAGTCAACCGCTAAATAGCGAGTCAATGCTTCTAGAGCCGCTTTTGACACACCAACAAGCGTGTAATTTTCAATATAACGAATAGAACCTAATGAGCTTAAAGAGACAATTTTCCCTCCACCTGTTTTTTCCATGCGCTTGGCTGCTTCTTGGGCACAAAATAAGAGAGCCTTACTATTAATATCCATGGTCCAATCCCAATGAGTTTCCTCTAATTCCATTAGTGGTTTTAAAACCCCTGATGCCGCATTATTAACAAATACATCTAATCGCCCGAATTGCTCATCAATTTGAGCAAACAATTCCTGTATTTTTTCCTTTTTACCGACATTAGCCTTAACAACTAATACCTTACTTCCTAATGCCTCTAGCTCTTTAGCGGTTTCCATTGCTGCATTTTTATTTCTTGCATAATTAATAACTAAATCATAGCCTTTCCCCGCTAACCGAAGCGCTATTTCCTTGCCAATTCCTCGACTACTCCCCGTAACTAAAGCAACTTTTCTTTCCATTCTAATCCTCCTACAAAATATGTATTGTAAACATTATACCGAATACTTCGCAATGAGACTACAAAGACTAACAGGGATGATTAAACTCATCTTTACCTTAGGAGGGCACTCTCATGTATGTTGGCCGAGATATGACTGAATTATCAATGATGTCAAAGCAAGACTGGACAAGCCAAGAATTAGCTTATTTTCACCACAATCTCCAGCAAGTAACCCCTTATCTCAATTCAGAAGGAGTTACAATCCACAGAGAGATTGTGAAAGAAATTATGTCTAGAGGCGGAATGAACCATGAGGAAGCAAGCTACGAGCATGGTTCGAGAGTTCATTACGAGTAAGGTCGGGGTACCGAACGTGACAAACGTTCGGTCAATCACTCATAATAAAATTGCAATGTAAAAAAAGGTTAGGTTTTCCGCTTAACCTTTTTTATAATGAAGAAAGAAACCTATAAAGGAGTTTAACCGATGTTTGACCCTACCATATTTGACAATCTAAAAGTCGTTGTTGAAGGCGAAATATACGACCTCGATCTAGGCGGAGAAATATCGATCTTAAATAGAGAAGACTTTGTTGATCTAGCCACGATGTCACGTCATTTTTCGATCACTTTTCAAAGCGTAACAAGTACTGCCAAACAATGCACAGCTACAATAAAGTTAGAGGCTGATTCTGCTGATTTATACGGTGAAATCTTAGAAAAACCGGGCAACACGGATGTAAATTACTGCTAATAATACAAGGACCAATTAACAATATATCAAGTACACCTGCTATGATTAAGCAAAGATTAGAGTTTTTATGGGAAAACCGTCCTAGTATTCATTTACAACTATATTTTGACTGGAAAAACAACGAAGCACCAGATTACTTCTCAAAAATTTCGTTGTATTTTGATAGAAAAATTAATGAAGATCACCTATCTGATTTTTCACAAATTATTGATCTCCTAGTCGAATCAGTACGAATCGTTGAGGAAATTAATACTAAATAATAATCTCTTTAGAGATTTTCACTAAGATAACATAGTATACTGTGTAATAAGATGAAATGAGGAGGAGTCGTTTAAATGAAAGCTGTTGTGTACAACGAACAAGGGAGTCCTGATGTTTTAAAGGTTGTTGAATTAGATAAACCAACTATTCAAGATCATCAAATTTTAATTGAGGTTGGAGCGAGTGGCATTAATCCAGTTGATACATATTTCCGCTCAGGAATACGTCCTGTTGAATCATTCCCGCAAATTCCACATTTTGACCTTGGAGGAACAATCGTAGAAATAGGTTCTAGTGTCACTAAGTGGAAGGTCGGCGATCGAGTGTGGGCTTCAGGTATAAAAGGAACTGCAGCACAATTTGTTGCTGCAAATGAAGATCAAGTTTTCCCACTAGCAGACCATTTGTCTGATGTTGAAGGTGCAGCGTTAGCAATGGCATTTATGACAGCGCACCTTGCCCTATTTCATAGAGCTAAATTGGAAAAGTCGGACAATGTCCTCATCTACGGTGGCGCTGGAGCAGTTGGTCATGCTGCCATTCAGTTAGCACGCTCAATTGGTGCCTATACTATTGCCACTGCTGGAAACGCTGAAAAAGCTGCACTTGCTAAAGCAGCTGGAGCAGACGAAGTCATTATCTATAAAGAAGAAAACGTCGCTGCGAAAGTAAAAGAACTGACAAAAGGCGCAGGTGTTGACGTCATTCTTGATGTTTCCTTAAGTGATAACATCGAGCAGGACTTGCAAATGATTACCAATGGCGGTCGAATCATTGCTGTTGGCTCACCAAAAAACAATACACCAGAACTTCCATGGCGCTTGCTAAACTTTAAGAATGTATCTTTATTAGGCATATTATTATTTACAGTCCCAAAACAACATCAAATTGAAGCTGGAAATGAGATTAGCCGGCTATTCTCAGAAAAAAAACTTACGGCGCTCGTTGGTAAAACTTTTCCGTTTGCTGAAGCGGCTAAAGCACATGAAGCAGTTGAGGCTAGTCAATACAATGGCAGCATCGTAATTACACCACTTTAATAATTATAAAGAAAGGCAGTCGCTTGCACCAAGTGACTGCCTTTCTAAATTAAAAAGGCTCTTTTCGGACATACTCTTTTCTAGAAGGGTAATTATGAAAGGAATGAAATATCATGAGAGGGTTACACGTTAAATGGTTTACAGAAGCCGAGCAAGTAAGGGAACCGATAGAGAGTATTTTAACTTGGGACTTTTTTTTACTAACCATTGCTATTGCTGCACTTCTTGCTGTATTACCACAAATTATTCCCTATCTAATGCAGTTAAAGTTTGTAAAAGCCGTGGATCGAAAGTTGGCTAGATTGGAGCCATATACAGGTTTAATCCTTAAATACGGAACTGCAATAGCAATTATTCTCCAACTATTCTGGGATTCTATCTTGGCGCCTGAAATTCATCTTACTGGGTTTTCTTTAGCAGTAGGGATCTTTGTAGTTGTCATGCTTTTAATCCCTCACCATTTAGCCACAAAAATCGGGGCAATCGGCATCTTTGTATTGTTTTTTCATTCCCTATCCCAGATAGGCTTATTTCACATTATTGATTATGCCTTTTATTTAGCCATTGCTTTTGCGTTATTGTTACAAAAAACGAAATGGGAACGATTAGGAATGCCAGCTTTGTATCTAGGAACAGGGCTTTCCTTATGCTGGGTAGCAGTCGAGAAGTGGGTATATCAAGAAATGAGTGTTGACATTATTTTAAATCATGCAGTCCCTACATTCGGTTTCGATCCAGCGACATTTGTGCTACTTAGCGCCTTTATTGAATTTGTTGTTGGGTATCTTCTCGTCGTCGGCGTCCTTAACCGTTTGTTAGCTTTGGTTTTAACGCTTATCTTCATTTCAACGACGATGTTGTTTGGTTTACTAGAAGTCATTGGGCATTTCATGGTTCATATCATACTGATTATTTTCATTATAGAAAATACCAGTTTTTATAACCCACCTGTCCAAATGCATACACGAAAAATCGATCAAATCGTTTTTATCTTTTTAAACTTTATATTCGTCTTAGCTACCATTTTGCTTATTTATTATCGATTTGCATAGTTATCACTTTAAGTATTCTAAACCGAGGCTAAGTTCGGAAGGGATTAATAGAAAAGCATTCCGAACCTAGGCCAAGTTGAAAATGGATCCAGCTGAATGATAGAAAAATATCCCTAGGTAAAGCATTTTGGTGATAGCGAGCATTCATTAAACGTACTCTTCCAAAAAAAAAAATGTCAGTCTTCCAAATAAGAGACTGACATTTCTATTTTATCCTAAGAAAATTCCACCATAGAGCAACGCTCCACCGATTACATAAGCGGGATGAACCTTTAATCGTTCTAAGAGAACATAGGAAATTGCAACTATTGCACCTGTTTGTAGTAGCCCTAATTGCGTGTATGAGGTATCAAAAAAGCGATACGCCATTAACCCTAATAAAACTGCAATTGTAGGACGCACTAAGCTTGTCATTGCCTTAACTTTTGGTGAATCCTTAAATTTCATCAATAAACTTAATAACGCAATCATCAAGATTAAAGAAGGGGCAACCGTAGCGAAAACTCCAACAACAGCTCCTAAGATACCACCTTGTTCATAACCTATATATCCTGCCATTTTCGTTGCAATAGGACCAGGCATCGCATTACCTAAAGCTAAAACCTCGCCAAATTCTGCAACCGTAAGCCAACCATAACGGTGAACAACCTCGTACTCAATTAATGGAATAGAGGCTGGACCACCTCCGTACCCAATTATCCCAGGGATAAAGAACGCCAAGAAAATCTCCCAAAAAATCATCAACTCTGTTCACCTTCTTGCTTCTTTTTCGATGGTCTGGTTAATGCAAACAGCAGCAATGCACCAATAATAAATGCGGGATGCAACCCTAAAAAACCAATGATTACAACACTGACTAACAGTAAAATAGAACTTTTAGCCCAACCTAATCCCTGCTTTGATTTCGCAAAGAAATCCCACGTAAGCACGGCCATCATTACACCTACAACTGGGACTACCGCTTTTGTCATTCCTTGAACCCATGTTTGCTCCCTTAATGAAGAAAGAGAGGTTAAAATAACAATCATTAAAATAATGGTTGGAACGATACTTGCTACAATTGCATTTACCATTCCTAAATAGCCACCAACGCGATAGCCGATATAACCGGCCATTTTTGTCGCGATCGGTCCAGGTAAGGCGTTACCGATCGCTAAAATATCACCAAATTCATCTCCATCAATCCACTTATATTTCTCTACAACTTCTTTGTGAACTAAAGGAATTGATGCTGGGCCACCACCGTAACCCAACATTCCTACTCGAAAAAATGCCATAAAAAGCTGATATTGCTTCATTTTTTCTCCTCTTCTCCTTGTATTCGAGGGTGAAAGATCGTCTTTATAATTACCAAGCAGCAATGGCACCATCTGTTCTTGATTCGGTTCCCCCTGCAAGAACTCCAGTGTTTGGATCACGCCAAATAATTTGTCCACGACCAAAGGCACCTGAATTATGAGCAACTTCAATTTTGTGGCCCATTCTTGCTAAGCTTTGAGCTATATGATTAGGCACTGTATGTTCAAGTAACACTGTTTTATCCTTCATCCATTGCCAGCGTGGTGCATCAAGAGCAGCTTGTGGATTAAGCTTAAAATCAATCGCGTTCATCACAACTTGCATATGACCTTGTGGCTGCATAAATCCACCCATCACACCAAATGGTCCTACCGGTTGATCCCCCTTAGTTAAAAAACCTGGGATAATCGTATGCAACGTTCGTTTTCCTGGTTCAAGACGGTTATCATGTGTTTCATCTAATGTAAAATTATGACCACGATTTTGTAGAGCAATACCTGTGCCTGGAACAACTAGTCCAGAGCCAAAGCCCATATAATTACTTTGGATAAAGGAAACCATATTGCCTTCATTATCGGCTGTTGCTAAGTAAACAGTTCCTCCCTTTGGCGGTTCGCCAGCAGTCGGCATTAAAGCTTTATCCGTAATGAGTTCGCGTCTTGAGGCAGCATACTCATCTGATAATAAATCAATAGTAGCAACACTCATCTTGTCTGCTTCTGTAATATATTTCAACCCATCGCTGAAAGCTAATTTCATTGCTTCGATTTGACGGTGGAAAGTTGTTGCCGTATCGCGATCAGTAAATTCAAATTCTTTAGCGATGTTTAGTGCAAGCAACGCAACTAAACCTTGACCATTCGGAGGAATCTCCCAAACATCATATCCACGATAAGAGACGTTAATTGGATCTACCCACTCTGGTTTAAATGCCGCTAAATCCTCTTTTGTTAAAAAGCCATTATATTTTTTTGAGAACTCATCAATTTTATCAGCAATTTCCCCTTGATAAAAAGCTGCACCTTTTGTTTCTGCAATTAATCTCAAAGTATTTGCGTGGCCTTCTGACTTCCAAATATCGCCTGCTTTAGGCGCTTCGCCATTTGGAGCAAACGTTTCAAACCAATGGTTAAATTCATCACCTTGTAAATTGCTCTTATAGCCTTGATAGGCTTGGTTCCAATAATAGCTTAAGATTGGTGACAATGGATAGCCTTTTTCCGCATAGTCAATTGCTGGCTTCAACACTTCAGCGAGTGGAAGTTTACCAAACTTTTCCGATAATTCAACCCAAGCTGCCGGTACACCAGGGACTGTAACCGGAATCCAACCGAATTTAGGGATTTCCTCATAACCTCTTTCTTTTACTTTTTCAATTGAAATAGTTTGAGGGGATGGACCACTTGAATTTAACCCATGCAATTTTCCCTTTGTCCAGACAAGTGCAAAGGCGTCACCGCCAATACCATTAGACGTTGGTTCGACAACTGTTAAACAAGCTGCCGTGGCAATTGCCGCATCAATGGCATTCCCACCTTGTTTTAAAATATCTAAGCCTGCTTGAGCAGCAAGAGGCTGGGATGTAGCCACCATTCCATTTTGAGCATATGTAGTCATTCTTTGAGACGGATATGGATTATGTAGAGCATCAAATTGTATCAATCTAACGACCTCCCTTTGTTTGTACATCAATTATAAAGCAAAAAAGGAATTATTTCACCGATTTTCATTCGAGAAACGAAATATTTTTAAGTTTTGAGTTTTGAGTTTTGAGTTGAATGCTAAAATGCTTCGAAGTCAATTCCAGAAATAACTCAAAACTCAACACTCTTAACTAGAAGTTCGACCTTGATTGACCGCCATCTACATTTAGGGTGGCTCCTACGACCCAAGAGGCTTTTTCGGATGCTAAAAATACCACAACATTCGCAATTTCTTCAACGGTTCCAAATCGTCCTGCTGGAATTTCTTGTTCGACAAAGGCGTTGATTTTTTCTGGATTTTCCTCGAGGCGCCGTTGCCAATTGCCTGTTGGATGAAGAATTGAACCAGGGGCTACTCCATTTACTCTAATTCCGTCTTTGTTGACCTCATCTGCTAAAGACTTTGTAAAAGAAATCATCGCGGCTTTTGCACCATTGTAGGTTGGCTTTCCACCTGATTCTCTTCCAAATACAGAGGAGATATTGATAATCGCCCCTTCACCGTTATCCTGCATCACTGGCACTGCTAACTTGCTAAAATGAACAGCAGAGAAATAATTTAAGTTCATGGCTTCTTCAAATAGAGACATTTCCGTTTCCATTGTCGTCGATCCGTTACTTCCACCGACATTGTTAACTAAAATATCAATCGTACCAAAATCGTTGATAACACTATTAAAAACTTCTTCGCGACCTTCATTCGTTGTTAAATCTGCTTCGTAGCTCGCATCTAACCTATAGTCAAACAAAGCCTTTTCTAGGTCACCCTTCGACCTAGCAGCGATTGCAACTATGGCTCCCTCTTCTTTAAAAGCCTTGGCAATTGCCTTACCAATTCCTTTTGATCCACCTGTTACTAAGACTACTTTACCTTTTAATTGTAAATCCATTTTTTATTATTCCCCTTTTCAGCTATAACTGTAAGCAATGCTTCATTATTTTCTGATGTGATACTGGAAACGGATATGATTGAATTTCTTTCGCAGATACCCACTCTGCTCGCTCATTTTTTGTTATTCCCTGACTTAATAGCTCCACTTCAAAGATGGTTACATCCCATTTTAAGTGAGAGAATACATGTTCAACATGATATATTTGCTCACCGATCGTCGTTTGAAGGTCGAAGTCATTACGTAAGAATTCTGCTAGCTGTTCTTCCATTTTTGCATCACTCGTAAGTTCGACATTAGGAAATTCCCACAAGTTGGCTAGTAAACCTTGTGATGCCCGTTGATGAATGAGAACTTCTCCAGCCACATTTTTTATAAAAGCACAAACAAGTTTCTTTTCTTTTGGCTTCTTTTTCTTAGCCTTTACCGGTAACTCATGTTGAATATGTTCTTCGAATGCTAGGCAATGCTTTTGAACCGGGCATATTGAACATGAAGGTGACGTCGGAGTACAAATTAAAGCGCCTAATTCCATGAGGCCTTGATTAAACGAAGATGGATCATCAACACTAATTAATGTTGAAATAATCCCTTCAAATTTTACTCTTGTCTTCTGTTTGCTAATATCGTCATAACTCGCAAAAATTCTAGAAATAACTCTCATAACATTTCCATCAACAGCAGGTTCTGGTTTTCCATAAGCAATACTTAATATAGCACCTGAAGTATATGGCCCAACACCCTTGAGCTTGGAAATTTCCGTCTTTGAGTCAGGCACAACACCATTATATTGTTCATGTACTTCTCTAACCGCTGCTTGGAGATTTCTTGCACGGGAATAATACCCTAATCCCTCCCACGCCTTTAGAACCTCACCCTCTTCTGCTGTAGCGAGTGCTTCTATTGTCGGGAATTTATCTAAAAAGCGGTTAAAAAAGGGAATCACTGTTTCTACCCTTGTTTGTTGTAGCATAATTTCTGAAACCCATACCTTGTAAGGGTCTTGATCTAGTCGCCAAGGCAAATCACGTTGATTTCCTTTAAACCATGTTAGTAAATCTTCTTGGAATTGTCTCACTGATGCTTGTTGTTCTAGTTGCATGGAATTCTCCTTTAATCTTCAACCGGTTGTGTTTTAAATGCCCAACAGTTTAGTTTTTCTAAACCACCTTCAATATAAGCTTCTAATTGACTAAAAATAGGGTGGTCTGAGGATTTTCGTAACTTTTTTAGTGCATGATAGTGTGCTAACGTTGGCACTTGAAACATCTCTACATAAAGAAATGCTTGATCCGCTGCGACAAACCATTCAATTCTTTCCGCACTAAATTCTGGCAGTTTATTGAGAATCTCCTTCATTATTTCTTCGTACTTTTCCACTTTAGCCTCTTTTACTTTATATTCGATAAAAATTTGCAACGAAGATGTATTCATATTGCAAAACTCCTTTTTAATCTATATAATTTCGGGTAAAACTAATATATATAATAGAAAAGCGAAAGGATGAAACTCCTTTCGAAAATATAGTTATGGAGGTGCTGATACTTTTGGATACTGGTACACACGTTGTTATGGGAATCGCGATAGGTTCCATTGCAACGTTAGACCCTGTCGTAGCAAATGACCCACTACTGGCACAAACAGTCATGTTAGGTGCCCTTATTGGCTCCCAAGCACCCGATTTTGATACAATACTAAAACTAAAGAATAATGCAAAATATATTCGAAATCATCGTGGAATTACTCATTCAATACCCGCAGTCCTTCTTTGGCCAATTCTTATTACAACTGCATTAGTCCTATTTTTTCCTGGGGTAAATATCTTGCATCTATGGCTCTGGACATTTCTAGCTGTATTTTTACATGTGTTTGTAGATATCTTTAATGCCTATGGAACCCAAGCTCTCTATCCAATCAAAAAGAAATGGATTGCTTTAGGAGTCATTTATATCCTGGATCCATTCATCTTCCTTAGTCATATTGCTGCAATCATCCTTTGGCAAATAGGTACTCATCAAGGGTATACGTTTTTAGGATTATATGGCATCCTGATCTTTTATTATTTGTGGCGCTTTTACGCTCGAAATCAAATCTATAAGAAAGCAAAACAAGAACATCCAGATGCATCACACGTCTTTATCTCACCATCGTACAATTGGAAAAGGTGGCATGTGGTGATCCGAACGCCGAAAATGATGTATGTTGCACAGGCAATTGATGATCATTTGAATTACTTTGAAAGCTATCCTTTTGAACCAATCCCTAATGATCCAATCATTAATGCCGCACTAAAGGATGATAACTTAGCAGCATTTTTGTCCTTTTCTCCATCTTATCGTTGGGAAGTTGTGTATGAGGAGGATCATCATGAGGTTCGATTTGTTGATCTTCGCTATCGCAGTAAAGGGCATTACCCCTTTGTCGCAATCGTTAAGCTAGATGATAACTTAAATATCCTCAGTTCATACACTGGCTGGATTTACAGTGAAGAAACACTAAGGAAGAAACTTCAGTTTGCAACGGAATAATTTGTAGTTTTGAGTGTTGAGTTTTGAGTTATTGAGTAAAGCTACGAAGGGGTTCATTCACAACTCTTAACTCAAAACTCCTACCTCAAAACTATTTAAGTAAGTGCTTAAACTTTTCATTTCTTGAGGCGAATTCATGAAGTCTTTCGCCATAATTTTGAATAAACTGAGTGACGAACATCTCTGTTACCTTTTGTCCTTCGTAATCTCTACCTGCTTTTGCCCTTGTAGCTTCAAAGTCTTCCCAAAGTGCTTCAATCCAACTGCGAGCTAAATCATAATTTAGCTCGTTATTTTTTTCCATCGAAACTTTTGTAAGACGCTCAAATATTTCTTCCATAAATTTAGCTCTCCTTTTGATTACATTTATTTCTTCTTATAAATCTCCATTTAAAACTCATACTAAATCTGTACCGTTAATAAGGAGGTTTTCACCGATGCGTAACAAAGAAAAAGGGTTTCCTAACAGAATGTCTTTCGACGGCGAGCCACGCGCAAAAGCAGAATATTCTTCTAAGCGTGCTAATGGCACAATTAGTGATCATCCTCAGGAACGAATGATGAACTCTAATCAAAAGCGAAAATAATTTAAGTAAGAAACCAGTTTTTGTTTGGATAAAACTAGGAGGTGCTTATCTTGAAAAAATTCACTAGAGACCACCGTGCTAATTATCAAGATCCGTTCCAATCTCCACGTGCAAATCCAAAACATGCGTATGCGCAAGTAAATGGTGAGACTGAACTTAGCCTTCACAACTACGTTCTTCAAGTTCAAACACGCAAAAGAGCGTAGGGTACAAGTTAGATGCTGCCTAACGGTAACCTTCTTAGGTTGTCCATTTGGGCAGCTTTTTTTAGTTCATTTTATTTACTAATAAAGCAATCGGAAATGCTTCTTCTTCCCTATTTTCATTGCCCTGACGATGGCCCCAGGCAAAAATTCCATTCATATAAGAAATCTTGAAAATAGTCCCTTCGCCATCATTAAGTTCATATGACTCTCCTGGCTGAAAGTCGTCTGGATTTAATAGATACGATTTTGCCATGACAATCTTTCGTTCATAGACAGCAAGTTCGTTAACCATCCCCATTTGCTCAGCTTTCTTTGCTTTATCATTTAAGTGCGTAATTTCCTGCCGAAGTTCGTGCTCTGAAAATTGACTATAACGTTTTTCCATAGTTGCTCCTCCATTTATTCAATTTAATCTATTATATCTAATTTAACCGTTCTATGCTGAATAAAACGAAAAAACGCACAGTTCTGTGCGCAATTTTGGTTTAGAAAATATAAGCATAGATTAGACCAATTAATCCTGAAAAAAGCGAATAATACAACATCGGTCCAAGTGTCATTCTTATGATTACTCCTTCTTTCCCTAACAAGCCAACAACTGAAGCTGCAGCAACTACGTTTAGTACACAAATCATATTTCCTGCATTTGCTCCAAGTACTTGCATACTTAATACAATGGTTGGGTCAACTCCAATTTGATCTGCGACACTAAATTGAAACAATGAAAACATCATATTACTAAACGTCGCGCTACCAGAAATAAATGATCCAAGGGCCCCAATTAGCGGAGCAACTAACGGCCATGTCCCGCCCATTAAAGAAGAAGCAGTATTGGCTAACTCAATTGGCATACTCTGCAGGTTAGCATCATTTAATCCGGAGTTGATAAAAATCCTCACCATTGGAACAGCTGTAAATAAGGCAATTGCACTACCAACGATTGCTTCAGCTGACATTTTGAAGGATTTTGCCAATTGTGAACTTTGCATTTTATGGACAAAAAACGTAATTAATACGACAAGGACAAATACTGTCCCCGGAAGATAGAGTGGTTGCAATGAAGTTCCAATATCCGTTCCAAGAATGTTATTCCATGCTATGGTAAAACTTAATAGCCATTGCTTAAATGGCAACACTTCAAGTCTTGTTAGGACAAGGAACATACCTACTAATAAATAAGGAACCCATGCAACAATAAGGGGAAGCTCTTTCTTCATACCCTTTTCTTTAATGTATCCTGCCTCGCTTGCAAACTCTTGGCCCATCCAACTTTGTAGCCAATCAGCTTTTTTCGGAAAATCCCAGCTTTCATCAGGTAATAGAAAACCTTTTTTGGCAGCAGGAACCACCAGAATAAGTCCAATTAAGCCACCAAAAATTGACGGAAATTCAGGCCCTAAAAATGTAGCAACAAGTAACGCTGGAAGAGTAAATGCTAGACCAGCAAAGATCGCAAATTTCCAAACTTTAAGCCCTTCTCTAAACGATCGACGCTCTCCAAAAAACTTCGTTAACAACAGTACTAAGATCAGTGGCAGAAACGTTCCCACAAATACATCAACAGTCATGACTTGAGCCGCTAAAACATTCATGTAATCAAGCATCGCCAAATCGCCTAAGTATGACTGGACAACTGGCGCAATAACCGAGCCTTCCTGCAGGCCCTGATTAACCCCAACAATGATTGGAGTACCTACAGCCCCAAATGAAACTGGACTGCTATCCGCTATTAAGGCTAGGACCACTGCTGCTAAGGGTGGAAAACCTAAGGCAACTAAGAGTGGTGCAGCAATCGCTGCTGGGGTTCCAAATCCGGCCGCCCCTTCGATAAAAGCACCAAATAGCCAAGCAATAATGATTAATTGAACACGCCGATCCGGAGTAATCCCTAGAAAACTGTTACGAATTGTATCGATCGCTCCACTTAGCTTTAAGGTATTCAAGAGTAGGATCGCCCCAAAAACAATGTATAGTATAGATACCCCGATGACAATCCCTTCAAGTGATGCCGCCAAGACTTGGACGAAGGGTACTTTCCAATACAAAATAGCTAGCAGCGCCGTTGCTAAAAGGCTAATTGGCATTGCCTTCACAGCAGGCATTCTGAGAACAACTAAAAAAAGTAATACAGCGATAATGGGGGTTAACGCAACTAAAGATGTGAGCATTTAATGTTTCCTTCCTTTACATCACAATGTCTTAAATGATACTTGTACTAGAGGAATAGATTACTATCCCTCATTTTTCCCTTTCCTCTTCATAATACTCAATAAACTTGTCAATCGAATCGACCGAAAAGCCCTTTCGGTATAAGTATTGTTTAACTTTCTGTTTTTGTTCCCAGCCGCTCTCTTTGTGAAATTTTTTATAAGCTTTTTCACCTTGATATAGTAGCGCTTCCCACTCTTCATCGTTGTCAGCCTCTACTTCTTCATGAACAATCTTGAAGGCTTGTTGGATCACTTCCTGAGAAAACCCCTTTGAGATCAAGAGCATATACAGTTTTCGATCTTGTTCGTTCCGAGAAATCCTTAACTTCGCTGGGTACTTTTTTTGCAAAAATAGAACTGCCTTTTCTAACTGCAAATCATACGTATACAATTGCATACCTAACATCATATCCGCTTCGGAAATTCCCTTTTCCACTAGCTCACGTCTTACTAGCTCTGGGCCCTTTAAAGTAAGGTTTAGTCTTGATTGCACGTAAGCACGCGCAAACTCCTGGTCGTCTAAATAGTTTTCTTTCGTTAATTTCTCAACGATCCTCGTTATAACCTCGGGTTCTAACTCCTTTTTCGATAAATAATCTTTAACCTCTTTCACAGAGCGAATTCGATATGATAAGTAGTTTATCGCGGATTGATAACCTTTACGAATATGATCTTCAGATATGATTTCTGTTAGAAATTCTTTCGTAACTTCTAACCCTTTTCTTAAATGATATGTAACTAAAATTGCTTCATCAACACTAAAGGCATACTCCTCATCAAGGAAAATGTTGTAGCGCTCTTTATTTTTCTTTTGAACCGTAATCTTTGAGATCGTAGGCATAATTCACTTCCTTTCTAAGTGTAGGTTAGTGGCTTTTTCCAGTGTCTTTCTGCATAATGATTTATATAAGGATCTAATAACTGGAGGTGCTCCATGAATATCGTGATATGTGGTGGAACGGGATTAATTGGTTCCAAGTTAGTCGAAAGCCTTGTTAAGGAAGACCATCATGTTTTCATTTTAACAAGAAACACGAAAAATAAGAATAAAACAGCTAATGTCACCTATATCAGCTGGCTAAATGCTGGTGATCAGCCAGAGCATCACCTTGAAAATATTGATGTCGTCATAAATCTAGCTGGTGAAACCATTAATAGTCGCTGGACAAACGAACAAAAAGAGCGAATTTTAAACAGTCGAATTGAAGCTACGGAAAACTGCCTTGCTTTAATGAAAAGATTAACAAAGAAACCTTCTGTTTTTCTTAATGCGTCGGCTGTAGGCTTCTATGGTACATCTTTAACTGAGAGTTTTACAGAAGATCATCAGGAGGCAGGGACTGATTTCTTAGCATCAGTCGTTGAAAAGTGGGAGCAAGAAGCTGAAAAAGCTTCTTCTATAGGGGTTAGGACTGTAATGCTGCGCTTTGGCGTTATCTTAGCAAGTGATGGTGGTGCTTTACAAAAGATGGTTCTCCCATACAAATTATTGGCCGGCGGGACTATTGGAAGTGGACAACAATGGCTCTCATGGATTCATATTGATGATGCTGTTAATTTAATTCGCTTTGCAATCAACAATAAAGATATATCTGGCCCACTGAATATTACTGCGCCCCATCCAATGAAAATGAAGGATTTCGGAAAATCATTAGGACAAAGGATAGGTAAACCACATTGGTTACCTACGCCAAGCTTTGCTCTTAAGCTACTATTAGGGGAAATGAGCTTGCTCGTACTTGAAGGACAAAATGTCTATCCTAAAAAGGCGATTCAACATGGCTTCCGCTTCACTTACCCTACTTTAAAAGAGACATTAGATCATCTAGAAATATAATAGAACGTAAAAAAGGCTTGGAGTGAATATTTCTCTAAGCCTCTTTAAATCTATTTTGAGAATAAATAAGCCATTGTTTAATGGATTAATTTTTCCAGATAATCATGAAGTATTTCATCTGAAGTCGCAATGATTGTCCCATCTTGCATGCCTATAGCAAACTCCTTCATTTCTTTATCGATAAGAAGTTTATGATTAATCTCCAATGTAGGGAAGGTAGCATTTTGATAGTACAATACTCTTTGTTTTTCAAATTCTTTGTTCCAAGTAATATTTGCCTTCATTCCTTCACGACCCGTTCTTTCGTAATATTCTATAATAAATTGTCCATTGTAATACTGCTCATCAGCAAGTAGAAAATTACTTCTTGCCCCTTTGATAATAACCGAAGTTTCTTGAACTACAACTCCATCTTTATATACTTTTGCAGTTATTGTTTGGTTAATATCACTTTCAAATGGTATTTTGTACAGAAGCCAAATACCTATAATAGATATAACCAATATTAATAGGATAACTCTTAAATTCTTCTTCAACAACTTCCCTCCCATGCAAAAAACTACCTCACATTATTCTAAAAATGTAAACGATCGTCTGATGAAATTTTAAAGCAAATGACTACCTATTGTAACTTCTTGTTGAACAATGCTCCTCTTTAATTCAACGAAAGAAAGCTTTACTCCTTCTTGAAGTAAAGCATCCATTAGCTCAACAAACTCCGCTACTGGGATTGCTATTACCGATTAAGTCTAGAAATAAAGAGGATTATGTCATGAAACCATAAAGTATTTCAACAGAAGGTTTTAATAGGGGAACAAGATGATCAAAAGGTATCAATAAGCGATGTTGCTGCGCATTTAGAACGATTAACTATGAAGTGCCTGGTATCATAAATAGTAGAGTGCCTCGTTTATATACAGGAATTAGTGGTTGAGTTAAACTATTGTAAGTATAAGTACTAATTGAAAACTAAATTACGGAATAAGGAGAAGGTCAGATGAAAACGATAGTAACCGATTTACCTACCATAGGAAAGAAGATTACAATGGTGACATCGAAAAATGAGAAAATTACTTTAATTACACATCACACGGGTAAGCGAGATTTATATTTTTCACATGACGTAGATGATGACGAAGCAGATTATGCAATTGAGTTGTCTGCACAAGACACGCGGGAGTTAGGTGCACAATTATTAGGTGCAAGTTATCAGCCTGGGGATACTGACCAAATGAAAATGGTCAAAGGTGCAATGGTGTTAGAGTGGTACACTTTAACTGCAAGTAGTGCTTTAGTTGGTAAGACTTTGGTGGAATCCGATATCAGAGCGAAAACTGGTGCTATGGTAGTTGCGATAACAAGAGGGGAAAATGTCATTGTAAGTCCTTCTGCTGACGAAGTTCTAAAAACAGAAGATGTGCTAATGGTGGCTGGAAGTAGGGAAAATATTTCGTCGTTTGAAGATTGGATAAAAACGCAATACGTCGATTCAAGCAACCGAGGAGTGTGATTTAATGTTCTCGGATTACAACATGATATTAAATAGTGGGCTTTTATTTCTACTCCTATTTATCGCTGGTTTTATAGGCGTTAAAGTGAAAGTACCGAATGTAATTATTTACATATTATTGGGGATAGTTGTAGGTGGATTGTTTACCGATTTAAAACTACTGCATGTAATGGGTGAAATAGGGATCATCTTATTATTCTTTTATTAGGTTTAGAGTTCCCGATAAAAAGATTAGTAGGAATAGCAAAGAAGGTAGCTCCTGCAGGTGTCTTAGATGTTCTATTATGCTTAGGCTTACCTATGGCTCTTTGTATGTTGTTTGGTTTGAATTTACTAACAAGTTTCATTATTGGTGGTATTACCTATGCGACGAGTAGTTCAATAACAGCAAAATTGTTAGAGTCTAATAAGCGTATGGCGAACACTGAAAGTGAGTTTATGTTAGGATTATTAATTTTTGAAGACTTAGTAGCACCGATAGTGGTGGCAATTTTAGTTGCCCTGACTGCAGGTATAGGATTAACTGCATTTGATTTTAGTATGATATTCGTAAAAATTATCGGTATGACTATCCTTGCTATTTTGTTAGGAGTATTCGTATTTAGTAAGCTGGCTGCTTTCTTTGATGCTTATATGGACAGTGATGTAATTATCTTGCTTATTGTAGGTCTAGCTTTAGCTTTTGGTGGTTGGGCATTGCAGTTAGGGTTGTCAGAAGTGTTAGGGGCATTCTTAATAGGAATTACGTTAGCAGAAGTGAAAAGGCCTGAACCTATGGAGCATTTATTGTTACCATTGAAAGACTTGCTATTACCCTTGTTTTTCTTATATTTTGGTACAACGATAGAGTTTGGTGCAATCCCTATGCTGTCCTTATTGATCATCTTAATCGTCTACACAATTGTTGCAAAAGTAATAGTCGGAGTAGTTGGCGGTAGATGGTATGGTTTAAATAAGAAAACTGCATTAAAGGCTGGATTGTCCTTAACAGCGAGAGGTGAGTTTTCGGTAATCATAGCGAGTTTAGCGGTTGGTGAGTATGCCTTGTTTGGGGGAATATATATCTTAATCACAGCTTCAATAGGTATTATATTGTTCCAATTAGCGCCTAAGATTGCAAATAAACTATATGGTAAAGAGAAAACTAAGACGAAAATAGCCATACCTAGTTAGTGTAGCAGGTTCGATTTTTGGGAGACAATTAAAAAAACAAGAAAAATGAAATATATAGCAATCCATTTAACATTAGTAAAAGCACCTGAATATAGCCAGGTGCTTTTTCTCGTATATTATCCTTCTTCAATTAATCCACCTATAACCAACTAATTTTCGGTTCAGTTTTCCCAACAATTCTAGCAATATTTTCACGGTGCCTGTATAGAATTAAAACTAGAAGAAGCAAGGTTGCAAAAGCTGCTGTGATATCTCCTTTCCAAATGATAAGGCCATGCAAAATGATTGCCGAAATAATCGAAGATAGAGAAACTATTTTCGTAATTTTTAAAACCACAGCAAAACCTATAAACATTATTAAAAACAAGATCGGGTCTGCTACTAGCAAAATCCCTCCCGAAGTTGCGACTGCTTTTCCACCTTTAAAGCGTGCAAAAATCGGATAGCAGTGACCAAATACTGCGGGAATCCCTATCACTAATGGACTTAAGTCACTACCAATAAGAAAGGAAGACTAGCAGCAAGTGTCCCTTTTAGAACATCACCTAGAGCTACTAAACCCCTGCTTTCTTACCTAAAACGCGAAAGGTATTGGTCCCTCCTAGATTTCCACTTCCATGACCCCTAATATCTGTTTTATACATCCCTTTCCCGACAATCAAAGCAAATGGAATTGAACCTATGAGATAGCTTAAAATTAAAAGAATAACTAACTCCATACTGTCACTCCTTACAATTATTGGTAAATATTTATAATTTTCTAAATATTAAAATCTTTTTTTATTAAATATATAGGATTTTACTCATTTAAGCTATAATATTGTAATAGATTATTAAAAAAAGCTGTTTTCGCAAAGTTTGTTGCTTTCGTACCTAATAATTTTAGTAAGTCTTACTCAATTTATTGGGTGATTTCCCCAATTATTTTAGGTGAAAAAGCAACAATGTTTTAGAAAAGAGCCTTAAAAAAAAGAGATTAGGAGGTTTTTTATGAAACGAATTGCTTGGGTAACGGATAGCTCAGCTTTCATACCTAATAATATGATTGATAGGGAAGATATATTTATTGTTCCTATTGTTTTAATTTTGGACGGGCAAGAATATCGCGATGGTGTTGATCTTACTGAAGAAGAGTTATATCCAAAGTTAAAAACGTTTACTACTCCACCAAAAACATCCCAGCCAGCGATTGGCGATTTTGTTAATTTATTCAATGAATTAAAAGATAAATACGACGCTGTTATTGCTGTTCATATTTCACGTGCTTTAAGTGGAACAATCTCTGCTAGTGAGCAGGCAGCTGAAATTGTTGGTCTTGATTTGAAAATCATTGACTCTAAAATCTTGTCTTATCCACTTACAGGTTTAATTGAAAGAGGCATCGCACTGAATAAAGAAGGAAAATCTGTTGATGAAATTGTTGAACAATTACAATCGATTGCTAACAATGTCGAAGCATATGTTTTAATTGGTAGCCTTGAGCAACTGCAACGAAGCGGCAGATTAAATGGTCTTAAGTATTTACTTGCAAGTCTCTTAAATATAAGACCTATTATTACGTTTGATGATGGAAAGCTTGAAATTTTTGAGAAGAAGAGATCCAATTCTAAAGCAACTGATCGGATTTTTGAAAAATTTAAACAGTCAATGGAGATATCAAGGAAAAAGGAAATCTTCATTTTACATGCAAATGACGAAAAATTAGCACTTGAGTGGGAAGCTAGAATTCATGAAAGCTATCCGGATCTCAAAGTTTTTGTCGGACCAGTATCGTCCGCTATTACTCTTCATGCCGGAGAAGGAACCATAGCTTAGCTTGGTTTAATGATTAATAAGAAAAGCACAAGCGCCCATTTTAACCCCGACAAAAGCTACTGACCTTGTTCACAACATGTGTTACTTCTAGAGTTACTACATGCAGCTTTGCCTCGAGGACCTACTGGACCACAGAGGCAGCTTTTAAGGGAACAAGCGTTTTTGACCTCGAGGGGCTGGGCGGTGGAGCTAGACATTAACTAGAAGACGTTTATAACTTTCTGATCTTTAAAAAAGTGCTAGATTTTTATAAATATAAATAGCCCTGCAAGCTTTGCAGGGCTATTTTGTATATTGTTTACTGAACAGTAACCGTTCCTGAAAACATATTCATTGTACAAGCATAATTGTAAATTCCTGCATCAAGTGAACCTACTTCGATAAAGTTATCACTACCTGGAGTAATTGAAGCCATGAAATTTAAGTCGTTTGAATATATATAGCTTGAACAACCGAGTAATTTATCGGCTTGAAAGTTTAATACTGAAGGCTCCCCCGCCTTTAAGAAAATGTTATTAGGTTCATATGCAGCAACCTTAACATTTATCACAGCTTGCTGGTCGTTGCCTCCATAGGTAGTCATCGGTACCATGAATTCATTCTTTTCTCCTGATGACAATACGTAATTTTTCCCGTAGGTTGAAATAGCCATAAATAATACGATCATAACCAAAAGAATTGGATTAGCAAAAAAAGGTCTTCGCTCTGGTTCTTTGTTTTTGCTGCTAGCCGACACTTCTTCATCAATTACTTTTAGCAAGACTACCATTACGACGATAAAGACGAATAAAATGAAAAGTATCGTTAAATCGATTTTATTAGGTAAGAGCATGACTCCTAGCATTGCTCCCATCATTCCGCCCATTACTCCAGCACCTAAACCATCTAGTGCTGCCATCATAGAGATTGGCTTTCCAGTTAAATACCCAATCAACATACCATAAGCCACAGCTATAATTGTTGGCGTACTAAGATCGGAATTATAATAGACTCCAAAAATTGTACCCAGCGCCACACTAGACATCATCGCATTTGTCATTGCTATCATCATACCTGCCATACACGTAAGACGGCTTCTCATTTTAAACGTATAATATGTGACGTATACAGTTAGGGCGATAATAATCATCATGCTTAAAATAAGTAACATCACCATTACCTCGACTTTCATCATGGTTTCTTCTATAATTTTTTTAACTTCATGATTCACTATTTAGCTCTGTATGTAGTTGCGTAAAACTATTGCAAATATATAGATTGAAATTCACTCAACTACCATACTTTAATTATAAATGCTAACGTAGGACTAACAATGTATAACTTGTGAAACATTGTTTATTTTCGGAACAGTTTCGTAAACTTTTCATTTTTTAGACTAGGCTCTTTTCTAAAACATTGTTGCTATTTCACCTAAAATTATTAGGAAAATCCCTTGAAAGAAGATAGCACTCAATAAATTTAGTAAGAAAAGAGCACTACTTTACTAGATAAGGAGTGAAATCTTAAAATTCATGTGTAAAAATCCGGCTTTTGGGATTTTTACGAAAGCAACAAACTTTGCGAAAACAGCTTTAGACTAAGACTATTAAAAAGGAGCAATCATCAATGCAAATCCTCATTCAAAATACAACGATATATCCGATCACTTCTAAAAAACTAGAGAATGCTTCACTATTAATTAAGGATGGTAAAATTGCTGCAATCGAAGACTATATTGAACCTACCTCTGAAATGCAGGTTATTGATGGCAAAGACCACCACCTTCTCCCTGGATTTATTGATGCACATACCCATTTAGGTTTATATGATGAAGGAACGGGGTGGGCCGGTAATGATGCTAACGAAACAATCGATGCGCTTACTCCGCATATTCGAGCGATTGACGGCGTTTACCCTCTAGATATTGGATTTAACGACGCTGTGAAGTACGGCATAACCACCGTTCACGTAATGCCAGGGAGTGCCAATGTAATTGGGGGAACAACTTCCGTTATAAAAACCGTTGGAAAAAATGTGCAAAAAATGATCATTAAAGAGATTGCTGGCTTAAAAATTGCACTTGGTGAAAATCCAAAACGGGTTCATAGTACTTCTACCAAAAATAATGACATCACCCGAATGGGCATTATGGGGATGCTTCGCGAGGCATTTTATCAAGCAAAGCAAAATCCTAATGCAGATGATCTCCGAATCGCTCCTATCATCTTAGCATTAGAACGGAAAATCCCTGTTAGAATTCATGCCCATCGTGCTGATGATATTTTAGCAGCTGTTCGGTTCGCTAAGGAATTTCAATTAGATTTACGAATTGAACACTGTACGGAAGGTCATTTAATTGCTGAAGAGTTAACCGAATACCCTCTTCAAGTTAGCGTTGGCCCCACATTAACTAGACGTTCAAAAATCGAATTAAAAAATAAAACCTGGAAAACGTATAGCATTTTGACTGATCATGGGATTAGCGTATCGATTACAACCGATCATCCTTATACACCTATTCAATATTTAAATATTTGCGCTGCAATTGCTGTAAGGGAAGGATTATCAGAGCAAAATGCCCTTGAGGGAATTACGATTAACCCTGCAAGAAACCTAGGGGTCGACCATCGTGTTGGGAGCTTAGAGGTTGGGAAAGACGCTGATGTTGTGCTATGGAATCAACATCCGTTTCATTATATGGCAAGCCCTGAGATGACGATCATTAATGGGGAAATAATTTACAAAAAATAAATATAAAAAAAGGTTCCATTTTTAGCTTAAATCGATTATGATGATAAAGGATTTTCAAGTAAACGAACAGAACCATGAGGTATAGGAAGTATTTCTACTGTTAAATGCTCCTAAATAACGAAAATGACCCGATATCATAAAATATTAAGATAAATGGGAATATTTAAGTTTACAACAAATATATTGTGGGTATATAACAAATATCGTACTAAGAATAGCGCAGCACCCTAGGAAAAGTGTGTGCTTTTCCTGCTGAAGCTAAGTAAGATACAAACAAATATGCACGAAAGAAATGGGAAGGCAATTGGTTGCGCCACCAGTTTACTGGTCCTAGTGGGTTCGATTCCCACCCCGAATTTGATACGCAATTTCATTAAATTCGAGGGGTGGAGCGAGCTTACGCTATTTTTCTGCCCCTGTGTGTGGAGGGGTAAAAAATGATTAAAAAGCGCGAATTAGCAGATTGCCATAAGTTATATGAGTTAATGATTGATCCAGCTGTTTTCCCATTTGTTCGCCAAAAGGCAAATTCTTACGATGAGTTTTTATTCTTAACGAAACAAACCATAGAGGCTGAAGAACGTGGAGAACTCATTTCACGTACAATCCTTGACGAGTGGGGTAACCCAATTGGTACTATTAATCTATTCGACATTAATGAACAAGCAGGCTTTTTAGGAACATGGCTCGGAAAGCCTTACCATGGAAAAGGTTATAACAATCTTGCCAAAGATGCTTTTTTCAATGAATTATTTTATGAGCTTTCAGTTGAAGCTGTTTATATGCGCATTCGCACGGAAAATATCCGTTCTCGAAAAGCCGCGGAAAAGCTTCAATATGTCTCTATAGCTAACGAAACAAAAAAAGAACTATTTAATGAGATTAACAAAGACGCATATATTTACGATCTATTTCAAATTGAAAAAGATCAATTTACGCTATACCAATACCGTCAACAATTACAAACAGCATTTGAACTTAAAGAAGCTTAATAAGAATGCTCAAGGTGCCTAGGAGAAAGCAGTCCTTTTTCCCTCCTGGAGCTAGACATCAGTTACTAAAAACGGATAAAGTTTTTTATCATTCTATAGAGGAAGGCACTGACAAGATCGTCAGCTCCTTCCTTTTTTATTTACTCAGAATGCGGTTTTAAAATTCATTGTTACTGTATAAATTTACGGTCAAGTAAGCAAACTACACCTGAAATTGATGCTTAATTAAAGGTGGTAGAGAATATGGAAAGTAAAAAACAGCGAGCACGGGATGAACGTAAAACGTTAAAAAAGCGCAAGAGGTTCATTACTTATCTGAATTTAAAGCTGCTGACCGAGCGATGGAACGTGCAAGAAGCAATCGATAAGTAGTATCTTCAAAAAAACTGTATTTAAAAGGAGGTTACTAAATTGGCTAAAAAGGAAAATAAGCAAGCAAAAGACTTTGTAAGTGACGGCAGAGATATTGAATTTTCTCAAGAATTAGCAGATCAAGACGACCTTGAAGCTCAAGAGCGATCAAAAGCTGCCGACCAAAGAGCAAAAAAGAATAAGTAACAATTTTAAAGAAGGACATATCGGTGCTCCTAAAAGACCCCTCCGCTATGTCCTTCTCATTGTTTTGGAATATCCTTTTACATACCCGCATACCCTTTATAAAACCTTTTACAAAAGTTGTTTGTATTGAGCCAACTCTTTATGGGCAACTTTTTTTATTTACATTAACGAGGCTGTCCACTAGTAGTGACCAATAACTAGTGAAACAGCCTCTTTTTTTAGTGACCTCTTAGTGCTTACCTATAGCTAAAAACAGCTAGTACGAAAAAATCCGTCTATTATTTAATCTCTTTCATAAAGATTAATTGAGGTGGTATTTATGGGGAGAAAGTTATTAGAACAAGTCATAACCCTATTTACAGCTGCAATCGGAGTAATGGCGGCTCTTGCTTGGAATGATGCTGTACAAGCTTTATTTAATTCCCTCTTCCCTCAAGGTGAAGGAATTAAGGAGCGGTTTATTTTTGCTATTTTAATTACTGCCATCGCTGTTTTAATTACTACGATATTTGCTAGCTTACTAGAAGATGAGAAAGATTAATTATCTAACGTTCTTTTTTATAGTATTTCAGTCGAATTTTAGGGAATTTTCGGAAAAATTTTAAAAAGGGCTGAAAATGGAACAATTAGGTAGCATTAAAAGATATTACTAGTGCTGATTTTCAGTAATCAAGGTTATTGGGAGATAATCGCCCATTATCCCTAAATAACGTGTTTGCTTATCTTCGGGGAACTTACTATCATTAAACATGTTAAACAATGATCTTAAAGGAGAGTGACAGCAATTTTCATGCAAACACATTTTGGTGATCTGCCATGAAAAGCAAAGATACAATGGAACATACATTAACGATTGAAAAGCCAAAAATAACTGATGGAAAACGAATGTGGGAATTAGTCAAACAATCAACATTAGATCTAAATTCACCTTATAAATACATTATGATGTGTGAATATTTCAGTGAAACTTGTGTTGTTGTCAAGAAAAATGAACAGTTAGTGGGCTTCATTACCGCATTCATTCCCCCAACTCAACAGAATGTTATTTTTGTCTGGCAAGTTGGAGTCGCCCCGTCTCAACAAGGAAAAGGGTTAGCCTCAAAAATGCTAGCCGAGCTCCTAGGAAGATCCGCTTGTAAAGACATTAAGTACTTAGAAGCAACTGTTACTCCTTCTAATAAAGCTTCACAATCATTATTTCGAGGCTTTGCAAGAAAAATCAAACTGAATGTGTTGTTACCCCATGCTTTTCTGCTGAACTATTCCCTGGTGATGACCATGAAGAAGAACAAATGTATCGAATCGGCCCCATTATCTGAGTAATTCAATAAGTTAACTAAGTTTTCGTTTCCTATAAAACCGAGGAGGGATTTATTCGTATGGTAAATCATGATCTGAAAATTTTTGAGGAATTAGAATCAAACGTTCGAAGCTATGTAAGGAGTTTTCCGACTGTTTTTAAAAAGGCAAAAGGATATAAAATGTGGGACATCAATGGCAAAGAGTACCTTGATTTTTTCTCTGGAGCAGGTGCATTAAATTACGGACATAACGATGAAAAAATGAAAAAAAAGCTTGTAGAATACATTATGGCTGATGGAATTACGCACTCCTTAGATATGGCTACAGAAGCAAAGGCCAATTTCTTAGAAAAATTTAATGAAACGATCCTTAAACCGCGTAACATGAATTACAAAGTGATGTTTCCTGGACCAACTGGAACTAACACCGTTGAAAGTGCTTTAAAGCTTGCTCGTAAAGTGACTGGACGGACAAACGTTATCTCATTTACGAATGGGTTTCACGGGATGACAATTGGATCCTTATCTGTAACAGGAAATTCTGCAAAGCGAAAAGGCGCAGGTATTCCTCTTCAACACGTAGTAACGATGCCATATGATAACTTTGTTAGTGAAAAACTCGACACCGTGGAGTATCTCGAACGTTTTCTAGAAGATAACGGTAGTGGCGTTGAAATTCCCGCCGCAATGATCCTCGAGACAGTCCAAGGTGAAGGTGGAGTAAACGCCGCTAAATTCGAGTGGCTACGACGTATTGAAGCAGTTTGTAAACGTTGGGGCATTTTATTAATTGTTGATGACGTGCAAGCGGGTGTCGGTCGAACTGGAACCTTCTTCTCATTTGAAAAAGCCGGTATTAAGCCTGACATCGTTTGCTTATCAAAGTCGATTAGTGGTTACGGCTTACCTTTAGCATTAACTTTAATTAAGCCTGAACTAGATATCTGGAATCCAGGCGAACATAATGGCACCTTCCGCGGAAACAACGTTGCCTTCATAACTGCAACTGAAGCGTTAACTTATTGGGAAGATGACAAATTTGAAAAGAGTATTGCCGAAAAGTCTGCTAAAATCAATAACTTTTTAAATAGTCTAGTAAAAAAATACCCTGAGCTAAAAGGTGAAGTAAAGGGGCGCGGCTTTATGCAAGGAATTAGTACACCAGTTGAGGGCTTAGCAAGTGAGATTGCTGCCAAGGCTTTTGAACAAGGCCTAATTATGGAAACAGCTGGACCTGAAGATGAAGTATTTAAGCTCTTCCCTCCCCTTACGATTAGCCATGAAGGCTTGGAAAAAGGCTTTAAGATTATTGAAAATAGCGTAAAAAGCTTAGTCAAACCAAAACAAGCAGTAAGCTAAGAAAAGCGCAAGCGGCCTAGGAAAAAGTGTAGTGCTTTTTCCCTGCTAAGCCCCGACAAAAGCTACTGACCTCGTTCACAACATGTGTTACTTCTAGAGCTACTACATGCTACTTTGCCTCGAGGACCTACTGGACCGCAGAGGCAGCTATTAATTGAAAATGGTATTTGAACCTCGAGGGGCTAAACAGTTGCTCCTGCGCCACTATGTTTGCTCGTCGCAAGGCAGCTAAGAAGCATAATCAAGTAGTAGCCTCGCTGAAGCTAGACTCAAGTACGAAAAACGCATATGCTTTCTTAAGCTTTTTAAAAATCAAACTATGAAATCTCAACCTACAAGGAGGACTACTAATGAAAGTTGTTAAACTAGCAGACGTTATTGGAACAGACCAAGAGGTTAAAGGAGAAAACTGGACTAGTCGCCGCCTATTACTTGCTCGTGATGGCATGGGCTATTCTGTTCACGATACGATTATCAAAGCAGGTACGGAAACACATATCTGGTACCAAAACCATCTTGAAGCGGTTTATTGCATCGAAGGTGAAGGCGAAGTAGTAACCTTGAAAGATAACAAGGTTCATCCAATTTCAGCGAACTCTATATATGCCTTAGATCAACATGATGAACATTTACTTCGCGCCAAAACAAATATGCGCATGGTTTGCGTATTCAACCCACCAATTACAGGGAAAGAAACTCACGACGAAAATGGCGTTTATCCGCTGGTCGAAGAGACATAAGAAAAGCGCAAGCGCCTGCTTAGCCCCGACAAGCAAATGTTCTTCCGACCAAAAGTGGCCTTTTCACTTTAGGTTGGAAGGTTATTTGACCTCGAGGGGCTAAAAAGCTGCTCCTGCGCCACTATGTTTGCTCGTCGCAAGGCAGCAAAGTAGCATAATCAAGTAGTAGCCTCGCTGGAGCTAGACATCGGGTACTAAAAACGGTTATACTTTATAATCTATAAGTGAAACAAAATGGCTTAGAGACTACTCTAAGCCATTTTTGAGCACGAAATATATTATTTAATTCCTTTGTAGGTAAACATCCGCCAAACGCGTTCAAGCGGTCCATAGTTAAACCTTTCCATCCAAAACTTACTGAAGAAAATTTGTGTAGCAAAAATAACGAACGTGATCAAAAGCCCCACTTCAGGAGTCACCTTACCGTAAAGACCTAGACCATAGCCATAAAACAGCAATAAACAAATAACAGTTTGCAGTAAATAGTTTGTTAACGCCATCTGGCCTACCGGTGCCAAAAAGGAAAGTCGTTTCTTCCATAGGTCCTGTTGACATAACAATGTAATCGAACTGATGTAAAAAAATGAAACAACAAGACCCGAAAAAAGGGATAGAACCTCTACTACCGCATCATGAAGATAAAACGGAACAATGATGATTTCCATTTTTAGAATAACAAAAACAAGAGTCATAATCCCTCCATAGATGAGACTATTCCCCCACACTTTTCGTATCCAAGGTAAATGCCCAGCGATATTAAGCAAGACTCCCTTTTTACCAACATAAAGACCTAGCAAAAATATAAACAGGACCATCGGTATAGTAATAATAAAATTAGGTAATATCAATGGTATTTCTTCTGCCAAACGAAACGACAATATCTCAGAGTAATTCCCATTCTGGAAAACTACAACTGCGTCATCTACTAGCATTGCGAATTCCTTGGTAAAATCTTCATCTAGGACATTTTCTACAAGGGACGAAAGCCAGCTAAAAAATGCAGTTAGAAAAATTACGGAACTGAAGAGCCCAATTGCCCATCTTTTAATCTTTTCTTTCGAAGAGTTCCTAAAGAACAAAAGGAAAAATCCTGCAAGTGCATAGTTAAGTAAAATGTCTCCACTCCATAATAGAAAAAGATGAATAAGGCCTACTAATAATAGGAAAAAAAGCCTTCTAGAATAAACTTTCCCGACGGAAAGCCCTTTAGCTTTCACTCGTTCCATAAAAAGAAAAAACCTATACCAAATAAAAAGAGAAGGTTGTAAAAAACTTCCCAGTTGCAAAAATCGTAACAAACCAGTCCGCAACATTTGAGACCCAGCCGTCAAAAAGCGTAACACCTGACAACATCATAAATAGTTTTGGTGACACAAAAAATTGCATGTTTACCAATAAAATGCCAAAGAGTGCAAATCCTCTAATCACATCCAATGTGATGATCCGTTCTCCTTGTTGGGTCGGTTGTAACCTTAGCCCTTCCATTCCCTCCACTCCAATCGTTTTGTACTTGGGAAACGCACTTCAAAAATGCCCCTAAAATATGTTCATGAGTAAATTATACACGATCTAATGGGAATTTTAGTAAATATATTTCAATGCCATTTCCGAAGTTGCCAAATTTGGTGATAAACCAAAAATTCTCTAACAATCAAAAAAAAAGGCCGATGATTAAATGAATCATCATCGGCCTTTTTGAAAAAATGCTACACTAAAGAATTCTGAGTAGTTTGCTCTATTGTTTAGCTTAACATAGTCGTCTCCATAATTTACTTGTATCAACGAATGAGTTATTTTCAATGATCGAATGGGCTGCATTCGTAATTGCCTGTGCTAAGGTCTCGCCTGTTGCCCTTACGTCATTAAAACAAGCCTCACAAATGCCATCGGTAGAATATCTAAACCCGAACTTTTCTAACCTCTCTACGATTAACATTGCATGGTCAAGTGATTCCTCAGGTTGAAATTCAGTTGTTGGAATAAAAGTAGTCTTCTCATAATCATACCATCTGTCCCAACGATTTAATTTCCAACCAAAAATTTTACGTGCAATTGCTTCTGTTTTGTTCATCATACGTGTTCGACCACCTTTTCATGTAATTTTTCTGATCCATTAATTGTTATATAACAATTTTATTAATTATTTGTAATTGTATAACAGTATAAATGAAATTTCCAGTAAAAAATCTCCACTTTTAAAAAAATAGGCTTTTTCCCGTGTAGCCCCGACAAAAGCTACTACCTCGAAGGGCTGGGCATACTGTACTAAAAAAATAAATCCCACCGACCATGTAAGTCGATAGGATTTCTAAGAGGCTATGAATTTGGTATGCTTTAGGAATTCTTTTGAGCCATTAGTGCATTTTTGCTATAGGCTCTTTTCGTAACATTGTGGCTTTTTCACTCAAAAATAATTGGGGAAATACCTTAGAGGAAGATATCACCCAATAAATTAAGTAAGAAAAGAGCAAAACTTACTAAATTAGTGGTGAATTCTTAGTATTTTGTGTAAAAATCCGGCTTTTGGGATTTTTACGAAAGCAACAAACTTTGGGAAAACAGCTTTGCTATAAGTACTTTTTATTTATTTCGATCTAATAATGCTAATACCTGCTCAAGAATAATCTCCACATTTGTATGCCTAGAATAGATAATCGGAATACCATTTAAATTTGAGTATTCTTTAATTGACCACATGCAGCTATGAGAAATATGCTGTGTTAGGACAACAAGAATGTCACTCTCATGAAGGATCCCGACCGCATTAGGATTTTAAGAGACTCGCAAGATAATATTCGACACGGAAACTCATTTTCGTCACTGCGGTAGGTTTGGATATCCCCAAAGATTCCAACTGTTTTACCATCCAATGGAGAAAAGTCGGTTACCTCTTCCACAGGGATTGGCTTAGTTACTGCTTCACTTTCTAGGATAAGTTCTTCTTCAATAACCCTGCTACGCAAATCTTTCAATTCTTCTTGGAGCTCATTTATGAGGCCTTTTAATTCTTTTATTTTTTGGCTTGTCTACTAATTAGCAGCTCGTCACCCGTTTCGTTTAATTGCTCTTCAAGACGAATATTTTGGTTACGTAACCGCTCATTTTTCAATTCGAAATCTACCAATGATCGTTTCTGGATTTCAATCGTTTCTTGGAGCTTTTGATTTTGATTCGTCACTGAAGCTAATTCCTTTTGGGACTTTTCTAACAGCTGACGTAGCTCTTTTTGAAAATGACCTTTATTTGTTAGGAGTAAGATCGCTTCATCCTTTAAAAACGAGAAATAGCTCGTTAAAGGGAACGATACTAACAGATAGGTTAACAGACTTTCACCAATCATTTTCTCAAATTTTTGTGAATCCCATTTTAAGTAATGAATTTGCGGAATTAACTTTAGTTGAACAAAATAATCAACGATTAGGAAGAATAAATATTTTTTTACCTCTTCGGATTCTGCCTGGGCAAGCGACTTTATCTCTTTTTTAATCCACTTTGTTATCAATTTTCGTTCATTCTTCCCTTTGTAGACAAACCGTCTCGGGGCGTGCGGAGACATTTGTAGATAACCATCCTCAAACGTCCGCAAAATATCTAAGACTTCTAAATGGTTCATTTCATCAATAATTTGTTCAAAATGAACTGTAAAATATGTATATGTTTTGTGAAGAAAATCGTCTTTTTCGCGTTCCCAAAGCTTCATTTGCTTTGTTAGCTGTTGTTCTAGCTCAACTTGTTCTTTGAAGCTTCTTGTCACGGCAAAGTCATTCCGCTCATCAATAATTACCGGTACTTCTTCACTACCTATCTTAAACTTTGTTTTTCCAGAAAAAAAACTATCATCTATGTCTGTCTCACTTTTTACGGCCACATGGGTTGGGAACAAAGCTGAATTACAGCAAGAAAGTGCAGGTATTTCAAACAAATTGCCATAAAACATCAGCCATGGCAGTGTTTCTTTAGAAAGTGTTTCTACTTTTTTAATACTTTCTTCCACTGTTTTTCCACATTGATGACACTTTCTTGAAGCAATTAAGTCCATTTCGATCATCTTGCTAGGCACCACCTATTTTTATTTAATGCTAGATATGCTGTTCTATCGACATTCATTAGGAAAAAAATTAGGACTTATAGTTTCATTCTGATATTCCTTATGAAAGATATGTGTAGTTGCCGGCGAAATAGGTGGGATGAGCCATGTCCAATCACCAGTTAACTCTCGCTTTTTTGTGCTTCTCTTTCTTCAAACTTTTTAAACTGAGCAGCCGCTGTATGATGATCGACAATACTTACTCCAGCTTCTTTAAACGAATGTAAAACTGCTATATTTAATTCTATAAGCGCTTTATCCTTCCACAAGCTACTTGCACGTCTCGTATCAAGTCCCATAATTGAAGCTACCTTAGGTAACATATTGTAGCGATCTTCATCAGCGAGATTTCTCGCACCGATTTCAGTGCCCATGTACCAGCCATTAAAAGGAGCTGCAGTATAGTGGATCCCACCTATTTCAAGCATCATTTCTGAAACAATGGGTGTGCTATACCATTTTAACTCTAAATCCGCAAAAGCCTCAAGGGTAGGGTGAACAATTTGAACTTCCAGTACTAGCTTCTGGGGGATTTCATACCAAGTAGGTTTGTTTCCATTTAACTGAAACACAACCGGTAGAAGATCAAAATTCGTTCCAGAGCCATTCCATCCCAATTCCATACACTGCTCTGTAAACGCGATTGATTCTGGGTCACCTATAAAACCATACTCAGTTTTATAACCTGCGTACCGGAGAAGTGAATAATTCAAGATTCTCACAAAATCAGTAGCAGACTTTTTCGGTTTAAAAATCGTAATTACAGGAACAATTTGTCCACCATTCGTACCAATATCTATATGACGAAATAACGCCTCAGCGATCTCATCCTCTGTTTCTAGGCTTCTTTCATCAATTACCTGTAAGTTTTCCCAAAAAAGTCTACCAATGCAACGATTGCTGTTGCGCCATGCCATCTTGGCACCGTACTCTAGCTCTTCAATGGTATGTTCATAAAAGCTATGTAGTTCAATCTCGTTTCTGATTTCAGCAACTCTAACCGTAATTTCTTCACTATTTTTCTGTAACTCCTGATAGCAATTCGTAATGAATTGCTCCGCTTGTCTAGCTAAAACTTCTTTATTGTAAGTCACTTTTTTTCACCTCAATTTAATGAAATTCATAATTTCTAGATGATAAAGCTTGATTAAGGCCATTATGAAATTCACTCAATTACCTTTTATAATTATATAGTAACTCGGTACTCCTGTCCGAACTTCTGGAATATACTTGTATTAAAGGAGGTATTTTTATGATACGGTTTATGATTAATTTTTCCGCTTTAGCCTTTGTCATTTTTATCAATTATTTAGCTAATTCTTTACCGTTCAACAACCAAACAACTGGCGAAATCGCAAACCGCTTACCAGTCTTATTCACACCAGCTGGATATGTATTTTCAATTTGGGCTCTGATCTATTTTTTACTATTTATTTGGGTACTTCGCGGGTTCTCCAAAAAACGTCAAGACTTGCCACTATACAAAAAAGCAACACCGCTTTTTGTTATAACTTGTACTTTTAATAGCTTTTGGCTTTTCTTGTGGCATTATGAGTATTTCTTATTATCAGCAATGATCATGGTATCCTTACTCATCTCGCTGATTTTTCTCTATCAGGTTGCCAGAAAACATGCTACAGGTATAATGGACATTCTTCCTTTTTCCGTTTATTTAGGTTGGATTAGTGTCGCAACCATCGCCAACATAAGTTATGTTCTCGTTCATGAGCAATGGGATCGCTTCGGCCTTTCCGATGTACTATGGACAGTTATCATGTTTTTGGTAGCCACCGTGTTAGCGCTTTTCTTTCGAATTCAAAAAAGTGATGTAGCCTATCCATTAGTATTTGTTTGGGCTTTTATCGGTATTGGTGTTAAAATTTAACAACGTTTCCTGTAGTAGCTTACACTGCTTTGCTGTTAGCAACGATTATTTTCGTAGGTGCATTATTTGGGAAGCGAAAGCATTATCTAATTTTCACAACTAACTAAACTCATATTATTTCCGCGAAAGCCTTAAGACAAATGTTCATCTTAAGGCTTATTTATTGCGTTATAAATATCGTTGTATTTGGTCACGGAATTTTTGGTAGGACACAAAACGGGATTGCCTTTCAATCTCTTTTCCATTTATAAACAACAGTACAGTCGGTCCGGTAAAAACTAGGTATTCACTTGCCACCTGGGGAATTTCTTCGATTGAAACATAATACCCTTTCACAACCGGATACTCTGTCAAAAATTCTTCTAACTGAGCGTACACCGCTTCACATACTGAACAATTCTGTGTTTTTATCAGGATTATGACAATTTCCTCATGATTGATTTTTTCTTTAAGCTGCGTTTCGCATGTCAATTGCTCCATTTCATCCACTCTCCTTAAATATCTCCAAATATATTGTGTATGAGAAGTACCACTTAGTCAAAAATATATGAGAGGCTTCTATCGTAAACTTTACTTCACGGTCCCTGAGGCTTTTTACTAATCGGAATAAAAACTTTTTCTTAAAAGAGGTGTTACCCTTCGAGCTAAGAGTTATGACATATAATATCAGACATGGGCGGGGCCTTGATGGAAAGGTAGACTTAAAACGAATAGCCGATATCATTAGGGAGGCCAATATCGATATTATCGCCCTAAACGAAGTCGATCGAAATTTTTCCAGAAGGAGTGGTTTCGTCGACCAAGCAAAATGGCTTGCCAATGAGTTAAAAATGGACCATGTTTTCGGTCCTGCCCTATCAATAAAAACTAGACAGTATGGCAATTCAATTTTAAGTCGATTACCAATCGAAAAACATGAGAATTTTCTTTTCAAACTTAGCCCCCTTCTTGCTGAGCCGAGATCAATTGTAAAAGCAAACATCTTAATTGATAATAGTCTAGTTACCGTACTTACTAGTCACTTTAGCATTCACCCAATTCTACATCAGAAACAAGTTCGCTTTTGTCTGGAGCATACAAATTCTGAACCTTGTATTTTGATGGGAGACCTAAATCGTAGGCCTCACTCAAAAGGTTACCGGAGTCTGCTCAAGAAGTATGTTGACTGTTGTGCTAAAAAACCGCTACCTACCTTCCCAGCGAATAGACCAAGAGCAAGACTCGATTATATTTTTACGACGAGTCACTTTAACATCATTGGAACAGATATCATCAATACAAGAGCTTCAGACCACTTACCAATAGTTGCCTATTTAACCTTTCACTAACCCGAAGCATAAATAGAATACATAACTGCCATCCTATATTTGAACCAAATTTAATCTAATGGAGCGATCAAATTATGACGAACAATAAGAAACGAGCAAACACTAACAATGGCAGTCAAAAAGGCATTACCCATAATGAGGGAGTCGGTACAGAAAATGTTTTAGCAAAGGAAGAACTTGAAAAAGCAATCTCACCAACAGGTCGCCAAAATTCAAAACAATAAATAACTAAGAGGGTGTCCAAAGGGACACCCTCTTGTCTTTAACGCCTCTGTAGCTCTTCAGCTAACTTTTTCCCTAGAGTCACAAGTCGTTCTTGTAACTTATCGTCCTTTAACGAGCCATCCTTTTGAAACGCCTCATAAGCTGCTGGTATTGTTGGACTTTGTGGTAATGCCCAGGCATGTAGGTTGCGACAAATCTGGTGCAGTGTATTCACCGTATTGGCAGCACCTAGTTTACTTCCCGCGGCGATTTTCCCACTCATTTCTCTAGCTCCAATAAAGTCTAACGCATTTTTCAATACCCCGGAAACACTGCCATGATACTCAGGGGATGCGAGGATAAACCCATCTGCATTGGCAATCTGTTCTATAAAGTCTTGAACAACTTTAGGAGGATTTATCTTGGCTAACTCCTCTTCATATATTGGTAATTTAACTTCTGCAAAATGAATGATCTCAACAGTAATCCCTTGTTCCTCTAATTCCTTAACAACGATTTCTGTTGCTTTTCGTGTCGTCGAATTCTTCCTCGTACTTCCTACTAAGGCAACAACTTTCACTTTTAAAACACCTCATTATTTTTTGAATACTTATATTTTAGCGTTTAAAGGCTGTCCAATTCAAAGGATAGCCCTTCTAATCTAAAATTTAGGCTTTGGAAGTATGTTATTTTTGAACCTTATAATGCAGTTCAACGAATTGATTGAAACGTCTCGTCCCAATTAAAGATAGATCGAGCTGATAATCAGCGGCTTTAAACAAAGGAATCCCCTGCCCAATTAGCCTTGGTGCAATCGTAATAATCAGTTCATCGATAAGTTTTTCCTTTAAAAACGAGTGCATTAGTTCTCCGCCACCAACAATCCAAATATCCTTTCCTACTGCACGCTTTAGTTTATCCGTAAATTGACCGACCTCCTCATTCACAAATTCAACATCTGGATTAGTCTCCCTTTTCGGTGCTTTTGAAAAAACAAAACAGTTTTTATTTCTGTACGGAAAGTCTCCCTTTTCATACCTCATAATCCAATCGTAAGTTCTTCTCCCCATAATGATTGTATCAACCGTCTCAAAAAACTCTGAATAGCCATTGTCACCTTCGCCTTCTACATTAAATAACCAATCTAGTGACTCCTCATTTGTGGCAATATAACCATCAAGGCTCGTAGCAATGAACACTACTAATTTACGCTGCTTATTCATAATAGCCCCCTCATCTAAATTATAATTTTAAACCGTATGTAAAGGCTTTTTTCTTAAACATTGTGCTTTATGGACTCTGCCGTCGAATATTAGAAAAGATACCTCCGAGAACAAAGAGGCAGACTTTTAGCCCACCTCGTTCTATTATCAGTTAAATGAAAGCCAAAATTCACTCTTTGTATCAATAATATCACTGATCTCTGTAAACGGAATTTTGAAGGTTGGAAACCCTGCTGCGAAAGGGCCGATTTCATAAGGAGCAAAGTAAATGTAGAGATGATCCGCATCCACATAAAACGGCTGATTACTTCCAATCCCTTTAAACGCACCCGGAAAAAGATAATCATACTGTCTATCTGTTTTTATCATATTTTGAATGATTTCATTCAGCCTTGCTTCATAGTCACTATCTTTCTGAAAGAGGTCTGCTAAATCATAAAAACGACCGTTAATCATATTAAGATGTACATACGTTTTTGTTGGCATTCCGTGAGCAGCGCCGAAGTAATATTCGTATCCTTCTAACTCCAAGACGAGCAAATTATTATTAAAAAAAGTGACATTGAAATCGCCGCTGTAAGTATAATCAAGCTGCTCGTTTAGATCAATATCCTTTAAATTTGAGAGCGTCTTTAACTTCTTGTTTACATTCTCTTGAGCTTTTTCATTTTTCAAGCCATCCACTTGCGGATAAAAAACAACAAAGTCTTTATTTGGTTCAAACTTCTTTTCAAGAACACGGTAGCGATTTGTAAGGGGAATGATCGTATTTTGTTTCCAAACCAAGTTTCCTTTTCTGTCAAAGTAGGCAACTCTTGTATTTTTTAGCGCTCTGACAAGTTTTCCAACTAAAGCAACACTATCGGCCCCTTCTACAATCGGGAGTCCTCTCGCCCTGTTTCCAGTGCGGTCAATAAAATATGATTTTCGCGATTGACTAACTGAAGCAATTCCTTGATCATACTGAGAGACGTGTTCATAAATAAATTCCGTTAAGAACTCACCTTTCCAATTGGCGATAGCATAGCGAGATCCTAGGTACGGTTTTTCAGGGTCAATAGCAATCCCGACCGCAAACCGATTTTCTCCCAAATTAATGAGATCATTGTACTTCGGTTTAATAATATATTTACCTTCTTGATCGATCAGTCCATATCTATTCCGAAAATTATCGAATTCATTCACAATCGCTCTCCCGCTTTCAAAAGCCAGAGCAATACTATATCTCGGTTGAATCACAACGTTTCCTTGCAAATCGATATACCCATATCGCTCATTTAAACCGATTCGAAACGATAGACGATTTTCACCCAAGTTCCCAACAAAAAAATAATTAAAAACACTTACTGGGTTTCCTAGACGGTCAATTAAAGCAAACTGATTATCACGAATTTTCACAACAGCTAAGCCATAATGAAAATCACTCGCCGATTCAAATTGTAACGGAATAACCACATCTCCTTCACTCGATAAATATCCATAGCGAAAGTCCCCTGCTGGATTTAAATCAGAAAACATGGCTCGCCCTTCTTGATACATGCTAATAAAATTGACCGGTTTTTTCGTTAACATTCGCCCCTGCTCATCAATAACATGAAAACCGCCCTCAAAAACGACGGGGGCTAGCCCTTCGGAAAAATCGATGACCGTATCGAACAAAGGAGGAATGACAAACTCACCTTGAGAATTAATACTTCCAAAACGCTCTCCTTTTTTTACAGTAGCTAAACCATTCTTTGAAAGTCGAGAGCAAAATCAAAGTCAGGCTGAATGACAAATTCGCCTGTCTCATTTATATATCCCCATTTTGTACCGTCTTTTGTCTTTAAAGATGCTGAATACAAGTAATTAACCATTTCAAAATCTCCTTAAATAAGCTTAAGCCAACTATTCGAAGCTTCTTTTTTCAGTATATGGGGCTTTGATAATGACGGTGCCTAATAAATTATTAATTTCTAATATTACTAGTTTAATAGCCTCCTATTTTGGTAACAATAATAGTAAAAGATCATTTTAGGAGTTGTTACCCATGAGTTTATATGAATATATCAACGCAATTAATGAAATGTTAGAAGAGGCAAAGGAAGAAACAAGTGAAGTAAATATACATTTAGACGAATTAGAGGAACTATTTCAAATTAAATAATGACTTAGACAAAGTCCCAATCCTCACGTTGCAGCATAAATTATGGTTGTATGTGTATGAACGAAGGGAGAGGGAATTATGTATCAACATTATTTACCTGTAAACAAAGTAGCTCAGGATGCGGCAATGTACGATTTACTCGCTAACTACTATAAGTATTTAGATCCGCAGAAGCATATGTACTATTATCAGTTGCACTTTATGTGCATGCAACAACTTTGCCAAATGCAACAGGTCAATGTACGGAACTCTTATGAAAGTCGATCGGCATGGCGTGAACCGGCAAAGGTTCGTGTTCTCCATGTTTCACCTGATGCGCCAAAAGTAGATGTTTTTGTTAATAATGAAAAATCGTTAGAAAATATCACGTATTATCAAATTAGTCCTTATTTGGATGTACCGGCTGGTTCATACAAGATTGATATCTATCCTGCTGGACAAACAACCAATCCTGTTTTAACTCAAACAATCGAAGTGCAATCCGGTCGTAATTATACTATTGCAGCAGCGGGAAATTTAGCCGACCTAGAACTGGTGCCTGTGATCGACACAACTGAAATTCCTAGGAATAAATCTAAGGTACGTTTTTGGCACTTATCACCAAACGCACCTGCAGTAGACATTGCTGTTAAAGACGGAGATGTCCTCTTTAGTAATGTATCGTTTGGTGAGGATGCAGAGTATCTTGAATTACCACCAGGAAGAGTCACTTTAGAGGTGCGACTTGCTGGAACCAAAGATGTTGTTTTAACCATTCGTGACACAAACCTAAAAGCAGGAGAAGCCTATACAATTACAGCAATCGGTCTTGTCGACGGAACGCCTCGCCTAGAAGCACTTATTTTACAGCCTTAAATTGATGTTAGGACTAAGTTGGAGACTAATTAGTTCTCTTCACGTGGAAAAACATTAGATTTAGCAATACAAAATATCAGACCAATATCATCGTAATTTGGTCTGATATTTTTTGATATATATCAACATTTGAGTTGAATTAACAGTTTGAATAACATTTGGAATAGTTAGCTAAATAAACATGTGAAAATGGTTATTGTCACCCTTATACTAGGATTGTTAATATTGCTCACATTTCATTTGTTAATTTTGTTGAAATGATGATGATTAGAAAACATTGGAAATATAAAATGATATTAAAGATATAGACTATTGAACGAGCTGAATAAGGGAAATAGTAGTTTTATAAAAGCAAAGCGGACAGGCTGTTGTACCCCCACAATTTTAGCCTCAAGTTGATATACAATTTATCTTACAAAAAATTTAATAATAAGCGTAGATTTTCCGGTTAATTTGCAGAATAGAGTCGGTTCAGGGGAAATAAGCGGAGATTTTCCGGTTAAGCAAAGCAAAATCACCCATTTTTACGTTTTTTGAGTAAATAGTCGGAATTATTCCGTCTATTTAAGCTATTTTTATTGCTATTTTTTAAATAAGGGAAATTTCTCCGCTTATTTATGAAACCATGCCTCTGGTTTCCGCTCTTTTATGGTTGGGTAAAGCAAAGGATTGAGGGGCGTTCGTTTAACAGGCAATAAGAAAAGCGCAAGCGCCCGAGGAAAAAGTGTAGTGCTTTTTCCCTGTTAAGCCCCGACTAGCAAATGTTCTTCGAGAAAAAAAGTGTGCTCTTTCACTTTTATTCTCGAAGGTTATTTGACCTCGAGGGGCTACCCTAAAATTGATTTCGCTTTGAAAGTTCACTTTCCTTTATTTATCTAATGAAACAACCTATAAACATTATTTATCGATGAAAGTGAACTTTCTTTGGGGCTGGGTGGTGCTCCTGCGTCACTACGTTTACTCGTCGCAAAACCTGCAATGAAGTAACTTCATTGATGTGTCTTGGAGCTAGACAGTTATTACGTTGAAATTTTATACATTCTTATCTTTCAAAAAATGGCTCAAAATAGTGTACTGAGCCTTTTGCAAAAAAAAATACAAATGCCCCTACATTTTCGGGTTTTACGACAGGAAACGGAACCCTTTACTTAAAATCTGCGCTTTTTTATATGCCGATTTAATTGTTACTTATCGTTTTTGCTGCGAGTAAGGGGTTACTGCACGTTATCTGAACTACTTCGTTGGAGACTTAGTCCTTTTTGAGAAATCGGGATGTTGTGCTACCAGTGACCTAAAAAAGATAGTTCAAACTTATCCTCTTCCTCCCAAAACAAAATCCTCCGAATAAAGCCACAAAATTGTTCATACTAGTAATTGAGGTGATATTGATGAAAGGTTATAAAACGACCACCTGTGTCATCTGTGGCACGGTACACGACACAGCCGCAAACTGCCCTGATCATCAAGCAGTTTGTAGTGGTTGTAAAGAAACAATCGAGAACGTGCAAGTAGAAAGTAGTGAAAATTCTATTAGCTAGGGGGAATTCAATTTCATGAAAAAATTAGGTTCTTTGCTGCTAGCCATAACAATGGTAGGAAGCTTGGTAGCTTGTGATGCCGAAGAACAAAATGTTACACAAGATGAGAATGAGAATGTAGAGGTGCAGGATTTGACGGACGACGTTGAAGAGGATGAAGTGGAGCTTGAGGAAACCACTCCGGCAGAGGCCGAAGAAGAAAGCCAGACAGTTTCAGCTCATGAAGATGACCATCACCATGATGACTTACCGTTTGAGTGGGCTGGGAGCTACAACTTAATTGAAGGAACTTACTCGCTTGTTTTTAAACAAAATGAATTTGGTGACGAAAGTATTTTAGTCGCATTTATCCTTGAGGATAGTAATATCAAAGATTTAGAACATCACGCAGCACATATTATGGAAGCCAGCGGTTTCGATGAAATCAGTGAAGGTGAGCAATTTTCGGCTGAAAGTGAATTTGCATATAACTTGTTCATAAATGTAGAAGGTGCGACTAGCTTTACTTTTACAGTTATTGAAGCTGGTACATACCGAATTTTTACTGAACATCATGCTGAAGAGTTTGATATGGAAATTTCAAACGAAGCTGGTGACGTAATGGTTGTTGAAAATGCAAAAGAATATGAAGGTCACGAACATGGGCATAGCCATTGAAGTAGTTCGCTTTATGAATTATGTATTGTTCTGCTTCAGTTATGAAGCGTATAACACGTTTGCGCTTCACTTGATTGTGTGCCTAGTTTTAGATATAAAAAAACAAAGCACAAAGTCACTAGACTCTGTGCTTTGACTATTTTACTAGACCATGTTTAAAAGCATAGATGACCGCTTGAGTCCGATCATGAACTTCAAGCTTACCTAGAATATTGCTTACATGAACTTTTACCGTTTTAAGAGCAATAAAGGCTTCATCAGCTATTTCTTGATTTGTTTTCCCTTCAGCGATTAGTAATAAAATTTCCATTTCACGCTCGGTTAATTGTTCGTGTGGTAAGGTTACTTTCTTTTGACGCATCTTCGTCATCATTTTTCCGGTAACTTCAGGTTCGAGTACGGTCTGACCTTGGTATGTGGCTCGAACCGCGTTGGCAATTTCACTAGCTTTCGATGTTTTAAGCATATAGCTTGTTGCTCCTGCTTCGAGAGCAGGATAGACTTTTTCATCATCTAAGAAGCTCGTCACGATAATAACCTTTGCTTCTGGCCATGCTTCGATGATTTTCCGAGTTGCTTCAATTCCATCCATTTCCTTCATCACTAAATCCATTAAAATAATGTCTGGCCGCAGTTCTAATGCAAGTTCTACCCCTCGGGCGCCGTTATCCGCTTCACCAACAACCTCGATATCCGGCTGCGCCGATAAGTAAGAAGTGACACCAATCCTAACCATTTCATGATCATCCACAAATACAACTTTTATCAACTTCTAGTCACCTACCATTAATGGAACTTTTACTTCTAGCCTAGTTCCTTTATTTTTTAGGCTTACGACCTTCAGGGCGCCACCAATTTCTTTCGCGCGTTCATGCATGTTTTGCAACCCATAGGATCCAGCTTTTTCTTGACTTACATCAAAGCCAACACCATCATCAGCAATTCGTAAAATAATTAAATCGTCACGGTTAATTAAAAGCACTTCGAGACTTGTGGCTTTTGAGTGCCGTAACGTATTCGAAACCGATTCTTGAAGAATTCGAAAAAGATGATCTTCAACACCTTTTTCTAATGGCACCGCTTCGATTTTCCATGAAATGTCCATCGGAACCTTTTGTGATAACTCGTTTAACAGTTCCTGCATTCCTTCCTGAAGCGACTTACCTTTTAGTGGAATTGGTCGTAAATGAAGTAGCAAGGCTCTCATTTCAAGCTGTGATTGGTGGATCATCTCTTCAACGAGCTTTAATTGCTTTATTTCTCCACTCGTCTGATCTTGCATCGTTTCTGTTATCGCAGACATCAACATTGACGCAGCAAAAAGTTGCTGGCTTACAGAATCATGCAGTTCACGAGCGAGACGGTTTCGTTCCTGAGAAACTATTTTCTGCACTTCCTTTTCTTGATCAACCGCTTTCTCGCTAGCCAGTTTTTGTGCTGTTTTGACTTGTTCAACCATTTGCTTTTGAATGCTTTTCACCTTTTGAAAAACCGGCTTAAGTTCATCTGGATACACTGCTTGTTCTTCTTCAAACAAACGTCCTTGGTCTAGTTGCCCTAGAGCTTCTTCCACCATTTCCAACTGTTTTTTATAGGTCATACTACTAGAAAGTCCAAAAATAATTCCTAGAGCAATAGCAACACCAGGTACGAAAAAGAAAATTGGTAAATCAAAGATTTTTGCTTCAAGAAGAAAACTCCAATTTTCTACTGGAAAGATGGTTATATAGATAATGGTAAACGTCGTAAATAGAAGTAAAGAAAATAAGATACTCCAGATCATCTGCTTCTGAATGAGCCTCATATTCTTTTCACCTCTAATCTACCAATTCCCATTGAAGTCATAATTTTTATTTTACGGATAGCCAAATCATAATGATCAGTTCTATAAACTAACGACTGGTTAAACAGTCGATCATTTGCCTCGTCAAAGATAACGGTTGTCCCCGTTAAAACTGAATGCGATACACTTACTTCTATATCATATGGAACGAGAATTTGAATATTGCCAATAAAGTTACGAATAGAAATAACACTTTCACCCTTAGGTAACACTGTATTACTTAAATCGATTCTCGTATCCCCAATTCCTGTTTGGATGTTCACATCATGCCATTCATAGATTTCCTCAGGTGTTTTTTGACGTCCGTAAAAGACATTTTTAAACATCTGCTCGGATTTAATTAACTTTGTACCGCGATCATCTGTTTCCTTAACAACAGGCTGAATCAATAGCGGACGATTTTTCGATTTATAAAAATAGATAAGTACATAAGCAATTACTGCAAAAATGAAAAATTTAAAAACAATCATGTCAGTCGCCGTAAAAAATAAAACCAAACAACCTAGCCCAAATATCAATTTTCCAATTGAGCTATAAAGTCGTTTACCGCCAAAGTAAAGTAAGAAACCAGCAAAAATAATTGAGAAAACTAACCCCTTATTAAAAAAGGTAATTTCCACAACGAGAAGAAGTAATCCTATTAAAATGGTCCAGCTAATATAATCTGTTTTCGTATGATTATCCATAAGGGTCTCTCCTCGATTAATGTTTAAGGGTTGACACAATTTGTCAACCCGGTATTTCTCCTTTACTATATCACGTTTCTGCTAAGAAATAGAATGACTTTCTTGTTTTTCAAGCTCCTTCTCAAGCTGTGCAATGCGGCTATCTATCGTGTTTCTGTGGTACTGTGAATTTGCTTGGTGCTCAAGACGGTCAAGGTAACGGTCCATTTCATCAAACCTTGCTCCGACTTTACCAGTATAACTATTACTGTCTAGCATTTGGTTCATTCGATGATTGGCACGAGTCATGTTTTCCCGCCCCATTAGTTCCATTCTCTTAATATGCATATCTTTGAGCTTATGTTTCATTTCTTCATATTTTTGCTCAAGCTCATATAAATGGGAAGTAGCTTGCTCTAACGAAAGTCTTAAGCGGCTAGCTCTTGCTTCATAATGAGTTTGTTCTTGAATAGCAAAGTTCATTAATTCAGTTTCGCCAGCTTTGGCAGCAATATCTACTTGATACTTACGTTTGTCTGTTAGTTGCTGTGCCTCATTGTACTCACGTGTGAATTCTTCCTTCAATAAATATTGTCTCTCTACAAGCTTTCTAACCTTTTCAACTTCCTTTTCACAGTCTCGTAAATATTGGTTTAAGACTGAAAGCGGATTTTTTTGTTCCTTTTCATCTAACATTTCGTGTACATCAGCTGCAATCGTATTTTTAATGCGGGTAAATAGGTTACTCATTTTCAATCGCTCCTTTTAGTTAGTTTAGGTTTAAATGATTTATTTTTAAAATTGTTTCTGTCAAAAGCTCTTCTAAAAATTCCTTTTTAACTCCGCCCATTCTTTTTCAAAATTTACGAATGGATCTTTGGTTTCAGTAGCTTTGTTTTCAACAACGACACCCTGTTCTTCGTTCCATTTTTTATAAACGAAGTAAAGCACGATAGCCGCCATAATTCCGGCTAGTGCAGGAACATTCGATGCTGTGATTGATAATAAGATTAACCCTAGAATGGCCCAAGCGACTTTACTCAACGAAGTGTCTGCCTTCATAAACCCTTTAAATGCGTAGTATAGGATCGCAATGCTGAGAGCAAACAGGGCGATCGGTCCTAAGTTAGCGATTAAGATGATGGCAGCAATACCACCTAAAATAAACAATCCAAATTTTTTCATGTTAACTCCTCCCTTCTTATGACTCTATCTTATCTAGATTTGAAATTTCTCATAACGACCCTCCGACATATTTTGACTAAGACTTGAGGCTTAGTAGGGGCTAGGTAGTTTTGAGTTGTTAACTGAATGCTGCGCTTCGAAGTCTAGTATAGGGAGTTCCTTAACGCCAAAAAAGAGTAGCCCCGATAGATATCGGTGACTACTCTTTTGAAAGTTTTTTTAGCTTGCATTGTCTTCTTTTTTGTACTCTTTTTCCCAGAAATCAGCATTTTTAATGCCAAGTTTTACTGGATCAAAAACAGGATCGAGACCTTGCTTCTTCTGTTCTTCGTAATCTTTTAAAGCTGCCAAGGCAGGTTTTGCAAGCATTAGAATAGCAACTAAGTTTAACCATACCATCAAACCTAAACCAGCATCCCCTAGATCCCAAGCCAAGCCAGTTGCTCTGATTGAGCCATAGAAAGTTGCTGCTAATAAGACAACTTTTAAAATATTCATTGGAATTACGTTATTTTTACCACGGAACATGTAAGCAACGTTCGTTTCAGCCATATAATAGTAGGCCATAATTGTTGTAAAGGCAAAGAAGAATAACGCAACTGCAACAAATGATGCTCCAAAACCTGGCATTACTGATTCAATTGCCGCCTGTGTATAACCTGCACCTTTTTCAACACCAGGTAGACCTTCACGAAGATACCCTCCTGCACTGTCATAAACATTGTAGGCACCAGTAATTAATACCATGAATGCAGTTGCAGAACATACTAATAATGTATCAATATAAACAGAAGCCGCTTGGACTAATCCTTGTTTTGCAGGGTGAGATACTTCTGCGGCTGCCGCAGCATGAGGGCCTGTTCCTTGACCAGCTTCGTTAGAGAAAACTCCACGTTTTACTCCCCAAGCAACTGCCATCCCAACGATTCCACCAAATGCTGAATCAACGGCGAAGGCACTCTTTACAATCAATGAAATTACGCCTGGAAGTTGACCAATATTCATAGTGATGATGATAAAAGCCACGAACATATATGCAATCGCCATGAAAGGTACTACATATTGTGCTACTGTTGCAATTCTTCTTACTCCACCAAAAATAATGATTCCAATAAGTACGATTAGAAAAATACCAGTATAAGATTTTTCAATACCAAACGCATTATGCATACCTGCTGCAATTGAATTTGATTGAATACCTGGTAATAATAAACTTAACGAAAGTACTGCTGCAAAGGCAAAGGCAATCGCAAACCACTTCCATCCAATACCTTTTTCAATGTAATAAGCAGGACCCCCGCGATATTGACCATCTTGTTTAACTTTGTAAATCTGACCAAGTGTTGACTCAACGAAAGCACTACCCGCTCCAATAAAGGCAATTGTCCACATCCAAAATACTGCTCCAGGTCCTCCCATTGCGATTGCTGTTGCAGTTCCTGCAATGTTACCAGTACCAACACGACCTGAAAGGGCGACTACTAGTGCCTGAAAAGAAGATATTCCTTCCTTTGACGCTTTTCCTTTAAACATTAATGTGAACATGTCTTTAATATGTCTGACTTGAAGAAAACGTGTTAAAACAGAAAATAATAGTCCAACTGCCAAAATAAAATAAATAACCGGTGTGCTCCACAGTATGCTGTTCAACCAATCTACTACCAAATTCATAAAATCCCTCCCTATTTTTAAAATAGTTGCTATATTCTGAATTATATTTTATGTTCTGAATATTTACAACACTTTAATTTAGCAAGATGATAAGTAATTTTTCGACAAAGAAAAAGTCGACATATAGAAAAAAGACTAGCAATCTCTCGGGCGAGAATCGCTAGTCTTACAACACTTTTTCATATACATTAATACGATGTTGCTTTTTATCCCATGTAGTTCCTATTTTGTGGTAACCATTTCTTCGCCAAAACAGCCCACCACGCTTATTTTCTACCTGGGCACATAATCTAATAACTTCTAATAATTCTTTTTTTACTAGATCCTCGAATAATTGGTAGCTCTTTTTTCCTAAACCATGTTGTTGATAGTTTTTATGAATAATAAATAAGCTTAGCCAGCCATAATGTGGCTGCGGTTTATCTGGGATATAATAGATTAAACCTATATGTTCATTGTCATTTTTTATAAAATAAAACCTTGCCTCATAGGCTGTATTCTCCAACAATTCTTCAATAATATCCTCTTTAGTTAATGCTTGTTTTCCTTCGGCATTCTTCAGAAAGTACGGGTCTGAATTTAAGATTTCTTCTTGTATTAATAAATTCCCCTCGTCTAGTGGATCATCAATCAGCTCTAAATATAACATTCAACCACCCTCATTTTTAAATAGGCTGTTTTCGCAAGTATTCTGGACTACTTTCACCAAAATGGGCGGCCATCATTTCTAACCTACCATTCTAACGTTTGAAGAAAGCAGACACAAAGTTTATAAGAAAAGCGCAAGGCGCCCGCCTATCGGCGACAAGCAAATGTTCTGTCAGATTAAAAGTGCGCTTTTCACTTTTATATCTGGCAGGTTATTTGACCTCGAGCCGATGGCGCCTGAAGCTAGACACCAAGTACTAAAAACGCATATGCTTTCTTATCTTTTAAGAAAAGCGCAAGCGCCCTGGTTAGCCAAGTAACTTCCTCGGGGTACTTCTCTGCTTTGCGACGAGTAACCGCAGGAGCAGATGTTTTTTTGCGACGAGTAAACGCAGGAGCAGCGACAAGCAAATGTTCTTCGAGAAAAAAAGTGTGCTCTTTCACTTTTATTCTCGAAGGTTATTTGACCTCGAGGGGCTGGGCTGCTTGCGCTAGACAGTTTTTACGCTGATCTTTTATACTTTCTTACCTAACAAAAAGAGCCTTTGAAAAAGTCCATTCTAAACAGAATATGCTTTTCCAGCTTCGGGTGTTCACAAAGTTAGTCTTCGCTTAAGACATATTCAAGCTGAATATCACGGTGATCATTATCGAACAAATCTTGGTTAATTTCTGCAGCTGCCACACAGCCGACAGAACGGTAAAAAGCAATTGTGTCTTCTGAAGAAGCAGCACATAAATAGAGCTTATCAGCTCCCCACTCGCGAGCCTTCGCCGCACACAGTTGGAAAAGTTGCTTACCAATCCCTAAATTACGATAGTCTCTTGAAACAAACATTGAATCTAGTAAAAGGTAGTTTGCAGTTCCACCAAAAAATTCTTTATTTAATGTTACAAAGCCTACTAACCTACCATCCTCAGCAAAAGCACCGATGGCTATACCTCCACAATTAATTGTGTCTATTAGGGCATCTCGATATTTTTCATACCCGTCTGGCCAATCATCTTCTTGATAATTGATAGTTATTAGTTGATAATCACCATCTATATTACGCCAAACTTTCTCGATCCACTGACTTGGATCGATTTCAGAAACTCGTTCACATTCTTCAACACGTAAATCTCGATATTGTATATGACTCATATTATTTCCACCTCAAATTTTATTAGTAAAAGGCCTGAATGTGCTCAACTAGATTGAGAAGGTTTTATAGACAAAAAGGCCATAAGAAGAAAGGATGCTTCCTCTTACGACCTACAGTTAAATACTTAAGTTGTGCAATGCAAAAAGCTTTGCCATCTTATAAATTTAGTTTAGGGAATAAGTTATGAACCTTCTGAATTGCTAATCTCTAAAAGAGTACACCAAATAAACCTTGGTCAAAATCAGACTCTAAAGAAATCGTTATTAATTTTTTAAAATTAATATTTAGCAATTAGTTGGCTTCATTACTTGTACCCCTCCTTTGTTTATTAACCTTGAGTTTACAATATAATCCAATAATTGTAAACAACACCTTATCTTTTAAATTACCATTCTATTATTTTGCATCCTTTAATCCCGTACGATGACAGAAGGTACAATATACTTCTGTTGGTGCAGTTTTACTTTCATCCTTATCATAGTCATGACATACATAACATTGTCGTTTCTCTTCTTTCGAATCAGCGAAATTCGCATGTCCTGTTAACCAATCTTCACTATCTCCGTGTCCTGGTGGGCGTTCGGTGTGACAAGTATAACAAAAAATACTGTTTCGAGACTCAGACTTAACGACGTTCATATCAGGAACATAGAAATCTAGATTTGGTTTGTTGCTTGGATTTAAAGCTTCATCCATTGTTGTTGCTGCAACTCGTTTAATCCATTTTGCTTCTTCATGACAGTTTAAGCAACTATCTAAATCTGTTAGAGCGGCACTTCCATGATTTTCGTTCCAAGTTGCCTTTTGGTGATTAGACGGCGTTGCAACTTCTATGTGACAAGTTTCACAAGCCATAGAAAGCTCATCCTCTGAATGTTGCTTACCGAGACCTTTTAATATGATATTTGACGTATATACCTTGTCGTAAATTTCATGACCATCTCCAGTTGAAGTTGGTGGTGTTGATAACAAATATTCCTTTTCTTCCCAAGGCTTCTTCCCTTGATTTACTTTGTCATGACAATCAATACAAGTTCCCATGTTCGGTCTCGTGTAGCTTGTTGAGATTAATAATTCTGCAACGTCGTCAGTCCAATAATCGTAATCATCATGTGTATTAAGTCCTCTTTCAACCACTTTTGCATGTGCTACACCAGCATGACATGTAATACATGGTATACCAGCTTCAATATGCTCTCCGTGATTAACGATTAGGTCTCCTGTGGCTGTCACCATACGATTTTCTGAGTGACATTGAATACAGTTTACGTCTTCGACAACCATAAGAGGATGAATTGGGTTAGGTACAGTCCTTGTGACGTGGTGATATAGTTCTTTCATTGCTGAAATTTTTGCTAAAAGCTTGTTATCAAATCCTGGTTTAATATGACAATCTACGCAATTTATCTGACTGTGTGACGTAGCATAATGAGTGACGGTTTCCGCTGACATTTCATGGCAGCTTGCACAAAAAGTATTTGTAGAAGTTCCTGCAATTACACCATAAGCACCACCTGTAATTCCAAAAAACGCTAAAATTAAGAAAAGTAATAATTTCCACCGATTCAAAGGATCTTTCCAATCTGTACTTCTAAATCGCCTCCAAAGTCTTTTTATAATAGAAGCTTTTTTCTGTTCCCCTTCCTTTAACTCATCTTCCTTACTCAAAATTCCCACCTCCATTTTATTACATATTTAGGAATTATTATTCCTACTTCCATAATAGTATCTGCTACCAGTTTATAACCGTGAAGAATATGTGAATTATGTATTTTTGTGGTAAATCGTGCCATTTTTGTGAAATTTTCGATTAGCTGAAGTTGGACTTTATCTTTTGCTGGTTATTTGTCCTAGAGTCATATCCATTAATCTATGGAATCCACAGATGCACGCTGGACATCTTTGGTGAACCAAAGTGTAAATATCAAGCTAGCGATGTACTTTTGGATCGGTTTAGAGTGCAAAATTACTCAACAGCCTTTTTCAAGTGTTTAAAATTCTATATGAGAAAACACGAAACTAACGACTGTGGCGTTGTATAAACGAATAGGGATGAAATTCGGACAGTGGACAGCTGATTTATAGAAAAGCATTCCGAACATACGCCATGTTCGGAATACTTCAGGTCAATAACAAAAAACATGTTTGGCGGTTTTCTTATAATTTGTTTGTTACCTTAGAAAAGCTTCATAAGATATATCCCGTTCTCGTTCCCTTCCGGTTTACATTTAGTGGTATGAATTATTGAATGATTGTTCATAACCCCACACTAATTACCAGTAGACCCTTCATTTAACCACTGTTGCATCAAGTTATTGTGAAGGTACTCTAGCAAACTGAAATTTTGCAGTGAAGTGGCGGAGAATTTTGGGTTCATAGCTGAACTCCACACCTTTAATTTCACTTCGTTTTTGGTAGAGTTGAATTAATGAGTCGGCAATATAACGGATGTGATTATCTGTATAGGTACGGCGCGGAATCGTTAGGCGTAACAGCTCGAGCTCGGAAAGCCCATCCTCACCTGTGTCTACATCTCTGCCATATAACAACGAGCCAATTTCTACACTTCGTATTCCACTTTCCAAGTATAACGCTACCGCTAAAGCATGAGCTGGAAAATGATTTTTTGGCAAGTCTGGTAAAAATTTGGCACAATCAACAAAAACAGCATGGCCGCCAATTGGCTCTTGAACAGGAACTCCGCCTTCCTTTAGTAGCTCTCCTAAAAGCCGTACTTGATTTATCCGATGATGGAGGTAGTCATATTGAACAACTTCTTTTAATCCAATCGCAAGCGCTTCTAAATCTCTTCCAGCTAACCCCCCATAGGTTGGAAAGCCCTCCATTGGCACAACCATGGAACGGCATTTTTCAAATAGCTCAAAATCATCTTTGATTGCAAGAAGTCCACCGATATTAACAAGGCCATCCTTTTTAGCACTCATCGTTAGGCCATCACCATAAGAAAACATTTCCTGGATGATTTCACTAATCTCCTTGTCTTCGTAACCTTTTTCACGCTGCTTAATGAAATACGCATTTTCTGCAAACCTTGCTGCATCAAAAAATACAGGAATCCCATACTGTTTTCCAACCTCATATACTTCACGAATATTTTCCATCGAAACAGGCTGTCCTCCAGCACTATTACAAGTTATCGTATTGATAATAAAAGCTATTTCTTCCTTTCCTTTTGTACTAATAAACTCTTTTAATCTAGCAATATCGAAATTCCCTTTAAATGGGTGATCTACTGCTGTCTCATAGGCTTCGGAAATAACTAAATTTACTGGTCGTGCCTTATTCATTTCAATATGTGCTTTGGTCGTATCGAAATGCATATTGCCAAGCACATATTGTCCTTCTTTTTCGATTAACAAAGGAAATAAAACTTGTTCAGCACCACGCCCTTGGTGTGCTGGTAAGACATAATGATAGCCCGTTAACTGCTGAACGGTTTCTTCCAAATGGTAGAAATTTCGACTACCTGCATATGACTCGTCACCGAGCATAATTCCAGCCCATTGGCGATCACTCATGGCGCCAGTACCACTATCCGTTAATAAGTCGATGTACACATCCTCACTTCTGAGCAAAAATGGATTGTAGCCTGCTTTTTCAATTGCCATTTCTCTTTCTGCTTTCGTCTTCAATTGAATAGGCTCGACCATCTTAATTTTGTACGGTTCTGGTAAATAGGATTCCATAGCCTTCCTCCCCTTCTCGTTTTAATTATTTATTAACTCCCCTTTCTATCCTATTATCGAAAAGCAATTTTTTTCCTATTATATTAGGCAAAAAAAAGCAGGAACACAAAGTTCCTGCTTCCTTCGAAGTATACCTTAATCAAATACAGCTTTCTGAGTTGTTTTGGAACTAAGTTCTTTCTCTTTCTTCGATCGGTAATATTGGGAGATAAATAACACTGTCAGGATTGTAATCCCCGTTAGATCAGTAACCCAATGCCCATGGATTAACACAAGTGCTGCTACTAATGCTGCTAATCTTTCAAACCAATAATACTTTACGAGTAGCCATCTCTGAATAAACGAAGCAAAAGCAATGATCCCAATGAGCGCTGTAAAGATGTTAATACTAATATCAATCCAGGTTGCATCAGGGTTTAGCATAAGAATTGTTGGGTTAGTCGCGAATGCAAATGGTAATAACAAGGCCCCTGAATCAAATTTAAAGCCTTGAATTCCCGTTCGAATCGGTTCAGCTTTGGCAATCCCTGCTGTCGCATAGGCTGGTAAATTAATTGGTGGAGTGTCATCAGCTAAAACCCCATAATAAAGTACAAATAGATGAGCTGCTAAAAGTGGAACTCCTAGACCAACTAAAGCTGGAGCAATCATCGCTGCGAGTATGACATAGGTAGCCGTTGTCGGTAGTCCTAATCCGAGAATTAAACAAGCAAAAACCGTCAAGATTAAGGCAAAATACAATTGTGTGTTATCAAAAACCATAAATGCCGGCAATACCTCTGTTATTTTCCCTGAAAAGGAAATAATCATATTTGATAGTTTCAGTGATAAGCCAGTTAAATTTACTACACCAATTAGAATTCCGGCTGTTCCACATGCCACAATCACAGCTAGTGAATTTCTAGCTGCTAATTCAAACCCATTAACTAGCTCTTTTATTCCGTAGCGGACAGGTGCTGATTCAACCTTCAGCTTTTTTTGACCAACAGCAAAGAGCAATGCAATTACTAAACTAACAACAATTAAAAACGGTATCTCACTTCTCCATAAAATATCCCTACTTAAGAACTGATTTATAAACGTGATAATGTACTGTAGGCTATACGCAAAAACAATGAGAACACCCGCATAAATCATACTTCTTCCAATTCTATCTTTAAAGCGGTGAGCAAAAAATGCGAGTACTAAAATAACAAGAATTGAGAAGAAAGCTGAATTTGGTACGGTGAAACCCTTGATTAAGAAATATAGTAGAACAAAGATTGGTAAGATTAAATACCCTTGTTGTAACAATGTTTTCCTTGCAGAAACAAGTTCACTTTTATGCAGGCCCCTGATATTATTTTTAGCAGCTTCGAAATGGACCATTAATAAGATCGCTACATAACAGAGGATCGCTGGGATAAGCGCACTTTTAATAATTTCTATATAAGGGATATTAGTATATTCAATCATTAAGAAGGCGGCAGCCCCCATGACCGGTGGCAAAAATTGACCACTTGATGAAGCAGCTACTTCAATTCCGCCAGCTACATGTGGTTTAAAACCAACTTTTTTCATTAACGGAATTGTAAATGTCCCTGTAGTTACAGCGTTTGCAGTTGAACTTCCAGAAATACTTCCGAGCATCCCACTCGCTAATACAGCCGCCTTTGCAGGACCCCCTTTATAACGACCAAAAGCCCGCAATGCCAAATCAATAAACATCTTTCCTGCACCGGTGGACTCTAAAATTGCTCCAAACAAAATAAAGATAAATACATACGTAGCTGATACGCTTATCGGGGTTCCAAAATCCCTGCAGTTGTATAGGTCATTTCATAAAAGAAACGCTCAAAGTCAGCCCGCACATGCCGAAACGCTCCTGGCATGTAGCTCCCTAAGAAGTAATAAGCAATAAACACACTAGCAATGATGACAAGTGGTTTTCCAACAACACGCCTAGTTGCTTCTAGAACCAACAATACCAAAGCTACACCCATAGATACATCGAGCGTTGTTGGCCGGGCACTTAAAATCGATGGTGATTGTTGATTTTGAATAATATAAAAACCAACAAAAGCAACGATTAAGGCAATTAACACGTCATACCAGGGAATTGTTCGTTGACTTAATCCTTTTTTTATTGGGTACAACAAGAACACTAAAATTAACCCCATTGTGAGATGAAAAATTAAATGCGTTCTTGTCGAGACTTGGAGCCCAAAGCCTGCGGTATAGAAATGATATCCAGACATAATTAAACTAACAATTAAAATGATAAGTGCCCATTTCCCAACTAGAAAACGGTCACTTCCTTCTAATTCTAACGCCTTAGAAACTTCTAGTTTTTCATTGCTCATTTCTTCACTCCTTTCATCAACTCTTGATCGACCAGTAAATATACTCATACCATCGCAAAGGTTTACTATAGATTTTTAGGTGGGTTCTTGTATAAGGTGGTTCAGATAGAACAAGGACCTCGTCCCGAAAATGAAAGGTATGCAAATGTAAATGTGATGGCTGCATATGAAGAATTTCAATAGGTTCATAGATGTCCTTTAAAATATAGTACCCATCAGTGATTTGTAAATTACCCTTCAATTCATAAGGTAACCCAGCTCCAAATGACCTTGTCCAGCTTTCCATAGCAAAAATTTGTCCGGTGTCATCGATTTTAAATTTTTCGATTACAATTGATTTTTCCACCGAATGGATATACTCGTGATGAAACCATTCCGAAGCAAAAATTTCCTCTTGCCACAATACCTTCCCTGTCTTTGCTTCTTCAATAACTAGCAATCTGTGAGGGCTTGATACGTTTAATAGAATGAATGAGAGGAGTAAGCAGCATGCGATGATTAAGATGGTTCTTTGTTTGAAGAGGACATTGCTCATACGCAATGCCCTCTTTTCTATCAGCATTTTTTTCTTACTTCGCTTCATCAAAATAACGTTTTGCTCCTGGGTGAAGCTCAATTGACATTCCATCTAAAGCGGTGTCTAGTGTAATGTCTTTCCCACGGGCATGTGTTGCTTCAATGATATCTAAGTTCTCAAAAATAGCTTTTGTAATTTCATATACTTGATCTTCTGGTAACGTTTTGCTAACAATAACCATCGCTTGAACCGCTACTGTTGTCGCATCGCTACTCGTACCATAAACATCGCTTGGAAGATCAAAATGTGTATAGTATGGATAAGTATCAGTTAACACCTTAATTTTTTCTGGAGTAATACTTACGATTCTAATTTCTCGGCTAGCTTTTAAAGCTTCAATTGCCCCTGTTGGTGTACCAGCTGTGATAAATGCTGCATCAACGTTTCCATCTTGAATACCACCAGCAGCGTCTCCGAAACTCATAAACTCAATATTTAAATCATCATAAGTAATTCCGTGCGCTTCAAGAATTTGCTTCGCATTGGCCTCTGACCCAGAGCCTTGGTCACCAACCGCGACACGCTTTCCTCTTAAATCATCTACTGTTACGATGCCACTATCAGCTGATGTGACAATCTGAACAACCTCTGGATAAAGAGTTGCAATTCCATAGAAGTTGTTTGTCACAGCCTCAAACATATGAGAACCTTCATGAGCGTAAAACGCAATATCATTTTGTACTAAACCTAGTTCAGCTTTACCATCGTTAATATCATTACTATTAACAACAGAAGCCCCACTAGTTACCCCGGTTGCAGTTACCCCATCAACTTTTTCAGAAATAATTCGGGCCATTGCCCCACCAAGTGGAAAATAAACTCCTTGCTCCCCACCAGTTAAAACCGTTACATCCTTGACCCACTCACCGTCTTTCGAGTCCGAACCACCACAGGCAGCTAGTACCATAGAGACTGCTAGTACTAAAGCCAACAACAAACTATACTTTTTCAAAGAAATACCCCCTATATCTTATTTTTCAAGCCTGGATAAACCAAGTTGTTAAATTATATGTCCCAAAATGACAAATATTACTAGCATATCTAGGAGAGGTACATGACACAATTAATTTTCAACTCTAAAAATTGACCTTCACTGCTCTACTGAGTCTAGAGGCAGTAGATGTGACAAATTTCTATAGATTTTTGATATCTACTTTCTTCCTAGACTAATTCGGGTAAATGAGCTTAGATTATCAAAAAGGATGTGGCGATATGAATGAACAACGCATCAAAGAGGAAGTATTACGAATTTTAAGTGAACATAAGGTTGGAACACTTTCCACAATGAAGGGCGATCAACCATTTGCTCGCTATATGATCTTTCGAAATGAAGAATTTACACTCTATACAATTTCTAGTAAAGCTACCGAAAAGGTTCAAGACATTTATAATAACTGTAAAGTTCATATCCTATTAGGATTTGAAGGCGGAGGCTTTGGTAAGCCCTACATTGATATGACGGCACAGGCTACCATTCATGATGATCAGGAATTAAAAGACCGCTTTTGGCACGATAACTTCCGGAAATATTTAGAAGGTCCTGATGACCCGAATTATATTGTAATCCGTTGTCAACCAAAAACCATTCGCTTAATTAATCATCCTGAACTAAACGGACCTCGTACAATCACCTTTTAACAGACTGTTATGCAAGCCAGTTTAATAAATTTAAAGTTACTATCAATATGAAAGCTTTGGGGCACCCCCAAGCTTTTTTTATGTTGGTCTTAATAAGTTACTTAGAAGACATCACAGGAGTTAATTTACGTAAATGTACACACTAAATGAATTATTCTACTGCAGTCTTCACAAGTTCTGATAACTTGAATAAGGCATACTCCTTTTTGTATAGTAGACATAGTTGATATAGAAAGGACTGTTCAGATGGAAGAGTTACATCCTGTTGTGAAAAAATTGCAATTTAAAGATCATGGACAAGCTGTATTAATCCTCAATCCGCCAAAAGCTTACGAAGAGGTCATGACGACTTTTCAAGGAGAGGTGCACAAGGAAGTTCAAAATGAAAGCTATGATTTCGTTCAAGTATTCGGTACTTCAAATGAGGAGCTTCAAGCTCTCGCACAACGTGGCGCAAGTGTTGTTAAACAAGATGGTCTGCTCTGGCTTTGCTATCCAAAGAAAACCTCAAAAACCTATAAAGGATCAAATTGCAGTCGTGATACGGTTACCCCACTCCTTGCTGCTGAAGGCTACGAGCCTGTTCGGCAAATTGCTGTTGATGAAGATTGGTCCGCATTACGGTTTCGAAAAACAGAACAAATAAAAACTATGACTAGAGATTTTGCTGTTACGTCCAAAGGGAAAGAACGAACTGAAAAAAAGCAATAATCCTAAAAAGCCGCGATCTAAGTAGCCTTTAGAAAAGAGCGAAATAAAAAGAGGCATGGAAAAAATTCTCCATCCCTCTTTATTGTAATTACTCAGCTTAAGTAAATTATTTAAACCAACCTTTTTCTTTGAATCTAGTAATTGCTTCAATTCGGTTACTCACGTCTAACTTATCCAAGATTGAGGAAATATAATTCCTTACCGTTCCAGTGGTAATAAAAAGCGTACCAGCAATTTCCTTCGTGCTCTTGCCCTCTGACATTAACAATAGAACTTCACTTTCTCGTTCGGTAAGGGGGTTTTCCTCACTATAAACCTCATCAACCAATTCTGATGCATAAATACGCTTTCCTTCCATAACACTGCGAATGGCACTCGCTAAATCATCACTTGGGCTATCCTTTAACATGTATCCATTTACCCCTGCTTTTAAGGCTCTTTCAAAAAATCCTGGACGAGCAAAAGTAGTTAAAATAATGACCTTACAGCCAAAACCTTTTAGTTCCTCAGCTGCTTCAAGACCGCTTTTCCCAGGCATTTCTATATCCATAATACAAATGTCCGGATTGTGAAGGTGAACTAATTTGACCGCTTCTTCGCCGTTGCCAGCTCGACCAACCACAGTCATATCATCTTCAAGATCTAGTAACGCGGCAAGGGCTCCTAACAACATTTTTTGATCTTCGGCAATGACAATTCGTATCATAGCTACACCTCCTCTTCCTTTTGTTTAAAGACATTTGGAACTTTAAATATGATTGTTGTACCATGGTCAGAAGTAATGTCTAAACTACCATTCACAAACTCAAGGCGTTCTTTCATACCTTGTAACCCGTTACCAGTCATATTCTGAAGCGAATTCCCGATCCCCACACCATTGTCCTTCACCTTCACCACTAACTCCGTATTCATTTGCTCAATAATGAGTGTACATTTTGAAGCATTACTATGTTTTACAACATTGTTCACTGCTTCTTTAATGCACATACTGACTACATTTTCGGCTATCAGTGATGTATTTAAGAGCTTCGGATTTCCCTCAACACCAAACTCAATTTCTGCTGCTTTTAATATTTGTGCGACTCGATAAACTTCATCTTCTAGTTTCGTTCCTCGCATTTGGGTAACCATTTCACGGACTTCTTTTAAAGCGATCCGAGCTGTTTTCTGAACATCCTTAATCTCAATCCGAGCTTTATCTGGATTTTTACTGATTAATTTCCCAGCGAGGTCGCTCTTTAATCCAATCAACGATAGTTTTTGGCCAAGTGTGTCATGAAGATCACGCGAAATCCGTTGTCGTTCTTCTAGCTTCACTAGTTCGGAAATTCGTTTATAGGCATCATCTAACTCTCCTTGTAATGCATCCTCTTTATTTTTATCGTAAGTACTAACTGGTAAGAGGATCACTGCAATAATGCTAAGGATTACAAACGGCAATTGAGTAATTAACACTCGCGAATGTTCTGTTACAAAACCAAAATAAATCGTCCCAAAGGTACTAATAAGCAAAATGATATAAAAAACAACGAAAGCAATTTTATTTTTTAAATTCCCAATAAAGAAAGCTAAAAACAGAAAAAAGTATATATAACCAAATAGTAAGCTCATCGTCGTCGAAATCGCTATTTGAATACCGGTCCCTACATAGATAAGCCATCCTCTAGATGTAAAGGACAGCACATAACAGATAAGAAACCCGATAATCATAATGACCCCAAGTACCACTTGAGGCGTTGAGGATGATTGAAAAATAAAGTAAAAGGGGAGGATATAAAAGACGATCCAAACATAGGGATTCAGCCCTGTGTTTTCTCGAACCTTTTGATGCAAAGTTTTCATGCTAGTCCTCCCACTTTCTACTCAATTCACTACTATATTACCATAATATCCCTAATTCGTTTTTCGGGCAAGTTCTACTTTGTGTTTTTCTGCTGGTTTATCTACATATTGCTTTAATTCTTTAAAGCTAAGAAAGCGTTTATTTTTTTCATCCCATAGTCTGAAGTTTAACGATTCGAAACTTTTACTAATTGTAATTGTTGTTGCTTTTTTTAGATCCTGTGAAGCATTATGAGCTTTTTCTAAATTATAATTTGGCACTCTTGGGCTTAAATGATGTACATGGTGAAACCCAATATTTCCAGTGATCCATTGCAGCACCTTTGGAAGCTTATAATAAGAACTACCTTCAACCGCTGCTTGGATGTAGCTCCACTCTTCTTCATTTTCAAAATAAGAGTCTTCAAACTGATGCTGAACATAGAATAACCAAATCCCTAGAAGACCTGATAACAAGAAGACTGGTCCCTGGATCATCAGAAACGCTTGCCAACCAATTGCTAAGCTTAAGCCCGTATATAATGCCACGATCAAAACGTTGGTGAGGTACAAGTTCATTCGTTCTTTCTTTTTTGCTCCCTTACGATTAAAACGATATTCAAGTAAGAACACAGCAATCGGTCCAATCACAAGCATAAAGAATGGATGGCGATATACACGATAACATAGGCGGCGCCACATCGATGAAGCATTATATTCTTCGACAGTAAGTAACCACATGTCTCCTGTTCCACGCTTATCTAAATTTCCACTTGTCGCATGGTGAACCGTATGAGTATGCTTCCATTGACGGTAAGGAACAAGTGTAAGTACTCCAGTTATAGTACCTAAAATATCATTGGCTAATTTGCTCTTAAAGAACGATTGATGACAGCAATCGTGAAACAAAATAAACGTGCGTACTAAAAAGCCAGAAGTTAACACGATTAAAGGAATTGTAAGCCAATAAGACACAGACAAACTCAGGTAGGTTCCGTACCAAAGGATCACCAATGGTAATAGTGTATTTACTATTTGAATGATACTGGCCTTTGTATCAATCTTTTCATAAGGGGCCATTTCTTTTTTCAGTTGAGATATTTTTGCTTGACTCATGTTAAAGTTCCTCCTAATTTGATACTCAAAGTTGTTATTAACATTACCACTGTATTTATTATAGAAAAAATCATCAATTTCTATAAGACATAAACGTCAAGTCATGCGTATGACATTTGTCATATAGGACACTACACTTTATATTAAAAAGCCCGTAAAATAAGGCAAAAGCTTACGTTCGAAATGGAAAAAATTAATAAAAAAAACAACTGAGCATATGACAACAGGCATACATTTCCTCTTTTGAATAAGCTATTTCCGTTGATACTCGCCTGTGGTTACTCGTTTCATGATAAAAGTTGTGCTTTCGATTTTGATTTCTAACGATAGTAAAATCACAGTTAGTAATGTTGAACTGCACTCGAAATTGCGGATCAAGCGTCTTCAGCAAAAAACAACTACCTATACTAAAACAGCCTATGTTAAAGTAACGTAAGCCCCTTGTAATTTACTACATAGATTAACATCTAGGCACAATTAGATTTCTAATGGGAAAGGAACTACCATAGTGACACCTTTTACTGAAAAAGTGATTGAGATTATTCGAATGATTCCTGAAGGAAGGGTCATGACCTATGGACAGATTGCTGGGCTCGCAGGAAGTCCCCGGGCTGCCCGCCAAGTGGTTCGAATCCTTCATTCGATGAGCAAAAAGCATAACCTTCCATGGCATCGGGTCATTAACGCTAAGGGACAGATCGCCCTTCAAGATGAGGAGTCCTACCATGAGCAATTGATGAACTTGGAAATGGAAGGGGTGGAAATTGGCTTTAATGGAGTTATCGATTTAGTAAAATATCAATGGAAACCGTAAAATAGTTTACACAGCTTGAAGAAATGCAAAAAAAATAACAGTCAAATTATTGCCAACAGTAAAAGAGCCTTTATAAATAGAAATGTTAATAATATTCTTTAACAATAATTGTAAATATAAGTTAAAATAGATAGAGACAAATATTAAATCTACGTTCTTGATGTTAGGATCCATAAGAATATAGGATGGTGCGGTAATGTTGAGATTAATAGATATTAATGAAGAAAATTGGTTGGAGGTAATTTTTTTATCAACGAGTCAAGGAATGCCTGCAATTTGTGAGGAATTTGTTGCATCTAATGCCCTGTCCTTGGTTCAAGCACAGTTTGAAAAAACATGGACAACAAAAGCAATTGAAAAAGACGGTAAAATTATTGGTTTTACGATGTACGGTTATGCTAAAAACCAAGGTTATTATGAACTTTGTCGAATTATGATTGACTATAAATATCAAGGAAATGGATATGGAACGGAAGCAATGAACCTGGTAATTACGGAAATGAAAAAAATTGAGAAATGTAAAAATATCTATTTATCAACCGATCCAGAAAATATAAGAGGAAAACATTTATACGAGAAATTAGGTTTTGTAAATACTGGAGAATTTGTTGATGAAGAAGAATTATATGTGTTATCCATTAACAAGTAATACAAAATATATAAAAAAGCAGTACAATAATGAAGAAAGATAATCCAACGGGTAATTGGGTTAGTTGAAGAAAGTTCTTTAGAAATGGAAAAAGGATGACAAAATGCCATCCTTTGTTTAGTGTATTTTGATTTATAGAACTTTTCATTTCGGTGTTAACCATCCCTAAATTGAAAACGTTATGCTAATACATAATCCTTAAGCTTTTCTTTAGGTTTACCGAAAATTTCCTCTTCAAGTCTTCTACCTGTTGGTGTTGCAGCAAGTCCACCTTCTGCCGTCTCTCTTAGTGACGAAGGCATTGATTGACCAATGGCGTACATAGCTCCGATTACTTCATCACAAGGTATTTTACTGACAATCCCCGCAAGCGCCATGTCTGCTGCAGTTATTGCGTTAGAGGCTCCCATTGCATTACGTTTTACACACGGGACTTCAACTAACCCTGCAACAGGATCACAAACTAATCCCAGCATATTTTTCAAAGTAATTGCCATTGCCTCCGCTGACTGTTGCGGTGTACCACCAGCTAGCTCAACAATGGCTGCCGCTGCCATTCCACTTGCTGAACCTACTTCCGCTTGACATCCTCCAGCCGCGCCAGAGATTGATGCGTTATTAGCTACAACGAACCCGAAAGCTGCCGCTGTAAACAAAAATTCAATCATTTCTTGTCTTGTAGGATTTAATTGGTTTTTTACAGCAAACAACGTTCCGGGAACTACGCCAGCAGAGCCTGCTGTTGGTGTGGCACAAATAATTCCCATAGCCGCATTTACTTCATTAGTAGCAACCGCTTTACTGACTGCATCCAACAGTAAAGTTCCGGCTAAGCTCTTCCCGCTTTTAATATAGTTTTGCATTAGAACGGCATCTCCACCGGTAAGACCCGAATGAGATCTTACTCCATTTAAGCCGCGCTCAATCGCTCGCTCCATTACGGTAAGATTGTTATCCATCTTTTTTATGATTTCTTCTCTTGAAACGCCTGTAAATTCTATTTCTTGCCGAATCATAATTTCAGCAATTTTAACCTGATTTTTTTCTGCTAATTCCACAAGCTCGGCTACATTTCGAAACATGGCATGTCCTCCTGGTGTCTCTATAATTTGTTATTCTGCCATCCGGATTACCCGGCTAACACTAGGGATAGTTTTCAATTCATTTATTACCCCGTCATCTATTTTTTGGTCCATTTCGATAACCATGATCGCCATATCGCCGCGTTCTTTCCTAGAGACTTCCATATGGCCGATATTGATTTCGTATCTTGACAGAATACTCGTTACAGACGAAATAATTCCGAACCGATCTTCATGAATAACTAAAATTGCTGGATTTGCTCCTGAAAGCTTTAATTTAAAAGAATTGATTTCCGTAATTTCAATCGTGCCTCCACCTATCGAAATCCCGATGATCTCTAATTCCTTTTCTCCATCATACAAGTTAATTTTTACTGTATTAGGGTGTTCAGTAATGGCTGTTTCAGTAATAAATTCAACTTCCATTCCTGCATGTTCAGCGATGTTTAATGCCTCTGGGATACGTTCATCAAATGTATCAAAGTCTAGCAACCCGGCAACGAGAGCAAGATCCGTACCATGCCCTTTATAGGTTTTTGCAAACGAACCGAACAAAGAGATTACCGCCTTCTTAGGCTGTTTTTCAAATAACGTTCGGGCAACCCTTCCAATCCTTGCTGCACCTGCTGTATGGGAACTTGAAGGACCGATCATGACCGGTCCAATAATATCAAATGCTGATCGAAATTTCATTGTTCGTGCTCCTTTATTTAGATGTACTTATCGTGATGTTTATACAGCAACCTTTTGGGTATCTTCGATTACAACATCTTTATCATCAGCTTTTTTTAATTGGTCAACAGTTTTAATTTTATAATTCCTAAAAAGATATGAACCTAAGAAACCACTCGCTGTACCAATTAGAGCACACGATAATGCAATAATCGTAACTTTCATAGGATCATTAAAACCGTACATTACTGCTAGACCTGCAATTGGTGTAGCTGTTCCAGATGCATTATTAATTAATCCTGACGTAGCAACAATAACACCCGCTCCTGCTCCACCAATAAAGTTCGTAACATAAACTGGAATTGGATTCGCAGATATGATGTGGGCCTGTGTTAATGGCTCAATAGCCACAGAAATCGTTGTCTTTCTATCTCCAAACTTCATACGATCGAATAACACATAGTTCATAAATGATGATCCGAAAACTGCTAAAGCTCCAATAGCCATAGGTACTCCTGTTAAACCGAGCATCGCCGTTAAGGCCATTGAACTTAAAGGCGCTGTAGCTACTACCGTAATTACTCCACCAAGAATAATTCCCATTAAAATAGGATTGCTTGTAGCTGTTTCTGTAATAATTCCACCAATGTTTAATAATGTTGCGTCCACAACCGGTTTCATACTTACTGCGATAAAACGAACAAGTGGTGCACAAACGATAATAATAACAATAAGATCAAGTCCACCAGGTACTTTTTTCTCAATTTGTTTTACTAGAAATGCTACTACATATCCGGCAATAAAACCTGGTAATAAACCTAGTCCTGCAACAGAAACCCCAAGTAACAGTGCGTATACAGGTGATACACCTACAGCAAGAGCAACAAGCGCTGCGGCGGCAACTCCACCCATACCTCCTGCAGCTTCTCCTACTTCGCCTAGAAATGCAAAACCTAATAAATCTCCACCTACATAAAGCTGAAACGCCTCAACTAAGAAGGCAGCAACTGCTGCACCCGCTAGCGCTCCCATGGCTTTCATTCCTTTAGGTGCTTTAAAGCTAAATAATGAAAATAGTCCTAATACCAATAATAATAGTGCTGTTCCTTTTAAAATATCCATGATGACTCTCCCTTTAGATGTTTACTAACCTAGTAAAATATTATTTTTTATCTCTCTTCCAATTGATACTCGTTTTGGGTTCTTATTTTTTGAAGGTAATTATAAATTGTAAACTTTGAGACTCCAAGAACTGTAGCTAAGTACTCTGTAGAGCCTTTAATTAAGAATGCTCCTTTTTCCTCTAGCAAACGAACACATTCTATTTTTCTTCAAGGCTCAGTACTGACGGTGCCTTCTTAAAACCTACCAAAACTTGATCAACCATATTTTGAATGACATCCTGTACCGTCGAATAAAAATTCTCAGATTTTGTTTCGCTGTCATCAAAATTAATAAACTCTTGTATTTCTGCCCCGAATTGCATCATCAACGAAATATCATAATTGATACAAAGTGCACCTATTACATGATCATTGTGATCACGCAGAAAAACAGTCGATGACTTCATCGTTATACCTTTACCTGATTGAGTTTTATAGTTTGGTATATCCTCGATTTCAGATGGATGTTTCCTTAGCTCCGTCAAAACAAGATCAGTTATTGGAGACCCTATTCTTCTACCGGTAACATTCCCAGCTAAATGAACTAAAGACCTTTTTAAATCAGAAAAATCATGAACTGCGACTTCACAGTGATCTCCAAACATCTTCACAAGCATGTCTGCTGTTCGAATTGCTAGATTAAATAATGGCGCATTGTTACCTTGCACGTTTTCTCCCCCTCCCGTGTAATCGGTTACAAGTAAAAATAAAAAAAAATCACAAACTACAATATCTTTTCTTTTTCGACAAAAATAATCATAGCACAAAAAAAATAGAATTCAAATAAAATTTTAATAGTTACAAAAAAATTGTAATAAAAATATTGGGTACTTTTCCAAATTACGTAACATTTGTTTTTTTAAGGATTAAGTTTTAGAAATAATAAAAAAAAACACAAAAGCCTCGATACGGCTCTTGTGTAATAGCATTGTGAAACATGCTGATGAAGTGTTAAAAAGGAGTGGTGGGAATTACTTCTTTTTGGTTAAAATACAGATGTCATTCCAGAAGCAATAAATTAAGCGGACACAGGAGACCTTATTTTTAAAATAGCCTAAAATTTTTGATTTCGCGGACAGAGAATCCACTATTTAGGCCTGCATCCTCTATTTTTTACCGTTTAATAAGAAATAGCGGCCTTGGTGTCCGCGAAAGTTTAAAAATAGTGTTTTTTTCACAAATAGAGGAATCTCTGTCCTTAAATTTTTCAACAATGTCTATCTGAAACGCGAATTTTTCTTTTTTTGTAGTACTGTCAATCGCTCAAATGATAGATTAAAAAACGCTCATTCTGATTATTCTCATACAAATCAGGGAGTCTGACCTCACGTTTTAATTTGAAAGAGGTATAACTCTCTAAATAATAAATATAGTCTTCGGATGGATAATACAAAACTATTTCGATTTCACGTGCTGAATGGTCGGCAGACTCTAGAATATTATGAATGATTTTCATGAAAACCTGAATTGAAAAGGGATTAAAAAAGTAAAAGCGATTCTCCAATGGCTGTATCTCGTACTCCTCAGCCAAACAATTGCAAAACTGAATTTTATTACTGTTTTTATTTGACCTCTTTAGATAATCCGTTTTATTCTTTAGCGCCTCTTGGTGAAAGATTTCGCTCATTTCAACGCCTATAACTGCAGCCTGAAATAAATAATGAATAAAGAAATTAAGTCTCCCTTTACCTGAGCCGAAATCTACAATCCGATCATTGCTACTTAATTCGTAGTTTTGAAAAAGTACTTCTAGAGCACTATATGGGGTCGGCTCATAGCGGTGGTAGTGATAGGATTTATGGATTCCTTTTATTTCTGCAGCAGTTTTAATGTTTAGTAATTTATCGTAATAATGTTCTTTCATAATTTTCACCATATCTAACCCTATTTCTAATATTTTCTGACCACATGTCCTTCGTAGACAGCTTCTACTGATACTTCTTCTTCGTTAGCTAATGTAGCGATTTTAGAAAGTAAGTTTTCTTCGACAACAGATGCTATATATAAAACCTCTTGACCGTTTAGTTCTTCAACTTTTTCCTGCGAAGAAAATTTAAAATCATCAATTGCGATTCTAATTACTTTTTTAAGGCAATCACGGTTATTCGGATCAAAATCTTTCATGCTTTCGATTGTATCCTGAACAAATTTGTGTAATGTCACCATTTACTCCCCTTTCAATTTTATTATGCAATTCGAGAGACTATTTAATTATTATGACTCAGAAAAGCAAACCAAATGAATGGTTTGCTTTTACGATTACTTTAAATACGCATGGTAAAATCTTGTCATCGCCACTGCAAAGTCTGCACGTGTAATTGTATCATTTGCCTTAAATGTTGCAAGTATCGTAGGGCTCAAATCATATTTTTCCTGTGATACTGAAAAATAGGCATTTAAAATATTTAGATCCAAAGATAGTTGTACGTATCCTCTTAAGTCAGGTGAAATCAGGTCTTGGTCCTCGAGTAGGATGCGCTCATTTCCATGTTGAACCGTAATTTCCCCCTCATGTGCTAAGGCTAAGTCTTGTAAGCCTAAACTTTGAATGAGTGAATACGCGAGTTCTTCACGTGAGACCTTTCCCTTCGGACTGAATTTACCATTTGGAGCAACCATCACACCATTTGTGATTTGCTTACTATCTCGAAGTGCTGAACCGTTTGCGAGCACTGCTTTAACAAATGGTAGATCCTCTCCCTTTACATCAGAAAAAGATGTTCCTTTCAGAGACTGACGGATCCCAGCTCCCATGACAAGATATTTGGCTAGATCTTTCCTTTGAAGGTTAGCATCTGGTTGAAAGCTACCATTCGCAAATCCATCAAACAGTCGTTCATTGATCCCTAGTTTTATCGCTGATTCGGCTGGATGGCCGGCAATATCACTTAGACCAGTAAAACCAGTAACCGTTGAAAAAGCAAGTGTTCCTTGGACTTCTTCAGGCAATCCAATTCCAATTGGATTTACTTCATCGCCACGTAGCCCACGAATCTCAGCTTTCCATGTCCCAGGTTGTGGACTACTGACAGAAACTGTCCGAGTAAACTCTAACGGAAATAATAGACTTACTCCTGAGCTATACTCTGTCCCATCCGGTGCGATTAGAACAAGGTTAAGTGGATTTCCTGTTTCTTCTAGGATTCCTCTTGCATCTATTTGAGCAACAATTCCTGACATACCAGATTGAACCTCAAACTCAGTGTGATTAGAAGTCAGTGTTGCTGGATTAAATGAAACGGAAAAGTCTGTTCTCGCTACAGAAACATTCACATTACTATGAAACGTCTGGGAACTATTTAGCGTTTTCCCGTACTCACCTGTGTAAAAAAAAATCTCCTCTAATGCTGCATAAGCATTTACATAACCTGCCCCAACTTCCCATGCTTCACGACCTGGCATATTTGTTGCTGTTCGTTGCAAAATATCTTTTACTTCATCAGGCGATAAAAGTGGATTGGCTTCAAGCATTAAAGCCACAATCCCAGCAACATGTGGAGTTGCCATTGATGTGCCACTCATTGAAGCGTAGAAAGGTAGGTAAGCTGGTTCAATTAATTCAACATCCTTATCCGCAGATAAGGCCGATAATGGAGCAATGACTCTAGTTGAAATGATGTCTACACCAGGAGCTGTAATTGTCGGTTCGTCTTTCCACGTCCATTCTTTCCCATCCATTGTAAATGTGCCACCTTTCCCTTTCGTTCCACGAGAAGAGAAGTTAGCAAGCGTTCCATCCTTCACTCCAGCACCTACCGAAATAACCCAAGGAGCCTTCGCATATGGATTATGAGTATTTTCTGAAGGACCCTCGTTTCCTGCTGCAAATAAGACAACTATTCCACGGTCATAAGCTTTCTTACTAGCTACATTGATAGGGTGATCAGGGGTGAATTCTCCTGAGGAACCCCATGAATTTGTTATTACGCGAATGTCATACTTCGTTTGGTTGGTAATCGCATAGTCAAAGCCACCAATGCCATCTAAAATAAATAGTGCTCCCCCAGAACCATAACCAATCAGTTTTGCTCCTGGTGCTACACCTTCATATTTCCCTCCAGATTTTGCCCCGGTACCACCTACTGTTCCAGCTACGTGTGTCCCATGACCTGAGTTGGTATCAGTATTTATGACATTTTCTAAATACGTAACTGGAAGTAGACCGCTAAGAGCGTTCAAGTTTGTTGTTCCTAGAACATTTTGAACAAGATTTTCACCAAACTTGTGGTCATCATGCGTTCCATCGACACCACTATCATTGACAACAACGCCTACGCCTTTCCCCGAAACTGGAAAACCACCATTTTCTTTACGCATTTGGTCGTCGGTTCTTACTTTCGTTACCCCGGTGATGTCTGTTGACTCAGCATTGTAGTATTGTAGTTCTGTATTTAAATAAAGCGAGCGTACTTCTTCACTTTTTGCTAATTGCTGGATTTGTGTTTTGGTTGCCAGTACTCCAGCAATCGGAACATTGTTCATCAATGAAGCAGTTTGTATTCCCAGTTTATCTAATAGACTAATCTGTTGTTTACTCGGTGCACTATCTCCGTGAAAAGTTACAATGACTTCCGCTAATCCAAAATCTGTACTCAATAGTTTTTCTAGCTCTGGATCGACGGTTGTTTTCAGACTTCCTAATGTTCCTTTTAGTAGACCACCAATCGCATTCGTCTGCGGTGCTGCTACGCTAAAAAAAGGTGTAATCACTAACAGTGCGATCAGTAGTTGCAAAAATCTGCGCTTCATACCTTCATCCCCTTTAACATGAATTAGATTCCTTATCCCAATTATCTAAAAATCAGGGGTTTCTGACTATTACGCAAAGGTAGTAATCTATTTTGTAACCGTACTATTTTCCGTCGTACAAAAGGATTAGGGGGTGTAGGCTATTAAGGTAACCTGACCCTAACCTCTTGCTTTGGATCAGGGACGTGCCCCTCTTTTACGTGGTCGTTTAGAATACTAAACTACTTATGACACACCTTGGAGGCGTAATGTGGTAATAACGCCAAAAGGCATTAAAATGCAGAATTTATGTTCCAAAGAACGCTGTTGGAACGCCAAAAGGCTTTTAAATACAGAATTCATGTTCCAAAGAACACGGTTGAAACGCCAAAAGGCATTAAAATGCAGGGTTTATGTTCCAAAAAACGCGGTTGGAACACCAAAAGGCATTAGAATGCAGAATTTATGTTCCAAATAGCTCGGTTGGAACTCCAAAAGGTATTAAAATGCAGAATTTATGTTCCAAAGAACGCGTTTGGAACGCCAATAGGCTTTTAAATGCAATTATCCTTGTAACAAGACGTATAGTATAGCTCCTATTTTTATTATTCGTTTTTTGCAATCAACAGATGAAAAAACATATAATTTCAACAATAAAAAAGTCGAGTGCAAAAACATTCGTTTTCACACTCGATTATCCTATTTTATTTATTTCAAGTATGTCGCATAATATCTTGTGATTGCTACAGCAAAATCGCCACGAGTGATTGTCTCTTCTGGCTTAAAGACTGCTTGAACTGTTGGAAGAAGATCAAACCTTCCTTGGCTTATCGTAAATGTAGCATTAAGAATGTTTTGGTCAAGCGCAAGTTGAACATAACCTCTCAGCTCTTCTGGTATTTGTCCACTATCTTCAATCTTTATACGCTTATCACCATACAGAACCGTAACATCGCCACTATGACTTTGAGCTTGTTGTTGTAATCCTAAACTCTGCACCAAAGAATAAGCTAGTTCTGCTCGTGTCACGGAACCACTTGGATTGAAGCTTCCGCTAGCTGCTAAACGCATGACACCGTCATTCAATTGAAATACATCCTGTAAGGCTGCTCCTTTAGCAATAACTGCACCAATATATGGGTCATCCGTATTTTTACCCAAACTTTGACGCACACCTGCGCCCATAACCAAGTATTGAGCTAACTCAGCTCTCGTTAATTTACGGTCAGGACGAAACTTTCCATTATGATACCCATCCAATAGTCGGTGAGTAACCCCAACTTTGATGGATGCTTCTGCTGGATGATTCTCAATATCGTCCAACCCAGTAAAATGTCCTGCCTTACTAAAGGATAATTCACCATGGATTGTTTCTGGAAGACTAATCCCGTTTAGACCATCTACTCTTACTGTCCACTTGCCAGGCTGAGGAGCAGGGATTTGCACGGTTCTACTAGTTGTAAGTGTGAATAAAACTGGTATGCCCGATCGATATTCATTTCCATCTGGATCGACCAAGGTCAGACTTACAGTGTTTCCTGTTTCACCAAATAGACCTTTGGCATTAATGCGTGCCACCAACTCGGTAAGACCGCTTCCGACATTAAAAGAATAGCTACCACCTAATATTGGTGTATACTCCAACGAAAACGCTTCTCGTGTCGTGTTCATACTCACATTCGAATTGAATGTTTGATTTACATTCACAGTTTGCCCATACTTTTTTCCTGTAAGTGCTTGATCTACTGCTGCATAGGCGTTTAAATAACCCGCCCCAACTTCCCAGGCGGCATACCCTGGCATATTTGTCGCCGTATCTTCAATGATTTGCTTCACTTCTAATGGCGATAAGGTAGGATTGGCTTCAAGTAGTAAGGCTACAACTCCAGCAACATGCGGAGCTGCCATTGAGGTACCACTCATCGTCGTGTAGTAAGGTAGATGTGCAGGCTCAATAAGCTCCAAATCCTTTGTCGCACCTAAAACAGTTGTCGGAGAAATAACACGAGTGGAGACTATATCTTCTCCTGGAGCAGTAATTGTTGGACGGTCTTCCCATGTCCATAGTTCACCATCAACAGTAACTGTCCCACCCTTACCGATTTGTCCTCGCGATGAAAAGTTCGTTAACTTCCCTTGTTTCGTACCAGCTGCTACCGTGATCACCCACGGAGCTTTTTTGTAATTTCCAGTAATGGTCGCTTCTCCCGGCCCTGAGTTACCAGCTGAAAAAACCGTTACAATTCCACGATCATACAGTTTTTTTGTAGCGACATTTACAGGATGATATGGATCAAAGTCAGTTCCTGCATCATTGGTTGCTCCCCATGAATTCGTGATAACCCGAATGTCATACTTAAACTGATTGGTCAGGGCGTAATCAAAACCACCAATCGTATCTAAAATAGCAACTCCAGCACCAGAGCCATATCCAATCAAGCCAGCACCAGGTGCCACTCCTTCATATTTTCCACCTGATTTAGCTCCGGTAGCACCAACAATTCCCGCAACATGAGTCCCATGCCCAGAACTAGTATCCGTATTCGGTACCCCTTCTACATAGGTAATCGGCAAAATCCCAACTAAAGAATTAAGATTTGTAGCCGCTAAAACATTTTGAACTAGATGATCACCAAACTTGTGATCTTCATGCGTACCATCAACGCCACTGTCATTAACAACAACTGTGACGCCCTTACCAGAGACAGGTTGGCCTCCATTTAATTTCCTCAATGTATCATCCGTTCGAAGTTTATCAACACCAGTGATTGCAGTTGCTTCTCTATTTTCGAATTTCACTTTACTATTTAAGTACAAAGACCGAACATCTTTTTCTTTGCTAAGTAGGTCAATTTGTTTTGCGGTCGCAAGAACCCCTGCGATTGGGAAGTTTTGAAACGTGACGCCCGTTTCAATCCCCAGTTTTTTTAGTAAATCAATATTTTCAATGGTTGGTCCACTATCTCCGTCAAAAGTAACAAGGATTTCTACAGGTGTCGTAACTTTTTCTAATACCTTTAACAATTCAAGATCGATGACAGTCTCCTCTAATTGAATCGTAGCAGTAACAGTCTGTGGCAAACTAGGACCTAGTAAAAGTAGTATGACTATAAAAATGGATAAACACTTTTTCACCAAACTTCTCCTCCTTACTATTTTCTTAGTTCCATTATCCCTTTTTATAAAATAGATAACTATTACTCAGAAGATATAAAAAAAAAGGCAGAAGTACTGTTCTGTACTACTACCTTTGTATTATGCAATTATGGCGTTGGTACGATTTGATGTTGGATCGCATGGATGACCGCTTGCGATCTACTTTTTACATTAATCTTTTTAAAAATTTTACTAACATGAATTTTTACAGTCTTGTCACTAATAAAAAGCTGTTCGGCAATTTCCTTATTGCTCAAGCCACGAACTAAGCAAGTAAGCACTTCTTTCTCTCGCTCAGTTAGTTCCGTTTCTCTTGTTGCAGTCGTTTGCTGTTGGTGGAAGGTTAATAGCTTCTTAGTCATAGAGGGATGAATAACCCCCTCACCGCGCATCACTGTTCTAACAGCTTCCACTACCTGTTCAGAAGGAGCATCTTTCAGAAGGTATCCATCTGCTCCTTCTCTAATCGCAGACATAAAATACTCTTCATGGCTATGCATCGTTAAAATTAACACTTTGATGTCTTTGTATTTCTCTTTAATTTGCCTTGTGATTTCAACGCCATTTTGATCTGGTAAATTGATATCCATTAAAATAACATCTGGCATTAGCTTCGGGACTTCTTCTAGGGCAACTTCACCTGATTCTGCCTCACCGATCACAGAAATATCATCTTCCATTTCAAAAATACTTTTTAAGCCATCTCGTAACACTGTATGGTCATCAATTAACATCACTTTAATCAAGTAAAATCCCTCCTTCTTCTCTAGGGCTTTGGAACCTTTAAAATAATCATTGTTCCTTCTCCAGGAGTACTTTCAATTTGAAGAAATGCTTCAATTTTTTTCGCTTCCTCATTCATACTCATAATCCCAAAATGAGCATCATTGCGAGCTTTGATCATTGCATCCATTAATGAAAAACCTTTTCCATTGTCTTTAATCTTCAATAGAACATGTTCGGTTTGATAATTTAACTGAACTTCAATTTTTGTAGCATCGGCATGCTTGATCACATTTTGTAAACTTTCTTGCAGAGTCTCAAACATGACTTTTTCAACCTGATTAGCTAGAACAATTGGTTCTCCGTTGACATGGAAAGAGATTGCTAGGCCATGCTCGTCTTCTAAAGTAGTTATCCTCTTTTTTATCGCTTGCTGCAGGCTTACATGCTCAGTTGGGAGGGGGCGGAGGGCATAGATAACATCTCTTACTTCTTTAAGACTTTGGCGTAATTTCCCAAGACTATCGTCAATAAAATCTACCGATCGCTCCGGTGCAAGATGCCATTTACGTTTTACAGTTTCAAGCTTCATGATTCCACCTGCTAAAGTTTGAGCGATGCCATCATGTATTTCTCTAGCAATTCGATTACGTTCTTCTAGAACGATGCGTTTTTCTTGTTCTGAGATTAACAGTCTCGTCTTAACTACTACAGCTAACTGATTGGCGAGTGCGTAAACTAACTGAACATCTTCCTCATTAAAGCTATGCGTTCTACTGCGGGCAACAACTAACATTCCGACTAGCTCATTTTCAAAGTACAAAGGAGCATATACGGAAGTCTTTAATCCTTCTTCAAAATATTCGTTGACTGGACCAAACTCTTTGCGGTGATCTGGAAAAACTGTTGGCCTGTTGATTGTTTCGAAATCTTGCTGAGCTAAATCTTCACTCCTACTGACACGACCTTCTACGAGAACCAACTCCCATTTCTCATCCTCTTTTATCCAGAGCAAAGTTGCTTCAACGCCTAGAAGTTCCTTAGTACCATGTTGCAAAGAACTAACCCAGTCTTTTGATGGTAACTGTTTATTTAACTGCTTCGTAATGGAAAAAAGCGTCTTTAAACGATTTTTTTCCTTTCTTAATCTTGAATTACTCGCTCCTAATAACGATAAACCAATAAGCGGTGAAAAGAAGAAAAAGAAAGAAAAACCATCAATAATACCTCGATTTTGTCCGCCAAGGAAAAAAAGTAAGATCACATAGGATATAGAAAAGACAAAACTAATTAGTTCTGTTAACGTCTTTTTTCTCCATAAAGCAAAAGGATAAGGTTGCGGGCGGATCAACAGAACTATATCCACTAATAAATTATTAATTATATAAAATAAGGAAACAACAAACATAATTTCTAAGATAAATGCAAAATCAGTGATTGAACGAGATACCGGAAATGCTTCAAAAATTAGCACCATCAATCCTTTAGCGGCTAGATAGCTTAAAATAAGTTGTGCCGGATTAAAACAAACCACTCGAAGCGGGCGCTTATGAAGAATGTTAACCACTAGAACAATCAACGCATAGACAACAATTAATACTGGAAGTCCATAAACAAGGTCAATCGTAAAGATAATTGGGAAGCTTAAGGTCGTAAATCCTTTCCATACAGGGAATGGATAATATTCTGTTACCGCCAAAAAGCTCACAAGTAAAATAAAAATAATGTAATAATGACTTAGTTCAATGTAAAACATACTGATTACAACAGCCAAAAAACCGAGAATTGAGATTGCTGCCATATAGATATTGGCGTAGCGCTCCTTTTTTTGTAGATAAGCTTGATTGATAAAACATCCCCCCTACCTAGTTTAGCTCTATTATATAAATATTTAGAATAATAAGAAACTAATAAGTTTCAAAAAGAATGACTACCCTAAAACAACTGGAAAGCTTCTATAACTTTCCCAAGAACTATTTCGCACAAAAAAAACCGGCACTGGTCTAATGAAAGCACTGACCAATTGCCGGAAAACGATTTTATCGTTTCTTATATTAAACTTTATTTTTCTTTATATGACAATTCCTCATATGATATATCCTGCTAGTACTTTAGTAGTAGCTACTTATTGTTCCCTTTGAGGGACTCTTTTTTTTGAAGGCCACCAATTCCAACCTTTCAATAGTGTCACGATAGCAGGGACAAGAACACCACGAACAATAAAGGCATCCATTAAAATCCCTAAACTAACGATAAAACCAAACATAAATAGTTCCAAAATTGGTTGCGTCATTAGGACCCCAAAGGTGGCTGCTAAGATTAAACCAGCCGATGAAATTACCCCACCAGTTAAAGCCACCCCACGTTGAACAGCTTCTCTGATATTAAAATGACGTGTTTCCTCACGTATTCTCGAAATTAACATGATGTTGTAGTCAACTCCAAGTGCAACAAGGAAGACGAATGCATATAGCGGAATTCGATAACTCATGCCCTCAAATCCGAAGAAGTTCTCAAAAACAAACCAACTTAACCCTAACGCTGAAAAATACGAAAGTAAAATCGTCGCCATCATATAAATTGGCGCCACTAACGAGCGCGAATGGAAGATTAGCATCACAAAGATAATTAGTGTGACAGTAATAACAACAACCAGCGTGTCTCGATTGTTTAGTTGGCGCACATCTGCTTGCTTTGCTGACTGTCCAGCAAAGTATAGCTGGTAATTTTCTAGACCACTTGCGCTAAGGAGTTCCTCACGTACCTCATTCAATTGATCCATCGTATCTAATCCTTCGAGTGTGTAGGGATTGTCAGAGAGGATTAAATTAAATTTTAGCGCTTGATGATCTTCTGAGTACAATGAAGTTCCGTGAACTTCTCCGGTTTGCAACGCTTCACGCTCTGGTAACGAAGTAGTTGCGACTCCATCAAGACTTATGAGTTTCTCATTCAATGTCTCAATTGCGTCAAATTCCTCGTCTGTTAAAAGAAAGCCTTCTTGTTTCTCTAGTAGAACTGTCACAGGTGCAAGCTCACCTGCTGGAAAACTCTGTTCTAATTGTTCAAATCCAATCCGTGACTTCATATCCTCTGGAAATGAATTAATAAGATTAAAAGAATATTGGATCGTAGTAACATTCAAAGCATTGATAATTAGGATTACTAATACAACCCCTGCAGCAAGCTTTGGTTTTTTAGTAACAAAAGTACCGACAGCTCCCCAGAAACGATTTTTTGCTAATGTTTCCTCTCCAACCTTTGGTATTACAGGCCAGAACGAGCGACGTCCAAAAATTGTGAACAACGCTGGAATTAACGTTAACCCAGCTAGTAAAACTATCGCAATCGTAATCGCAAAAACATAGGCGAAGTTCTGATAAGGACCGTAGTCTGCTAAAAGTAAGACTAGCATAGCCGCAAATACAGTTGCACCACTAAAGAAAATTGGTTCTCCAACTTCTTCCATCGCTTCCTTCATGGCAAGGTGTTTACTTTCTTGCTTTCTTAATTCTTCACGGTACCTAGAAAAAACGAATAAACAATAATCTGTGGTAGCCCCGAATAGCAAAATCATCACAATCGATAACGACTGTGTTTCAATTGAGAACACCTCATTTGCGGCAAACAAGCCGAGGACCCGGTCAACTACTTGGTACACAAACACAACAGCGACTAATGGAATAATTGCTAATAAAGGCGAACGGTAAATCAAAATTAATAAGACAAGAACTAACCCAATTGTCGAAAATAGCAGCACTAAATCCGCATTAGAAAAAATGGCAATCGTATCTGAGGCAATCCCGGCTGGTCCGGTAATTTTCAATGCCCCAACTGCCATCTCCTGATCACTAACTTCCTGAATAGAAGTTACCGTGTCATTAATCTCAGACATTTCTAATCCAGAATATAACATCACAGGTAGGACAACCGTAGTTTTATCCTCTGATTGAAAGGCTGACTTCGCATGACCAGGAAAAATATGATATGGGATCGTTGATTGAATCGTTTCCAGCCCATTAACGTCACTGGCCAACCATTCACTCACCTTATCAATCTCGCCATAGCTCCCTTCATCCCAACCATATTCGTTATGAAAAACAAGTAAGGCCAGGAGCCCATTGTCTTCCGTAAAATATGAATTGACCTTTTCACTCGCGATGACTGATTTGGCATTTTGCGGCAAATCATCGTCACCAGTATTGACCGTATAATCATTTGCCGAAGGAGCTGCACTCAGTGCGCCCGCGACTATGACCCATAATAATAAAACAACCCACATCCATTTTCTGTTTGAAGAAAACTCAGCTAACTTTTTCATCCTTCTCTCTTCCTTCTTTCCTAGTGTACTTTCAAACTAATGACCTTTCCTATAGTAGCAATAAATTATTAACAAAAAATGAACAACGGGAGTAAAGCATTTTTTTCAGTTCCTTAAATTTAAAAATTCCATTAGCTCTGATTAGCGCCCGAGAATTACAGTTCTAAAACCCCAATTCACTTCTCAGAACGTCACTTTCCCGAGTTTCCCCATTCACCCAATCAAATGACCTTATAGCTCAGGTGTAAATGTCAATATATCGATGTACATTTTTAACAGTTTAAGAATGTACATAATCACCCATGTCTATTTTTAAGTGGTACTCTGTATGAAGGATAACAAATGCTACGTGGCGTTAATTGAATGAGGTTGAGTTCAGAAAAAATCAGGTTGAAAACTAGATATGCATTCCGAACCTATGTCAACCGCGCTCTATGGAAAGGATCAGGCTGAAAACTTGAAAAGCATTCCGAATCTACATTCTTCCTCACTTAGAAAGAGGAAGTCTAAATGTAAACATCGTTCCTCGGTTCACTTCACTTCGAACTTCAATCCCTGAATGATGTAAATCGAGGATTGATTTTACAATTGATAAGCCGATACCGGTTCCTACCTTCTTAGAACGAGCTCGGTCTGTTTTGTAAAAACGCTCCCAAATTTTTTCAATATCCTCAGTCTTAATGCCTCTACCAAAATCTTCAACCTCTATGACAGCCTGGTCGCCTTGCTTTTCGATTAGAAGTTTAATTACACTTTTAGGTGGCGAATGTTGAATAGCGTTTTGGATTAGATTTATCAACACTTGTTCAATTCGATCGGCATCAGCAACAACAAGCAAGTCGTCGTCCTCGCTAAGTAATTCGATATCAAGTTGATACTTTACTAATTGCGGTTCCATTTTCACCATGACCAACCGCATTTGTTCTGTTAGATTATACGAATCAGGTTTTAGTTGAATTTGTCCTGCCTCTAGTTGTGTCATATCTAAGAGGTCATTCACAAGCTTGATAAGACGTTCGGTTTCACTTTTCATGACTTTGTAATAATAATTCGTTTGATCCTTTGGAATGGTACCATCTAGAAAAGCGACCAATAGCCCTTTAATTGAAGTCAGCGGCGAACGAAGGTCATGAGAGACATTTGCCATAAAGTCTTTTCTCATTTGCTCTAGGCTAGCCAATTCATTCGCCATGTAATTAAACGTCTCACCTAGGTGACCAATTTCATCTTTTGAGCGAACCTTCACTTTCTCTGTAAAATTTCCTTTGGCTAACTTTAAGGCGACATGGTTCATTTCTCTAAGAGGTGCGGTCATTTTTTTAGATGTAAGCCATAAAATAATGGCCGCAACCGCAATCGTAATAGAGAAGGTAATGAAAATCATAAAGATCAATTGTTTATATTCATGATTGACTTCATTAAATTTCATGACCATCACATACTCTCTCGCAGACTCTGCATCTATTTTTAATGGAGTCGCTATGACATAAATCAGGCCCTCTTCAATTCTCATTCCTTTAGAGAACTTCTCCCCGCTTACCGCTTGTACAATAATAGAGCGATCAACTTCCACCACATTTGGGTTATTCGGATAATAAAGAAGCTGGCCATTGGAGTCATAGAGAAAGATGTTTCGACCTAACTGGTTAAAACTTAGTTCAAACGAAGACCTGACGATCTCATTGTCCCACCCTACTTCATCTAGTAGTAGAATATGGTCCTTTATCAGTTCCTCGTAGTGCTCAGAGATTTCTTCATAATTCTCGTAGAGATTTAGATGAAATAGATATAGAAAGATCGAGCAAAAAAACACAAAAGCCACTAACACGATGACCATGTTTGTTACAAATAGCTTCGTAAAAATCCCTTTTCTATTCATCAAAATTCACCTCAAATTTATAGCCAATGCCCCACACCGTCTTGATCGACCATTCTTTTAAAGGATCACCTAGCTTTTCACGGAGCCTTTTCACATGGACATCGACCGTTCTTGGGTCCCCATCAAATTCATAGCCCCATAATTGGTCTAGTAATTGCTGGCGTGTAAAAATTTGATTTTGATTTTTCGCAAAAAAATAAAGTAATTCTTGTTCTTTTGGTGCTAAAATCAGTTCAACCTCACCCTTACTTACTTTGAACTGCTTCATATCGATTGACAACGAAGGAAGTTGAATAACCTCAACCCCTCCCTCATCAAAGTTCGTTCTTCGTAAAACCGCTTTGATACGTGCAATTAATTCGTTAGGATCAAATGGCTTGACGATATAATCATCAGCGCCTAAATTTAAGCCTTTGATTTTATCATAGCTCTCACCTTTTCCTGTCAACATGATGATAGGAATGGATAGATTGTCTCTTCTAATTTCTTTGCACACTTCCCACCCGCTCATTTCAGGGAGCATGATATCAAGGACTATAAAATTAGGACTTTCATCAAAATATACTTGCAAGCCTTCTTCACCATTCTGCGCTTCAACTGCGGTATACCCTTGTTTTTCAATATATAACCGAATGATATCACGAATATACGGGTCGTCTTCGATAATTAATACCTTTAACGTTTTCTTCATCATGTTTGCTCCTTTACCTTAGGTCAAAGAAATCCTACCAAACTAATATGAACAAATTATGAATGAACAACAAAAAAAGGACTCTAGAATTAGAGTCCTTTCAAAATTATGCTTTGTTAACGTTAGTAGCTTGAAGTCCACGTTGACCTTGTTCTGTGTCAAATGTAACTTTTTGGCCTTCGTCTAAAGATTTAAATCCTTCGCCTTGGATAGCTGAGAAATGTACGAATACGTCTTCTCCACCTGCTGTTTCGATAAATCCAAATCCTTTTTCTGCGTTAAACCATTTTACTGTACCTTGTTGCATGTGTGTTTCCTCCTGGGTGGATATTCTATCCACATTTGTTACTATCAATGCTCAATTAGATATCAAAGGCGAAAAGTTTAAATACTTTTGCTTTTCCTACAGACCGAACAAAAATAATTCTTCCTAAGCATAACAGAAGATGTGAGGGAAAGCAAACAGTATTTATTTTATTAATTTAATCACTTGCCTAGTATTCAATTTTTTCAAGATACAACCCACTGGGATCTGCCATAAAATTTAACTGATTTCGCTCTTTTGAAGCTAAGATGGTCGCAACTGTTTCTGGCTCTATTTTCCCCTGACCTGCTTCAATCAAGACGCCGACCATTTTTCGAACCATATTATATAAAAATCCGTTACCGCAGATTCTGATCTCAATAAAACCACCGACTTGTTCAAGATCAACGGCATAGATTTCGCGAACCATCGTTTTTTTCTTCGACTTTGCATTTGAAAAAGCTGTGAAGTCGTGCTCCCCTAAAAAGTATTGACCAGCTTTTTTCATCCGATTAACGTCGAGTTTTTTCTCAATATGCATACTGTGCTTTCGCATAAATGGGTTGAGATAATCCTCGTTCCAAATTTTGTACATATATGTTTTATCTTTAGCATTGTAACGAGCATGAAAACGTTCAGGAACTAGGCTAACATCAGCAACACTAATATCTTGCGGTAGGTATTTGTTTAAGTAACTCTTTACCTCCTCGGGCGTTAACTTCACACTACTCTTAAAATTTGCAACTTGAGCAAGCGCATGGACACCTGCATCTGTCCGCGAGCAGCCGATGATTTCCGTCTCTTTCCCAACCATTTCAGTGATGACCGCTTCAATTTTCCCTTGAATCGTATTTTCGTTACCACCAAGACGTTGCCAGCCTTTATAGCGGCCCCCGTCGTATTGAATCAGCAACTTATAATTGTTCATCGTCTTCTCCTTTGTTGACTTGTACCATCTTTTCTAAATAGTAAGACACAAGCTCTGGGTATTCCTTAAGATCTTGTTTTCCCTTTTCACTAATCACATAGACCCCTCGCTTGACTCGATCAAACCAGCGGTAAAAATTTTTCGTTAAAATAGAAGGCGTTTTTGCACCTGTTCCGAGCTCTGTTAGTGCCTTAGGGGATAACGGCCCCTGCAGCTCAAGGTAGCAAGCAATCTGGATACAGTTTTCTTTATAGGCTGTCATTATCTTTGTACGTGTACTACCACCGACGTTGTAATCAGCACTTCGACCATTGATTTCGGTCAGTAGCGCTTGTCTTTTTCGCTTATTTACCCGAATCCTTTGACTTTGCTCTGGCTGAAACATAACTTCTGCACTCTTACGTTTCCCTGAGAAGGAAACAAGTATCAGACCTAACTCTAGTCTTTTTAATAAATTACAAAGATCGGCCCAACGTTTGGATCGTAATTTATACTTTGGTTTTGGGATGGCAATATAGACTTGATCTGTTAAGCGCTGTCGGTTCGTTGCTTGGATCAACAGCTCAATCGTTAAAGAAAGTTTCAATTCAATAACAATTACCTCGTCATCCTTAACCGCAACAATATCGCAATCATTGACCTCTCCATATACCTGAAAGCCTAATTTCTGAAAATAGCTTTGTATTGGCCTATATAAATCTACTTCGAGTCGTTTTTCCTTCACTCTACACACATCCATTACTATGCTTATTTAGATCATTAATATTTCACGGATGTCCTCATCAGTGAGTCCTGTTGCCTTGTTCCCTTCAGGGGCAATGATTTCTTCAATGAGATGCCTCTTTTTGTCTTGCAGTTCATTGATTTTTTCTTCAATGGTTCCTCTGGCTACAAGTTTAATCACTTGAACCACATTGGTTTGTCCGATCCGGTGAGCCCGATCTGCTGCTTGAGCCTCAACGGCTGGATTCCACCATAAATCATAGAGAATGACTGTATCAGCGCCTGTCAAATTGAGTCCTGTACCGCCAGCCTTTAAAGAAATTAAGAACAGGTCTCGCTCACCACTATTGAAACGATTACAGATTTCTATTCGTTCTTCTGAGGGAGTTTGTCCATCAAGGTAGAAGAAGGGTAGTCCCTCGAGTGCTAGTCTCCTCCCAATGAGCTCAAGCATTTTCGTAAATTGCGAGAATATCAACACTCTTCTACCAGAATGTTTTGCTTCTTCTAAAATTTGAAAGAGTTGTTCAAATTTTGCAGAGGTTCCTTGGTAACCATCAACAAACAAACCTGGGTGACAACAAATTTGTCGTAACCGAGTTAACCCGGCAAGAATTTTAATCCGATTTTTTCTTAAGGTGTCTTTATCAAGATGCTTCAAGGTGTCGTGTTTTAGCTTTGCTAAATACGCAGCATAAAGTTTTTTTTGATCAGGGAGGAGATCGACACGCTCAAGTGATTCAATTTTTTCCGGAAGCTCAGACAAGACCTCATCTTTCATTCTACGTAGCAAGAATAGTTGAGTCCTCCTGGCGATTGCTTCACTTGTCAGGTAGCTATATTCCTTTAAGCCTAAGAAAAGTTCCGGAAAGACAACATGAAAAATTGACCAGAGCTCTTCTCTTGAATTCTCTACAGGTGTACCTGTGAGAGCAAAACGATGATCTGCTTGAATTTTCTTTACGGATCGTGCTGTTTGCGTGAATGGATTTTTAAATGCTTGAGCCTCATCAAAAAACACCGTGTGAAACATTTGTTTTTCAAACTCACTGATATCTTTTCGTAAAATTGGATAAGAAGTAATAACCACATCGACATCAGGTAGATGCTTTAACTTTTTCAGCCGCTCTTTTTTCTGACCATCAACAATCACAGCTTGTAGCTCAGGTGAAAATTTATTCAATTCACTTAGCCAGTTATAGGTCAGTGATGATGGACAGACAATTAGGGTAGGATGCTTCTTTTTGCGGATTTCAGCAAGTTCAGAAACGATGAATGTGATGCTTTGAAGTGTTTTTCCCAGACCCATATCATCAGCAAGAATGCCGCCAAACCCAAAGCTTGCGAGTGTTTTCATCCAAGTAAACCCTTGCTTTTGATAATCGCGTAAAATTGGCTCTAAACTCTTTGGTAAAGGGAATTGGAGGCTTCCCGGGTTGCGGAGTCTATCAATGAATTCACGGAAGGATTCCTCAAATGTAAATGTCTGCTTTCCTTCACCAACATCGATAAGCTGAAGTCCACGAACAATCGGGACATTTAACCCCTTTTCAAGTTCTTCCAAACGGTTTGGGACAGCCTGCAAAAATTGTCCTATCTCTGCAAACCCCTTTGTTTCCAAAGAGAGCAAACCACCATTTGGCAGACGGTAATACTTACGTTTTTCCTCTAGTGCTTCTAATATCTCGCGGATCTGTGTTTCAGGTATCCCGTCCATTTCAAATTTAAACTCAAGCCAATTTGTTCGTTCTTTCTTGACCTTTACCCGTATCTGTGGCGGCGTATTCCCTCTAAAAATCCTGATTTTCACGGCTGATGTCGCATAGATTTGAACAAGCTTTTCGAGGTGTGGAACAGCATGGTACAAAAATTGATATTCTAGTTCTTCATTATGCATAAAGAAACCGCCATCTGTTCTGGCAAAGCCACTTTCCTCTAAGAGTTCTAAAATTATCTCTTCTTTTTCTAAATCTCGGAATAGGTGAGGCGCTAGTCGCTGGTTACCGGTTTCCAGTGGATAAATGACGTTATTTTCATAATGGAATTCCACTCCTGCTAGCAAGCGATTGCTGACACGATCTAAGAAGAGTTTGGCTTTTAAAGGCGTTTTAATTAGCATGAGCTCGGCAATTGCTGCTTCAATGCTAACCTCACCAAGCTTGCGTAATCCCGGAACTACTTTTTCTAAGAAAAATGGTAGTTGCTCTTGTGAAATCGGAATTTGATTGGTACCAGAAACTGCTAACATTTGTTTTAACTCTGCAAGCCGTTTGCAGTCGTCACTCTTTAGCTTAACAAGGTTCCCACCAGCAATGACAAGGTGATATGGCAAAAGCACAGTTAAATGCTTTAAACCATGGATTTTCAACTGATACTCTTTGCTTGTGCCCTCAGAAAAGGTAAACTGTAGAGCTAGCGGTTCATTTGAATAACGAACACCATTATATAACTGAGAGTCCACCTCTAGTGTAACGAAAGAAGTACGCTCAAGAAAAGGAAAAAGTCTATCCCACGAAGAAGGGGGGATCAGTAGGGTTTCTTCTTTTTGATTTTCAGCAGCTTTTACCGGTAAATTATCAAGATAAACTTTTTCATCCCCAATTACCTGGATGAGCTGCCAAAGAACAGCATCCGCTTCTTTTTGAAAGCAATGCTGACTTGGGTCATATTGAAAAAAGTGAGATACCGAGTACCGGCTCCCTCTTTCAACTTTTTTTAGAAATTCACGAATATTTGCTATGACCGTTTGGTTAACCCGAATTTTCACTCCAAACAACGTTTGCCCCTTCGCAAGGGAAACTGGTTCAATCAAAAACTCGGCTGCAAGCAGTTTCCTTTTTTCAAAGTGAAGCTGCTCGCTGGACTTAAGTGGCTGGTCACTGAAAAGTGTGAGTAAACCATCCGTTAAAGTGCTAGGCGTATCAAGGAGGATCGTACCATTTTGCTGTGCATCGTATAATGCGAGTAAAACTGCAGCGACATGCTGACAATCACGAGTATAAGAAGCTAACTTAGGACAGCTACAATTTGTCTGCAGTTCCCTATTGCCTGTTGTTTCAATTGTTACATGAAACTCCTCGTTTCCCTTCACAATCGCTTCGCAACGGTTCGAACTGACTGTTTCAATGCTCACCTTTTTTGCGCGATGAAAAGAGTCCCCTTTCTTGAAGGAGACGAGACCGCACATGTCTTTGATTAGTTTATGAGTTAGTTTGATATTCATTGACCATTCTCCTTCTGCGCAAGATGTGGACTCTTCTGAATTTGCTAGTTGCTCTGTTTATTATGGAGTAAGGTGATAATTCCGTAGGCGATAAGACCGAACAGAGCCCCAAACAGGAAAATCGCGATCACTCCAACAATACCTAAATTAGAATATACACTTCCATTGGTAAATTGGCTATATACAACACCAAGGGCAAATGCGATTGATGAGATAATTTTACTTCTTTTTCTTTCTGCCTTTGGTATGTTTTTCACTCCTCCAACCCCAGAGGATACCACCATAATTACTAAAATGGAGCCCACGACCAATAATAGGATATGAATGTCCCACCAATATCCTTTATCAAGTTCTAAGAAGAATGCTTTTACGATGTTAGAGATGACTAAAGCAATAAGTAAAAGATAAAATCCCCTACTAGCTAGGGTTTTATTAATTAATACTACTCTTTCATCACTAGATTCTTTAAGAAAAAACTCTTTCATACTCATGTTTCATCCTCCTAAACTTGTATTTAGTTCTCCCAAAACAAATCATCTAAAGTTTTCCCTAACGCTTTACATATTGAAATGCAAAGCTTTAAGGTTGGGTTGTACTTTCCCGCTTCAATCATGCCTATCGTCTGCCTCGTTACCCCGACAAGATCTGCAAGCTGTTCTTGTGATAAATCCTTTTCAACTCTAGCAAGCTTCAGCTTTATGTTTTTCCCCACTTCTCCACCTACTTTCAATCTTACTCTTCTTCGTCTGGTATTATATTCCTATTGTAAATAATAACCGACGAAAAGTAAAGTATATTTTACATTTAGAAAGTTATTATTTACAAGGGGGGGTAAACGTTTTTTCTAAAAGACCTTAAATAAATGCGCTTTTCTTAAATTTTTTATGTATAAGCACCAAAGTCTTTTTTTGAAATATACCTAGTGTAACGCAACATTTTTACCTTGGTGCAACATATTAAAATACGCTTTCGAGGAGGAATAAGGATGTTAGAAGTGTTTATTGGCCTCGATCCAGTTGTTCAAGCACTTATTGGGACGTTATTTACATGGGGAATGACTGCACTAGGGGCAGCCTTGGTTTTTACAAGTAAAGGAGTCAATCAGAAATTTTTAGATAGTATGTTAGGGTTTGCCGGTGGCGTAATGATTGCCGCAAGCTACTGGTCACTTCTTGCACCAGCAATTGAAATGGCAGAAGGACACTCTGTCCCCTCGTGGGTTCCAGCAGCTGTCGGCTTTTTGTTAGGTGGAATATTTTTATCAATGATCGATAAAGTACTTCCGCACCTTCATCCTAATCTACCGATTGAGAGTGCCGAGGGAATTAAACCAAAAGAGCGGAAAAGAAGTACATTACTCTTTCTAGCTGTCACGTTGCATAACATTCCAGAAGGGTTAGCAATCGGTGTTGCCTTTGGTGCCGTAGCAGCAGGCTATCCTTCTGCCTCGATCATGGGGGCAATTGCCTTAGCAATTGGAATCGGGATCCAAAACTTCCCTGAAGGAGTTGCGGTATCTATGCCACTCAGACGTGATGGAATGTCTCGCCGAAAAAGTTTCTTTTACGGGCAGTTTTCTGGTTCTGTTGAACCAATTGCAGCAGTCATCGGTGCCTTAGCAGTTTTCTATATTGAACCACTATTGCCCTATGCTCTGAGCTTTGCAGCAGGCGCAATGATCTTTGTAGTAGCCGAAGAAGTAATACCTGGATCGCATGAAAATGGCAATTCAGATTTAGCATCGATGAGTTTAATGATTGGATTTGCAGTTATGATGATCCTTGATGTTGCATTAGGATAATAGGCTTAGCACCTGGAGGAAACTAAACCTTGAATGTAGCTACGAACGCAATAAAAAACTGGAATGAGCAGTTGCTTGCCCATCCAGTTTTTTGCATTGTAACGATAGACCTGTACCTAAAATCCCTCTACCTCTGGAACTAAGTACCACAAAAGGTTCGGTATGGACGAGTTGTTTCTACAGGCATGACATAATTAGATTGCTCAGGGGAGTATGTGTACGGGCATGAAAGAACTTTCAGTAACCGCTCCATCACACTGTAGTCACCTCTTTTTTCTGCTGCCTCTATCGCCTCTTCAACACGGTGATTACGAGGAATTACACCTGGATTGGATTTTTTCATCAACTCATGTGAACTAGCTTTCGCTTCTGGTTGCCTATCTAATCTGGCCTGCCAGAGCTCATCCCACTGGGTAAACTCAGTACTTCCAAATAGGTTCGAATCTTCTCGTTCTTCTAATGTTAACGAGCGAAACGTATTGGTATAGTCCGCACGATACTTCTTCATCATACTGAGAAGACCCTCAATCAAGGTTTCATCCTCTTGCTCCTCGTTAAAGATCCCTAATTTAGCTCTCATTCCCGTAAGCCAATGATGACGATATAAATCGCTAAACTCTGCCATCGCTTCCTTAGCTATTTCAAGGGCTTTTTCTTCATTTTCATCCAATAATGGCAATAAGGTTTCAGCAAATCTTGCTAAATTCCAACTACCAATATACGGCTGATTGCCATAAGCGTAACGACCTTGTGTGTCAATCGAACTAAAAACCGTTGCCGGATCATAGACATCCATGAAGGCGCAGGGACCATAATCAATCGTTTCGCCACTTATGGCCATGTTATCAGTGTTCATCACACCGTGAATAAAACCAACAAGCTGCCATTTGGAAATCAGGATAGCCTGACGCTTAATGACTTCTCTTAGTAGTGATAGGTAGCGATTGGGCGTTCCGACAACCTCTGGATAATGTCTTTCCAATGTATAATCAGCCAGAACCCTTACATCATCTACAGTTCCCCAGCTTGAGGCGTATTGAAATGTTCCAACGCGCAAATGACTAGCAGCCACCCTTGTTAGAATTGCCCCAGGCTGTTCAGTTTCTCGATATACAGACTCACCAGTTGTTACCACAGCTAAGCTACGTGTCGTAGGAATATCTAGCGCATGCATAGCTTCGCTGATGATGTATTCTCGTAACATCGGACCAAGTGCCGCTCGACCGTCACCCCGGCGGGAGTAAGGTGTTCTGCCTGAGCCCTTGAGCTGGATATCCATCCGTTCACCTTGAGGAGTCATTTGTTCACCAAGTAAAATGGCCCTGCCGTCTCCTAACATGGTAAAATGTCCGAATTGATGAGCTGCGTAAGCCTGGGCAAGAGGCAAAGCTCCATCAGGAATTTTGTTACCTGCAAACACTTCAACACCACTCGTTTGCAGTTCTTCATCATTTAAACCTAGGGATTTAGCCAATGTACGGTTAAGGATAATCAACTTCGGTGAGCGTACAGGTGTTGGGTTGAGACTAGAAAAAAATTCCTTAGGTAGACGAGCATAACTATTATCTAAGTTCCATCCAGTTTTATTTGTCATTGTATCTCCTTATAATCCCTATATTTTTGAAAGCATCGTTGAAGCTGTTATTGCCAAAGAACCTGAAATACGAAAAAAATCTTTTAAAAATAGAGGCTATTTTCGCAAAGTTTGTTGCTTTCGTAAAAATCCCAAAAGCCGGACTTTTACACAAAACACTAAGAATTCACAACTAATTTAGTAAGTATTGCTCTTTTCTTACTTAATTTATTGGGTAATATCTTCATCTAAGGTATTTTTCCGATTTTTTAGGGCAAAAAATCAATAATGTTTACGAAAAGAGCCTTAAAATAAAATCCTATGATTTCATCATTAATGTTTGTTCTGGGAAAAGCGTATGTAATAACACAAGGTGTAGCCTCTTTTAGTGTCTAACTTTTTCCAATGAATTATTCGGTACGCTTCAAGGAAACGTCTTTTACAGTTGTTCCTATGCAGAAGCACTAGGGTGACCTAATACAGTTGCTTACCCAAGAAATTCTCATGAAATAACCAACATGAAAAAAATAAGGTTCGGTCAAGGTAGGTATCACCTCAACCGATGCCAGTTTCGGTTGATTAGGGTAATGAGCGATTGGGAAGTTATCTGATAGAGTAACAATAATACAGAAAGTGTGAAAAACGCAAAAATTTTAAACCTTTAAGGATGGCGGGAATGAAGAGGGATGAAACAAACTTAAATTGTGAACTACTCATTTATCGGGTTTCTTGTGTGTTACCATACCATCTTCATGTATATATAACGAAATTTCTGGACGAAAATCTAGAAAGCCTTCTTGCATTAAGAGATAGTAATTCACACGAAAATATGGATCATATTTTATTAAGGGTGGGGTTTTGAACTCCTTGACAAAAGCGTCGACCGCTCTTTGAACCTTATCTATTATTCTAGGAATTTCTTTTTCTTCTTCTTCAAAAATATCAAATGTTTCTTTTGACATATAATACGTTTTTGATGGAATACCACCTAAAATAGGTGCAAGTTGTTCATAATCAAGACTATTATCATCTTTTATTAGAATTGTCGTAAAAACTCCTTTTGCGAGACGATCAGAAAACGTCATAACCGCCTTTCGCACTTCATGAATGGAAACATCAACTGAAGGATATTGCTTTTTAGCTTTTCTTTTTCTAAACATAAACATGAAACAATCCCTCCCTTCATGTTTTTAACGACTACATATCAGGTTTGAGAAATTTCTGGATCATTTTATAACCAGAAAAACCTGCGAAACCAATCCCAATAAATAAGCCGATGAGTGTAAATAATGGATAGATGCCATAAATCACATCTAGTTTAGATCCTAATTTAAATCCAGCCAAGCAAGCAAGGGCAAACATAATGCCAAGACTCAAGTGTAATGATGAAACTTTGAGGACATATTCCAAGTCGTCTTTTTGTTTTCTGATAAACTTATTTACTTCACATATCATTTGGAATGTCACCGCATTTTCGCTATAGAACTCCTGGAAGTAATGATCAATAGACTTATCTGTATCTTTTAAGAATATGGCTGTTTTTTCATGATTTCCTCTCCAATAATGAACATAGATCCATCTATCCTCGTTGATAATTTCCATCTTTTCTAACATATCTTCATGTTGTTTAACAATCGTCTTTTTCATGTGATTTAAGCCCCCTGCCTAAATCGTTTCTGTTGTTCCTCATAGGCTTTTGTACGGATTTTATAAGCTTCATCCCTAGCATTTCTTAAGATTAATTCGCTCTCTTCTTTGCAGTTTAATCGCATCTTCACTATTTCTTGTCTTGTTTCTAGTAACAATCGCTCCTGCTCTGTTAATTTTTGTCTGGCTTCTTCCTTATACTGTTCTGTCATTTTCAGTTGGTTTGCGATATGATCTTTTCTCCTTTCTAGAGCACCGACGACTTTTTTTAGACATAGCTTGTGTAATATCCAAAAAAGAGCAGTAAAAACAACCGCTTGATAGATCATTGTCCCTAACGAAACTGGCATTCCAAATATCGTAATATCGCCCATAACAAATCTCCTCCTCATTTAATGATGGACTCGTAATGAAACATAAACCATTGTTAGCGTAACAAAGATATAGGCTTGAATTGCACCAACAAATAAACCAAAACCCATCCAAAGTAACAGTGGAGCTGCTGCGAGTAAGCCAATAAAAAAGCCTTTTTTATCGAACCTACCAACATTAATAACATGATTTCCTTTGCGTAAATATTTCCAAAAAGCCGCAGGCCTAACGTTACAGTATTGCTAAACTGCTCCATTAGATTTGTTAAGAAAAGAGCTTTGAATGGTTTGATGTAGCCCATGAGATAGTGTTTTAGACCGAAAGTTCGAAGATCATTAAAGTGAGAGTAAACAACCATCATAATAGCTAAAGTGATCGTTACGTGGGCATCTGCTGTTGGGGACTTCCACCACAAAACATGTTCTTCCCCTACAATTACTGTAAAAGGAAGACCTAAAATATTTGCAGTAAAAACATATAATAAGAGAACAATTCCACAAGAGAGAGTAAATAAATTTTTTGTTGAACCAATTGTGTTTCTCATGATGTTTTGAACAAATTCAACAATCCATTCCATTAGGTTTTGTCTGGTTTCAGGAACCTCTGAGGTAATATTTCTAGTGATGAAATAAACAAAGAAAAAAACTAGAAGAGAAGCTACTGTAGTAGTGAGGATAATAGAGAGATCAAAAGTTAATGAAAACCATTGAACTAGAGGCCTTGAGTGATCCATAATTCTTCCACCCCTTCCTTTGTTAAAATAGGAAAAATGGAGCGAATAATTCTTCAATTAGACATTATTTGTTGTTGCAACCTTTCCTTACTATATGTATATGATTCTTTCTGCATTAAGTTCTGTGAACTATTTCACTAATTAAAAAGCAGGCTCATTCAATAGCCTAATTAAACAGCGTTATAGACAAATTGATACGGTTACTTCGTTTGAACCCGACTATTTTTCGTACTATAATAAAGAAAACCATGTAAAAGAGGATGTGTATCGTAGCAAAACATAAGGTCTATACAATGAGTGTTGCAAATGTCTATCCCCATTATGTTACGAAGGCGAAGAAAAAAGGACGTACGAAAACAGAAGTCGATGAAATCATGGGAAAAGCACTAGAGAAGATTTTGCGAAATTAATAATTTAAAATGAAGAAACACTGATTCCATTTGTAAAAGTCTGTTCAATAGTTGAATAAGCGTCAGCCTTGTTCTGCAGTCGACTCCGTTTGTATTATTGAAAAAACGTATCAGTAAAATTTCTACTACTAGTTCATAATACATATTTATATAGGTTATTCGACCTATATCTAATCATCTTTATTTACTTTATAGTTAATACGTTAGCCCTAGGTCTATACAGGAGGGTTAATGTTTCAAATAGGTGATATTGTATATTTTGAAGATAAGGAATACAAAATTCTATGGATATACAGCAATGGGGGCTGTGAATTAGTCGAAAGTAGCTTTGCCAGTGCTCATAAAACAATTCTTGTTCATATTGATAGCTTAGATAAGGGCGTAAATAACTAATAGCCTTTAATTTATCATTTGTTAGTAATTCTTAAATAAAAAGAAATGTTTAATTAATCCTAGGGCTAACATCCTTGTATGTCCCTCAACATTTCTTTTTATTTTTTTTTGTACATTTTTCATCTTAAGCGATACAAAAAACAAATCTTCTTTCACTAACCTGCTTCGTTCCCTCAATAACTTCACTTCCTCTATTTTAATGTAAAAATGGAATTTCCCGTTAATAAATATCAATATAATTCATAATTCGATTTCTTATGATCAACTTTAAAGAATTGGATATCGTTTTGGAGAGGTATTTGACTCAAGAAATGGCTTCATTTTGCCTCCTTCCATAATCTATTTCTACTTGAGTGAATCCAAGCTATATCAATCTAAATGTAGGAGCGAAGATAATGAATTATGAAATTCATTAAAAACACAATGCCATTTTCCTAACCAATTTTAATGACATTTGTTCCTAATACGTTGAAATTTCAAAAAAAGGCGTTAAAACTGTTTTCAGTTTCAACGCCAATCTATCTGTTATCTTTAATTTTGCACCTAATAACTAAACCCGTTACAATGTGATCAGTCTCTTCCTTTTTTGTAACCCCGTTAAGCTCTTCTTCTATTAATCTTTAAGAAAATAGTACCAGCGAGTACCATGATCAATCCTAGAAGTAAAAAATTGAATGTATTTGTAGCAGTATTAGGAAGTTTATTCTTCCCATCTACTGGTTTCTCAATTTTCTCAGACTTCTCAGGTTTCTCAGGTTTCTCAGATTTCTCTGGCTTATCTGGTTTAGGTTGCTTTGGCTCCGGTTGTCCTGGTTCTGGTTGACCCGGTTCTGGCTGACCTGGCTCTGGTTGTCCTGGTTCTGGTTGTTCAACCGTTGATTTTACAAGCGTCAAGACACCAAAAACAGACGTGTCTTGGTATGCATTCCCTGTCGTGTCGTTCCATGTTGCTACACTTTGACGGGCACCATTTTTACCATCATTAATCTGTAAATCGAAGCCGATCTTTGTGTTGTTTTCTGGAGTAATCGTTTTGAAAGGGATCTTCACTTCAACTGTGTAGCCATTGCTAGATTTATAAGTTTCAGATTCGAAACCAGCGGCAATGCTAGTTGGATTGAAGGTAGTTTCATTATCAAAATTCACCCTATATTGTCCATCATCCTCTTGATAGAACGATGTTTTACCATTGTTCTCATCCACAAATACTTCAATTGAATCTTGCTCCCATGGATTTGGACTTGATTTATCAAGTTCTGAGTCACTAACCTGAAGTAAAACATAGAGGTTATCATAATCCCATAAAACTTTAGCTACACCATTTGCTCCTTGCCATGCCGCCTGATAGCGGTCAATTGAAAGTGTCGGTGCATCTTGCCAAATTTCATCTATTCCTCCACCGATTACAGGAGTCCCGAACTTAGCTGTTCCTTGATTTGCCTCTTTCTCATCCTGTTCATAATTTGCAATAAATCCTTCTGGATCAATTACAGCATAGTACGCTGGTTTTGCTTGCAAGTCCTTATCGAACAACAATGGACTTTGAGCAGCTCTCCAGCTTGTTGCGTCATTTAAACCCCAGAATGTTACGCGAGAGATATGTTCAGCGTGTTCTTTATAAAGTTTAAATAATTGTGCATATAAATAAGCTTGAGCATTTGCTTGTTCTTCTGTTTGTACGTTGTTGCTTCCAGCAGTAATATCAAGCTCAGTCACACCAACCTCTACACCTAGGGAAATAAATTTTTCTAAAGAAAGTCTTACATTTTCCGGGTTCGTGTTTAAATTGTAGTGTCCTTGCATACCAATCCCATCGATTAGTAGTTTCCCATTATTCTCTACTGCATAATTCTCATTGATTTCTTTTACCATCTGATAAATAGCTTCTGCCTTGTTTTGATTATCATCATTGTAGTCATTGTAATAAAGCTTAATATCCCAGCCATTTTCATCTAGTACTTCTCTTGCTGCTAGGAAAGCTTGCTCTACATAATCTGTTCCGATCGCTCTGTACCAACCAGACTGACGTAATGCACCTTTCCAATTTGAAGGGTTTGGTGGGTTATCGTTCATTGCTTCGTTAACAACATCCCAAGAAATGATGTGTTTATCCCCATCATATTTATTACCATAATGCTCGACAACCGTTTTCACGTGTGTCCTTAAATTATTTAGTGCTTCTTCACGACTTAAAGGAGTTCCATCTGCAGCAGTATGCTGTGAATCAAGTGATTGCTGGTGCCATACAAGGACGTGCCCATGCATAAGCAGCCCTTCTGCTATCACTTTTTCAACTAACTGATCTGCAGCAGCAACATCAAATTCCCCTTGAGCATTATAGTTATAGCCTGGTTTCATTGCATTTTCTGCTGTAGTAAGATTGTGGTGCTTGTTAAGTAGCTCTAGTCTAACTCCTTCCATATCTGCAGAAGAGATTGCATTCCCAATTAAGAAATAGTCTGCATATACATCTTTGATTGGAGTTAGATTCTTTTCGATGTCAACCGGTCCCGAACCAGTAGGCGCAAAAGTAATATCATCAATATAGAAAGATGCCGTACTATTATTTGAGCTTTCTACATAAATCGTTACGTATTCGTTGCCAACACTGTTATAACGGTAGGTTCCTTCATATTTAACCCAACCGTCTTGGGCACTAATTGTTTTCCCTTGAATGTTATTGTAGCTTGCGCTATCGCCACTACCAATTTGTGTGGACAACTGAAGCTGTGAGCTTGAAGGTTCGATTAATTTCACCCAAGCGGAAATATGATATTCTTGACCAATTTCAATATATTGATCAACACGTAGCGATGGACCATTCCAATTTTGAGATCTGTCTTCAACTTTTAAAGCATAAGAACCACCATCAGTATGGTTCGCTTCATCCGTTACAGTCAGGACCTCAGTACTACCTCTAGGTTCAAATCCACCTGTTGTACCATCTTCAAATGTAATCGTTGTGAATTCTTTCGCAGGTGGTCTAGGTTCCGCTGGTACTGGCTGCTCTCCACCGCCTGTAGCTTCCTTCCCAGTGATTAGGATATCTCCGATGTAGAAAGGAACCGCTTTTCCAGCATCGTTCGTTTGAATGCGCAGTGCTCTATCTTTGCTTGTATCAACCGTATATTGACCTGTCAATGTAAAGGCTTGTCCGGCAACAAAATCCGCTTGAACATACAAACCATTATAGCTATCTACATTCTGAAGTAATGCTTGTGCGCCTACAGGAACACTCACGCCTTCATCTACATAACCTCTAAATGTAATCGTATAGGTTTTTCCATTTTCCATGTTGACGTCGCTGAATTTAATGTCAACTCCGTCCCAGTTATTCGTTCGCCCGCTGACATAGATAGCTTTCCCGTTATCATTACCATCAAAGGCTTTATCTAAGACCGCTTCCAATTTTGCGTTACCTGCTTGTGTCGCAACACCTACACCACTTTCAAATGTTTCATGAAAGACTACTTTATCGGTTACTGGTGCAGTCGTTTTTTCAGTCGTGATGAGGATATTTCCAATGTAGAACGGAACGGTTTTCCCGGCATCGTTCGATTGAATGCGTAGCGCTCTATCTTTGCTTGTATCAACAGTATATTTACCGGTTAATGTAAAAACTTGTCCGGCAACAATATCAGCTTGTACATACAAACCATTATAGCTGTCTACATTCTGAAGTAATGCTTGTGCGCCTACAGGAACACTCACACTTTCATCTACAAAACCTGTAAATGTAATCGTATAGGTTTTTCCATTTTCCATGTTGACGTCGCTGAATTGGATGTCAACTCCGTCCCAGTTATTCGTTCTCCCATTTACATAAATAGCTTTACCGTTATCATTGCCTTCAAAAGCTTTGTTGGAGACCGGTTCCAATCTTGCGTTACCTGCTTGGGTTGCAACGCCTAAACCGCTTTCAAAAGTTTCGTGATAGACCGTTTCCGTCACTTTCTGTTCTCCCGCTTCTGCTGCCTGCGGAATTAAGCCTGACGGGATTAACAAAAGAGCAATAAGAAATAATGATACAAACTTTTTAAACTTTCTTCTCACTTGTGCATTCCCCCATAAAGGATTTTGATACGACCTTATAAAGCGCTTACAAAAAGATTAAAAAATGGCCTCCTTTCAATTTATTATTTAATTGTAAATTTTCACATAAGTATTTACACCATTAAAAAGCTAAGTTTATACCATACAAATTAAACATCATTGAAAGCGTGGGGACGATTCTGCTGCTTCCTACAAAATCACAAGAACCGTTTCTATGATTTCAAGTTCATAAATTATGCTATCAAAGGCGCACTCTATGAAAACTTCCCCTTATAGATTAAAGAATGAACATGTTAAAGATAATTTGATTTGAGATAGGAAACATATAATCAAGAGGATGCAAGACACAGTTGAGTGTGAGAATTGGAGATGAATAAAGAGGTTTAATCAAGTCGGAGTTGTGATTACATATCGTGAAAAGGCAACTTCCGCATAAGGGTTAGTTGCCTTTTTAATTTTTTCGAACTTCCATATTTACAAAGTCGATGATTAATCTATTTGCTAGAAAAAAATCGCTGCCTATGATCCCATCAAAACCATGCATTTCTCTAACATCACCAAGCTGTATAGTAAAGTCATTGATTTGGAACTTATCAATTGTCATATGGCTCACTTTTGTTCTATACAGATTTCAGTGCCGCCAATTCCATACATTTTTCTCGTTGTAGCTTTTTCTAAATCAAGTAATAGTCCGATTTCTTCACATAAATCCGTATCTAATATGGTTGAAGAACACCCAGTATCTAGTAGGACGTTACTAAAAGTTTTTTTCCTTCCAATGTATTCAACCCGGGCAGAAACTAGGGGCAAATAGTCATCCATTTCAAATTTCATACTCTTCTTCGCACTCCAATATACGGTTGCTCAATTACTTTTATTTCCTCATTATTTGTGTGAAAGATATATAATTCACGGCTTTGATTTTCAGCATTTAGTTTTTTATACACTTTCCATGCAGCATTGCCGTTCTCAAATTGATCAATAACTGACATTTCATCAATCACTCTTTCTCTACCTATAGTTTTTGATTTTAGTACCTCTATTAAGACACAACGTTCTGGGAAAAGCTGACGAACTTCTGACCATTTCATTAACATGCGCCTCCCGTTCATTTATAATTTTCTATAATGATTATTCTATTAGCTCAATTTTCTTCAAATGTATAAAAATCTCTAGAAATACTCACTTTAGTGTCCGATCATGTAAGAATTCCCTAGTTCAAGTCGACCTGGTACAAAAGTGCCAGTTTATACATAAGAGCATTTTAACTATATATAGTAGAATAAGTAAGATTGCTATTGTTACTGACACATTTTTTCGTATTTTTTATCAACCATAACTCTGTCATTCATTTTTAAATGAATAGCTTTACTAAGTAAATGAGAGACACCGTTTTTCTTTATATTATATCAAAAGAAGCGTGGGAACGGTTCTGCTGCTTCCTACAGAATCCACAAGAACCGTTTCTATGCTTTCCCCATGCTTTTTTAATGAAAACCAAATCTTAGTACCTTAACAAAGGCCAAAGGATGGAACTTCTATATTTGGTAATGGGTAATATTAAATAGAGTACAAGGATGGTTTTGTCGGTATGAAAGTAGCTGTTTAATAGTATTTCTAAGTTTAACTGGTGATTTTTAGGGAGTTAAAAAACCCATAGATTGGCGGGCAGAGGAATGCAAATTTGTTACATATGAAGTAATTGCTACTATAGTGGGAACTGAGACAAGTAGAAGAATTCAGCAAACATTCTTAAAAAAAATTAGCCAAAAAACACTCCCACACTCCCTTCTCTTTGTGCTGTTGCTAAACAGTTAAGTAAAAATCTAGAATTTGTTTTTGATCCCAATCTAAGGAATCATTTTCCGACATGGTAGAATTACCATTACTGTATATCTGTTGATATGAATTCAAAGCCTTTTCAATTTGTTGTGTTGAAAAAGTAGAACCCTTGCCTGATCCACTAACTCCTGCATAGTAATCATCTGCATCTAGTAAACTGTACAGTATAATGGCATTATAATTCCCCATGCTAAATCGTGCATAAGCAATTTCTTCTCCTGCTTTATTAAAGCCTGAAATGTCGTGACCCATTAGTAATCCTCCTTCAAATAATTTAAATACCATAAAATATACCTAGTCCTAGTTGGTTCGTTATTCGATTTCACACTCCTTTGCTGATTGGTTTTTTGAACAGTTTTGGTAGAAAGAGTTTAGTAGAAAAGGGTGTTAAGGTAGGGTAACTCGAAGTTCAATTTTGAAGTGGTTCCAAAACAGGGGTTTAATTCATTAGTAGTTTTTACTTTTCAGGGATTTCAAGTTAAGAAGGTTTAAATAAATGTGAGTAAGCACGAGGCAATGTGAGGCTATCTGTATACATAATTTCATGTTCTGCTAAACTTGTCAATAATCAATGGTTCGACAAAATTTTAAGGCTTAAGGTTTCACTATGACTCCCCGAAGTTCTTGTTTCACAGATGTTTGATGAATTATCGACAACGACCGTGAAACATTCTTGCGGAACAAATTTTTCGAGGTGTCACTGTTCTTTGCTAATGTTTATTTTAGGGTTTACGACAATAATCTTTATCCCACTCCGCTATCACATACAGGTGAATAACCCGAATACCTATAGTACTCGGTTCCCACCTCTTTGCCTATGCATCATAACTACCTTGAAAAAGGTTGATTACGGGCATAAGAATGTACCACTTCTGCTCTCACCTCCATTAAATAAGAAGTATTGTCAATAATTGAGTAACTAGCAATAGTAAAATAAGCGGAGGTTTTCCGGTTAAATGCAGAATAGAGCTCGTTCCGGGGGATATAAGGGGAGATTTTCCGGTTATTCAAAGAAAAATTACCCAATTTAAGGTTTTTCGCATCAATAGGCGGAATTTCTCCGTCTATTTAAGCTATTTTCAGTGCTAATTACTAAATAAGAGAAATTTCTCCGTTTATTTATCAGATTGGGTTCTTAACCTGATCCCCCAGCCGATAAGAGCGGACCCTCACGACCCCTGATGCGGGAATTAGCATCTTTTTATCGACTAGTTGAGAAAGAACTTTTTTTACCGTCTTGCCACTTAGCTTCAAATACTTCTCGACTTCTATAGGGTATATGACTTCTCCTTTTCGAATCGCTAGACGCAGCACTTCCTTTTCTACTAAGGATAAGGTGGTCAGGTCAAGTTCATCCCCCACCCATCGGCCAATCACTTGCTGAACAATTTGTTGGCATCGACGAGGCTTCTCTTTAACTTGGTCATAAGAAAAGCGTATCACGGTCCATCCGTCAATCACCAACTGGTTTTGACGTTCCAAGCTGTCGGAAAATTGCCATCTGCTTATGTTCTTTAAGTGAGGGCCGTATCCGTCAATCTCAAAGCAAATTCGGATAGCGGGCCGGATATAAGCAAAATCCAAATACCTTACGCCATCCTTGAAATCATTGACTTCATATTCTGGATACAGATACCGAAAATGGTGAAATAAAGGCCACCACACTTCTTTCAAAAACAACATTTCAGCATGTTTGTGACCCTCTTCTAAGCGCCGCAAACATTCACCGGTTCTTGTCTGTAAGTGAGCATTCATAAAGATCTGGTATTCTTCTTCAAATCCCATAGCATCCCTTCTCCTATCCAATGGTCATGTCTTTTACAGGACCCTCAATAAACTATTGTAAAAAAATTAGTGGACTAACTTTAAAATTATTCAGGTAGCGTAAATGACTTAATTAATTTGAAATCCGTTCTTTCCTCAATTTCTTCTACTATTAAAATTTGGCGTTACCTTCACTGACCTTTAATAGACCTCAATCGGAATCATAAACCGTATTCAGAAACTCCATACTTCGCCATAAATGAATTATCTCCATTTATATTTCATTTGAATTCAGGAAAGATTTTTAAAAATTAGTGAGCGTTATTGCGAGTGAAAAGAAGAATTATAATGTGTCTTAAATTGGAGAAATTAAAATGCAAATAAAGCCTTGGAAGAGTAGCTAACATAATAAAGAAGAGTTTGAGGGTACAACTATTTATAGTTTAATAGAATTCTTACATTTGTCAATTAATTCCCATTTTTTGACAATACCTTATCGTTTCTATCCGTTAAGAAAATTTATAATAATCTAGCCTCCCCACTACTAATGTTAAACTACCTCCTCCGTAATCAGGTACGTTTTGTGAAACCAATCACCTATAAATATTAAGATACAACCTTTACTGTATGTAGATTCTTACAAATAAACTAAAAAGAAATCACCCCCTATCGCTTCGGCATTTTTTACATCTTTTCGGTAATGCAAAACCTTTCTGCTTATAAAATTTCTGCTCCGCTATTGTAAAAGTAAATCGCTTGCTACATTCCCAGCATTTTAAAAGAAGATCTTGCGGTGCTGAGCCCTTTAAAGCCTCATTGATAGACTCTGTTCTATCCTGTGCAGCCTGAACATCCACCGGCTTTTTGTATTCCAATACATCTATGGTTTTTAAAATCTCAGCTCTTACCTTCTTATAATCAACTTTCTCCCATAATTTTAAATAAGGGATAAGCGATTGATCTCCTGAATATTTTATCTTCTCTAGAAGTAATAGAATCAACTCCCTATTCCGATCCTTTAAATAGGTCATATCTGGACTTTGCTGCCCATGTTTTAACCATTGCCTCCATTGATTTAAAAGCTCATCCGTATATTGATCGGACTCAATCTGCCAGCCCCGTTCTGTAAAATGATCATTGGTAGTTTTCCATGATACTCAATATCTAGGAAATCATAGTCAACCATCCAATCAATCTTTTGAATAATTTCTTCTAACTTCTCTGACTTAAAATAACCATATACAGGACAACTATCTAAGCCCAACTCTAATACTTTCTTTTCTCGTGAACCCTTTAATATTTTGGCGAGAAGTGTTCTTCCACCTCGTGCAATAATTTCATCAGCTGCTCTTAAAATAACTTTTATTTCTTCATTAGGTACCTTAGATTTCATCAAAACGGCAACTCCTTATCGTAAAACTCCTCGTTTTTGTTTTTTTCTTTATTGAGAGATGACGTAGCGGTTAGGATCCTTCCAAACTTTTCTTCATATAACTCACGAACCCATAGTTTTACAGGTGCTTTCCATTGTTCATTAGGCACAGGGATATTTTTAATTAAAGACTTTGGTTTCATCCCTAGTTCCTTCGCCATTTGTATATCTGAATCATTTAATCGACAGATCTTTTTAGCCTCTACCCAGTCTTGATTATTTCTTTTCTTTGCCACCACTATATCCCCTTTTCACTTTTTAATAGTATATTTTTTTTAGTCTATCAATCTCTTTTAAATGTTGATTGAGCTGTTCTTGAATATCCATAAGGTTTCTCCAAATCTCTAAATTTATTGTTGCCATGAAAAATTATCTTAAACTAAAGGATGCGTTAGTAAAACAACTATAAATCTCAAAGAAGCCAAAATATGCATTATTTCATTCACTTAAATGCTTATTTTGGCTTCTTATTATATTAGACTATTTTTTATTTTATCCGGGTAAATTCCACTTCGCAGTGCCACTGTGTCTGCAATATTCATACCCTTAGCGAGCCACGGAAACCTCTTGCAGCATAGTAGGATTCTGCTCCATTGTGGTATACAAAGACAGTGTCGTAGCGACGATCACAAAAGATGGCTCCGCCGAGTTTTCTAATATTTGCAGGTGTTTGCACCCAGCTCGACGTTTTCATATCAAAACTTCCAAGTTCCTGCAGCTTTCGGTATTGTTCCTCCGTTAAAAGTTCAATGCCCATGGCAGTTGCCATATCGATAGCGTTATTTTCTGGCTTGTGCTTTTTCCTTGATTCTAGTGCTTCATGGTCGTAACAAACACTTCTACGACCTTTAGGACTTTCCGCTGAACAATCATAAAAAATGTATTCGCCCGTCTTATTATCATGGTCAACTACATCAGGTTCACCGCCAGTTCCTTCCATTTCATTGAGGGACCACAGTTTTTCAGGATTAGTTTCGATCTTAGCTTGTACTTTATCCCATTCAAGATCTTTATGGCGGTTCATGTTTTTCTCAAAACGAACTTTTAAGGTTCCGAGTAGTACTTCACGTTGTTCTTGTGACAATTCCTTATTCAAATTGGTTTCCTCCTAAAAGGTTTTCCCCCGAAGTTTCTGTTTCACAGACGTTTCATGATTTATTATCGACAATGCCTGTGAAACATACTATTTTTCAGTTTTACATTGTGACGAGATCTAAACTTCAATCTCCATTAACGCTTCTGCACATTTAATGCCGTCAACAGCACTAGACGTGATTCCTCCAGCATAACCTGCCCCTTCACCACAAGGGTATAACCCTTTGATGTTTGACTCAAATGTCAGCGGATTTCGCCTAATTGTAACTGGTGATGAACTTCGGCTTTCTACAGCTGATAAAACAGCATCGTGTTTGATAAAGCCCGCAAGTTTTTTATCCATTGCTCGTAAGCCATCTTTTAAACTATCAACGATAAATTCATCAAGACATTCTCTTAAATCCGTAGGTGTGACACCTGGGGTATAAGTTGGGATAACACGCCCGAGTTGTTTACTAGGTTTATCTGCTAAGAAGTCTCCAACCAGTTGGACTGGTGCGTAATAATTTCTGCCACCAACTTCAAAGGCTTTTCGTTCTAGTTTTCTTTGAAATTCAATAGCCCCCAAAATGTCTCCATTAAAATCATTTGGTGAGACAGAAACAAGCAATGCACTGTTAGCATTTTCACCACTTCTTGCACTATAGCTCATACCATTTGTAACGACTGTATTTTTTTCTGATGCAGCAGCAACAACATGACCTCCAGGACACATACAAAACGTGTAAGCACCTCTTCCATTAGCAAGATGTGCGTTCAACTTATATTCAGATGCGCCAAGTAGGGGACTACTGGCAAAAGAACCGAATTGCTGTTCATCAATGGATTTTTGGAGATGTTCAATACGGACACCTACTGCAAAAGGCTTCGGTATCATGTCTACACCTAAATCCTTTAACATATAAAATGTATCCCTGGCACTATGGCCGATCGCGAGTACCACTGCATCAGTTTCAATTGACTCTGTTTTTCCTTGTTGTTCTAGTAGCACGCCTCTAACTGCACCATTTTCAATAATAAGTTCCTTCATTTTTGTTTCGAAACGCACTTCTCCACCTAGTCGTTCGATTTTTTTTTCGAATATTCCTACAAACCGTTATCAAAATGTCAGTTCCAATATGAGGTTTTGATAGGTAGGCGATTTCTGCTGGAGCACCAGCTTCTATTAATTCATTAAACACTTTCGGAATTCTAGTATTTTTTATGCCTGTTGTTAATTTACCATCGGAAAATGTTCCTGCCCCACCTTCTCCAAATTGAACATTAGAATTTGTGTCAAGTTCTCCGTATTTCCAAAACCTCTCAACAGCAACTTTCCTTTTATCGACGTCCATTCCCTGCTCTACAACAATTGGGTTTAACCCATGTTCTGCTAATACTAGGGC